>CAZDQM010000059.1:0-12569 GCA_964507825.1 uncultured Nitrosopumilaceae archaeon | reverse complement strand
CTCGGATATCTTAGCATAGGCGTCATTGATGGTGCTCCCCGCGGGTGTCTTGCCGGGACTAAACCCAATCTTTTCTGCCACGTCCGGATGGGCGCGCAGGTACGACGCGATCCCGTGAAACGTCTTTCCCTCCGCGTCCCGCATCATGCGCGTGACGACCATGGCCTTGGGCGGATACCCGCGTGGGCCGCCTATTCTGGGCTTGTTTACGTACGGCGCGTCAAGCTCGCTTACGATCCTGACTATGGTGTTTAGTATCAGTCCCGAAAGGTGCTCCCTTTATCAAGTTGTATACTCGCTGATCACGCTTCTCAAAGGTCATTGGGCGTGATAAGATCCACTGATCCATATGCGCGTTTTTTTAGAAAAGTAAAGCAATCTGTGAAATTATTTTGGCGCTGTGAATCCCAACCTGCCTACTTGTTGGAGTATATAACTACCGGATGCAGCCTGCGTAATCGACTAGGAAAATTTGTTCGACTAATAACATACGCGGTCACCTTACACTCAAGGATTAAATATCAACTTTATGCGAATCTAGCCAATTGAGTCTGATAAATGAGCACCTTTCTGCCAGTAATGTGGGCGACATATTGGAGATGGCGCTTGCAGGCCAGAGGATTTCTTCACAGGACTGCTCTCGCCTGCTAGAGTCCGATGACGTGCACCTCATGGGACTAGTTGCCGGCTCGCTTGTAAGGAAGAGGTTTGGCGCAAAGGCGTCCTTTGTGAATAATATAATCTTAAACTATACCAATGTCTGCGTTACTGACTGCAAGTTCTGCGCTTTTTACCGGTCACCGGGGGCCGCTGATTCATATACTCTGACCCTTGACGAGATAGAATCCAGGGTAAGGGCCGCATGGGACATGTTCAAAATACGCCAGGTACTTATTCAGGGCGGACACAATCCGAGCTTGGGAATTGAATACTATGAGGATGCATTCCGATTAATTCGCTCCAAGTTTCCCAAGGTTGGTGTCCACGGCCTTTCTGCCTCTGAAATCGACATGATATCCCACGTTGAAAAGACCTCGACTAGGGATATACTGGACCGGCTCCGTGAATCTGGATTACAGTCGATACCTGGCGCGGGTGCAGAAATCCTAGTCGACACTGTAAAGGACGTGATTAGCCCCAAGAAGATTTCTAGCGCGAACTGGCTGCGGATCATGGAAGAGGCCCACAATATAGGACTGCCATCTTCTGCCACGATGATGTACGGGCACGTGGAATCAAATCAGGATATTGCTGAGCATTTTGCCAAGATAACCCGGCTCCAAGAAAAGACCGGCGGGTTCATGGCGTTTATCCCGTGGAATTTTGAGCCAAACAACACGCTGATGCAGAAAGAAAACGTGGTGGTGCACGGGGCAGGCGGCACGCAGCTCTTAAAAATGATTGCGATATCTAGACTGGTCTTTGACGGTATAATTAACCATATACAGTCCTCTTGGCTTACAAACGGGGTTGGGATGGCGCAGCTTGCTCTACAATACGGGGCCGATGACTTTGGGGGTACGCTGATTGGCGAGGAGGTAGTCTCATGTACCGGTGCGCGCTCAACGGAGCTTACCGGCAAGCTAATCATAGATTCCATCAAGCAAATTGGATACCGAGTCGCCGAGCGCGACAACTTTTACAGAACCATCCAGACGCACTAGATGCCGTAACTGGACCACCTGTCGTCCACCTTTTTCTTTGTTATGTCATCGGGCTTTACCAACTCTTGGATCTCCCTGGTATAGCCCTCCTCGGCAGTCTTTTGCGTCGCGTCAATTCCCAACTTTGATCCCAGATTGACTCGCGGCGATGCCGGATCCAGGGTATCTGTCGGCGTATTATTCACTATCATGATATCCCTTGCAGCATCGGCCCTTGTGGTAATCGCCCAGATTACATCATTGATGTCGTGCACGTTGACATCCTCGTCTACTACTACGAATGTCTTGGTAAGCGATAACTGACCTGTTCCCCACAGGCCCATCATGACCTTCCTTGCCTGTCCCGGATACCTCTTTTTTATTGATATTATCGCCATCCCCTGAAACCATCCGGCCGGCGGCATTGAATAATCTACCACCTCTGGATGAAACATCCGTATCAGCGGCAGAAACGACCTTTCAATCACCTTGCCGATATATGCATCCTCTAGGACCGGCTTGCCGACGACCGTTGTAAGGTATATCGGATCACTGCGCCTCATCATCGCAGTCAGTGTAAACGTCGGATACTTTTCGACGGGGGTATAATACCCTGTATGATCCCCGAACGGGCCCTCGTCGCCGAGGTCTGCGGGATCTATTAGCCCCTCTAGTACTATATCCGCACTAGCAGGCACCTCTAGATCGACGGTCTTGCATTTGACGGTCTTGATTCCCTTTTTCCTTGTAATCCCGGCAAATAGATACTTGTCTAGTCCTTCTGGTACCGGGGCCACTCCGGCAAACACGGTTGCAGGCTCGCCACCGATGACTATTGCAGCCTCTATCTTGTCTCCCGCATCCCTTTTGAGCTCGCCGTGGTGCGCGCCGCGCTTGTGTCTCTGCCAGTGGATTAGTGCATGCGTGTCATCCGTAATCTGGATCCTGTATACGCCGAGGTTTCTTACTCCGGTCTCGGGATGCTTTGTGGCTACCATGCCAAACGTGATGAATTTCCCGGCGTCCTTGGGCCATGTCTTTATTATCGGTATCTCGGAAAACCTTGGCGATGTGGTTACTATTTTAGTTACGGCGCCGCTATTCTCCAACTTGGGAAACGACTCTGTCATCTTTGATAATTCTGGCAGCTTTTTGATCTTGCCAAATAGCCCTGCCGGAATATCCATCTTGGTCATGTCTGCAATTCTCTGGCCAATCTGGGTAAAGTCGTTCATCTCAAGACCCAGTTCCATCCTCTTCATGGAGCCAAACGCATTTCCAAGTACCGGTATGTCGTGGCCCTCTACATTTTCAAAAAGGATCGCCGGTCCACAGTCGTACATCGTGCGCCTTAGGATCTCTGCTATCTCTAGGTCTGGGTCCACACTGGTTTTGACTCGCCTAAGCTCGCCTGCGCTCTCCAAGACGTCGATAAACTCATGCATGTCTGCTATTGGCACGACATTCTTTACGCTAGATGTTGTATAAAGCTTGACAGGATTACCCGTGTAAACCTAAAAAAAACTTTAAGATTGAAGTACTGGCAACCTATTACAATGGGAAGAAAGACTTGTCCCGTTTGCGGGGGTTCTGGGATTATTGAACTGCTGGCGGCCCAGTGCACCTTTTGCAACGGCACCGGCGAGCATACGAAATCCGCAGAGGTTTATTTCGAGTCCCACATATGCCAGTGCATATTACTGGATAGAAAGAGGTGCCCGCTGTGCGGCAAAAAGTGTCATCATGATACTCCCAACAGGCCCAAGATACTGATCGAACCGTTCTAGGGGTTTAGCGGCGAAATCTCATTCCTCTTTTCATAGCCGCCCGATCCAAACTTGCAGTAAAAGCAGATGTCTGACTGCATGTGGGTCAGGTGTTCGATTTGAATCGCTCCTAGCTTTATGGCGATCTTTGTGAGGATTTTATACTTTAACGGCATTGCGGGAATCACCTCCTCCATGTATACCTTGTAATGATCCGGGCAAAACTTGAGCGTGACTCTGGTTGACTCGGCGCCCTTTTTGCTGGACTCGTTTACCGTCTTTGTGAATTTGATCTGCTCCCTGATGTACTCGTGCTTTGGACAGGGGCAGTCCTTTCCGCCGGGATGCTTGTATGCTGGTGTATTCTTCCAGTCAAAACCGGGATACTCCCTTTCAAAGTCATCCATTGCTGATATATCGTTCCCTATGTTTATAAAACTTGCATGTGTGTGTTTATGACTTTACGGTTGTACTTGGCATCTGTATTGAAGGGCAGAATAAGCAATGATATTTGACGAACTGTATGTGATTGGTATGGTTTTTGGTCATGGTATATATGATAACACGCGCGTGGTGCGCCGGCACGTACAAGATCAGATCGACTGAGACATTATACCTGACTCAACACATTCGGGCATGAAACTAGGATCGACCAGAGTGTGTGCGCCGGCACAAACCAAATGTAAATAAACCCCTTGCCGGACAACATGCCCATGGCAACCTCAAAGAGGACAACTAAAAAAGACTTGGAGGCCAAGATTGCCGAATTAGAGGCAAAATTGTCTAAACTTTCATCACAGATGGAAGCCAAGCCAGAACCTGCAAAGCAGGCCAAACCTGCACCTAAAAAGGAAAAGGGTACGTTGCCAAAGGGATTTGAGACTCTAGTACAGAAAGTACCACCTGCAAAGGAGGTACGGGAATCACCAAAGCCTGCTCCTAAAAAGGAAAAAGGTACGTTGCCAAAGGGATTTGAACCTCCTGCACAAGAGGCGGCGCCTGAAAAGCAGGCCGAGGCCGGTTCGCTTGAGCATGCGTATGCAAATGCGGCAATGACGGACTTTCACCAGTACAGGGCCAAGGTAACGGGATATTCGCCGGCGGCAAACAGGTACTTTGTTCGAAGAACCGCCCCGGTAGGAAGGGCTGCAACCACAAGCTGGCACCTGCAAAAGGAAAAGGTTACCGGATATACACAGCCGTCAAACCAATACTTTGCAACAAGGTCAAGGCTGGCATATCATCCGCCTGCCAAGACGTTTGTAGGCTATGGAATCAGTTTTGGAGCCGGCTTGGCGCAGACACAGGTAATGGCAAAGCCAAAACCACGCGGCACCATGCCAAAGGGATTTTAATCTCTTTTTTAATATGTGGTAACAGCTATAGATGTTACGAAATTTGCTTGTATGTTGGGCTGGACCCTGCTAGAATGAGACCGATCAAAATCGAATGCTTAAGGGCGCAGGAGGCGATATCCGGGGCATGAGTAAGAGATGCAGTTCACAAGACAAGGCCGACGTGGTGGTGGAGTTTTTTATCACTCGCATATCTGCCGCCGAGTTGTGCCGTAAGCACAATATCTCCCCTGCGACCTTCTAGGACTGGAAGGATAAATTTCTGCAGGGCGGCAAGCAGGCGCTTGCCCTACATGGGAACGTTGACAAGAGCCACGGCCGGGAGATTGAACACCTCAAGCGCATAATCGCAGAAATTATCATAGCCAACGACGTTTTAAAAAAAACTTTGCAGGAGGCAAAAAGATGAGGAGGCAGGCGATCATCAAGATAACGAAATACATGGGCCTTAATCGGGCGCTGGGATACTGCGGCATGTCCAAACAGGCATGGTATTACACCGCGCATCCAAGGAACATTCCCAGTAGATGCAGGCGCCGTCCGGACTGTCAGGCGCATTGCGGTCAAGCGCCCCACGTACGGCACACGGCGCATGGTAGCCCAAATAGCGCGTGAGACTGGGACTCCAATAAACCGCAAGCAGGTGCAACGAATATACCGCAAAATAGACTACATTCAGCCACAAAAGAGAAAAAATGACATCATCCGAGCAAGCCGTAGGCTCTTCAAACCCGAGGCCCCTAACCGACTGTGGGAGACTGACATCACGTACATCTGGTGCGGCATCAACAGATGGTATAAGTTCACATTCTAGGATGATTTTGTGTTTAAACGACGGCCAAATGTAACTGCAGAGACCCTGACGAATGGATGAAGCATGGTATTGGGATTGCATGCCCGCATAGATACATATTCGCCACATCCTAGAAGGGAGAACCGAATCTAGCGTGTGCTATGCATCCACGCACGAAAACCGCCGGATTCCTTATAAAGTTCCAACATAGATATGAAAAATTAGGCATGATGTGAACTCATATGACCGATGCTTCAACGTGATAGACTACTTTACGCGCAAGTGGATCGCGTACGCGTTTGACGTTCATGCCACGAGGGGCGTGGCAATCAACTCGATCACAAACGCAGTCGCCACGGAAAAGCTGAACTGTTCCAAACTACGGCTACGCACTGACAATGGCAACCAGTACATCAGCCACGACTTTAGGCGTGCAGTTCAGGCTCTGGGAATAAGCAAACATGAATTCATCTGGAAGAACACTCCGGAGCAGAATTGGCACGTCGAGTCGTTCCACAAGACTCTCAAAAAGGAGTACATCTGACCTCATGAGTTTGTCAACTACCAAGAGGCAGAAAAAATAATTGCAGAGGCCTTTGCAGATTACAACATCAAGAGAATACACTCTACTATCAAATACATGACCTAGGCAGAGTTTACCGAACAATGGGAGATGACAAATAAATGAGGGTAGGAATCATTCGGATTTGAGCAAAAAATGGTAGCAAAACATGGGGTCCACTCCAGATGTATGCCGCAGGCCAGTTTATGAAAGTAATTTCTAAACACTTAGATCTTGAATCAAGTTAGTGTAAACATTGCGACGGGCTGTAAATCCCGGAAACCAAATTTTGGAGCTTCTAGAGAAAATTTACATTTCTTATTATGAAGATACGGTAAAATTAGTCGGATCTACTAGGTTTCTTAGACGGTATTATCTACTGCTATTTTCACAATCCAGAAAATCATGTTATGCGGCACAGCTTAGTTCTTTAACGCCGCACTTGCAATCTGCTGTATGGGTGCGAGTCTTCGCCTGCTTGTGATGTGTGGAATCATCTGCCTTGCGACCATCTCTACAACCGGCGGCACTACTGCGTTTCCGAATTGTCGGTATGCCTGTGCATCGGACACGGATATCTTGAACCAATCTGGAAATCCCATGAGGCGCGAACACTCGCGCGGAGTAAGCCGTCTAGGATTACCACTTTTCTGCGGTATGAGTATCTCTGCCCCGTCCTTGTAGTATCTTGCGCTGAGGGTGCGCGATATTCCACGTCTGTTTGCCATGCCATATCCGAACCCATTTCCCTTCTTTTTGCTGTTGGCCGCGTGCCTCTGTAATGTCTTCCATAGGTTGTCGCCTAGTGTAAACTTCTTTGGCACCCGCTTATCCAGTATACTCCTGAGCTGCAGATCTGTCTCTGGCATCTCCGGAAACTCAAAGTCCGTGGGACTGTCAAAGCCCACGATGAATATCCTCTCCCTGTGTTGCGGGACAACTGCCTTGGCATCTATTATGCCGTGGTGCACGTCGTATTCTAGTCCTTCCAAGGTGTTGATTATGACCTTGAACGTTCGGCCACCGTCATGCGATTTGAGGTTCTTGACGTTTTCAAGTAGGAATGCCCGGGGCCTCTTCTTCTTGATTATTCGCGCAATATCAAAGAACAATGTTCCCTGTGTCTCATCCGCAAATCCGTCGGGCATGTTCAGACTACGCTTCTTTGACACGCCTGCTATGGAAAAAGGCTGGCACGGGAACCCGGCCGCAAGCACGTCATGATCTGGAATGTCGGTTGCATTAACCTGCGTTATGTCTCCATCCGGAACATCTCCAAAGTTAGTCTCGTATGTCTGCGCCGAAAACTTGTTCCATTCCGAGCTGTACACACACTTTCCACCCACGTTTTCGAATGCTATTCGCATCCCGCCGATCCCGGCGAACAGATCTATGAACCTGAAACTTGAACCTCTCGACATTACCGTGTATTGCATGCTATCTCCTGATATTTAATTACGGCGATTGTCGGACACGCAAGGGGGTTGGACAAGCTCATGTGGTATGCTGAATTAGTGTTTGATTCGGGAATTATATGTGACACAGATCTGTATGTGGAGCGCGGTAGGTTGTTCTCTCACATTATGTTTGCAGGTAGATCCGACAGTCTTCTTATCCGTGACTCATCTGCAAACTTGTCGTCCTTGATCTTGTCGGGCACGTACAGGAATATCCCATGATCAATAATGTTCTGTGCTACCGTGTTGGATAGTGTTTCGTTCTGCAAGATTGTCAACAGGTGCGTCCTTTGGCCTTGTGTTTGCTCCTCCACCACCTCTTTCCATCTCTCTCGCAACGACGTCTTCAGGGACAGGAAGTGCGCCTTATCGGGTGACGTAGCGGCTGTTTCTCTATCTGGTATGACAAGGTCGATTCTGTTTAGTCTCGACTTTTTATCACTTCTAGTCACGCGTTCGCTTGGTATTCCAATGATGTTGAGCAGCTCCTGCACTATGGTTTCAAAACTGCTTCCTGCCCTAGATGATCGTGACTGACTGTGACTCTTCTCCATCTTGATGGCTTCCGTGACTGTCGTCCTGAACATCTCTAGCGCCTCTTCTTTGCTGATGGAACTATTCCATATTGACATGAATGCTTCCTCTACAAAGGTGTCAATCACGTCCTTCTCGTACCTCTTGTATGTATCATACGTCACACTGAACACTTTCGCTAGAGCATCTGAAAATCGGTCTCTGACAAAGCTAGGTTTCAGTATTTTGGGGTCGTCCCTGCGGATTTGCTCCATGGACTCGAGTATGATCTTATACGTATCTGGGATACGTGTCTTGCTGGTCAACATATACCCTTCTACAAGTTTGCCTATAAACAATTGTGTGAGTTCACATCATGCCTAATTTTTCATATCTATGTTGGAACTTTATAAGGAATCCGGCGGTTTTCGTGCGTGGATGCATAGTACACGCTAGATTCGGTTCTCCCTTCTAGGATGTGGCGAATACGTATCTATGCGGGCATGCAATCCCAATACCATGCTTCATCTATTCGTCTGGGTCTCTATGCAGTTACATTACCGGGCATGCAATCCCATATGAAAAACGCACAAATCCCTACATTTGGCCGTCGTTTAGGCATAAAATCATCCTAGGACGTGAACTCGTACAAACAATTCATTCTGGTTACATATCTGCCATGCCTGTAGCGGCAGGCGCTTCCAAGATCTGTTATGATTCCTGTGTTGTTCATATCTTTTGCATAGCGGCCTTGTGGCATGATCTGGATTGCTAGCATCATTCTCTCACTTGAATGACACTGTAGGCTCGTCATGCCTAGATTGGATGCCGACTCTGCACCTCTTTATTATGACATATACCAACACTAGTAAATTTACGAGCGTTGCTATAGACTACCATCTCTTGCCGGGTAAATACCTGAATTCGTGCACAAATTAGTCCATTGCACGGTTTGTGTCCAAGCACTCATTGGATGAGCACATCATTTTGCATCGTGCTTTGTTTGGAATATCTTGACGGCCTCTACATGTGAGCAAGTGGGAACCGTGTCTGGATGGTATCTGGGATAATCCTTGAACCCCCTACACTGGCAGCGCTTCATAGACACCATGTACGTGGTACCTGGGGTGCTTGTGGATGACACCTTGTATGTGCCGTCAGGATTCGGCGCAACGCTACCGTTGGCTACAAGCGCTTGGGCTCGTTTGAGCACCCATGTGCTTATTTCCGACGGCCCCAATGGCTCGGATGTTATGGTGCCCTCCGGCGGTACCCTGTCGGGGTCTCCGCGCGGCATGGCCCCGTGGTCGGATCCTACCTCAAACCCCTTATGCGCGCAGATGGCTTTAAAGTCACATCCCGTGCACTTTGACTCTTCCGGCATGGGATCAAACCTGCGTGACGTTATACTGTCTATCGTCTTTATTATTTCGGCCTTGGTCTCTTCTAGCTTGTCTGCACTTATGTCTACTTCTAGCTTGTCTGCGCCTACGTTGGCCCTGTCTCTCACCCTTCTGTCCAGATAATGTATGGTGGCTCGTTCCGGCACGTATCCAAGCGACATTCGTATGGCATGCGCGTAGAACCTGACTTGCTTGGCATGATCCAGCTGGTATTCGGTATCATCCCTGTCCGTCTTAAAGTCTATGACCTCGATCCCGTTTACCATGCCGTTTTTATCTGTACTCTTGAGAAGGTCGATGCTTCCGGAGACCAAAGCCCCACCAATGACAAACTCGAATCTTTTCTCTGTCTCCAATATGCGGTCAAAATCCGAGATGTGTAGGTCGATATATTTCTCGATTAGTTTCATCCCGGATTTTTTCATGTTATCATTCTGTTTTCCGGGCGCAAACCTCATGTAGAACATGTCGTCAAAGATCTTTACCATCTCATCTCTAGTTGGGACGGTACCGTTGCGTATGTAGTCGGAGTGTATCGCGTTTAGTATATTGTGTATGTTGGTGCCGTATCCAAACGCCGATGGCACACCCGCGCTGAATCCCATGACGTGCCTTAGTAAGTAGTCGTGCGGACATCTGTCATATATGGAAAGTTCACTGAATGACGACGGGATGGTTCCCTCAAGGAGCGCCGTCGTACTATCTGACACCTTGTGCCTCTTAATAGGCCCCGCCATTGAAAACTCTTCCCCATGCATCTCATCCAAAAACGGATGCGGTAGGCGGAGACTTTTTGGAGGTGTACTAGTCACTGAAATCTCATGCCGTGACGCGCCCGTGACAAACAGGTATTTTTGGGAGCGGGTGATTGCGGTATAGTACGCGCGTCGATCGTCTTCATCTCCCCCACTGTATCGTTCACTGTCATAAAGGTGCTTGTCGACAAACATCGTACGTGATGCATGTCTATTCCTTTTCTCAAATGACGGCACAAACACCACGGGAAACTCAAGTCCCTTGGCCTTCCATATGGTTAGTATGCGGACCGCGTCCACGGATCCCAGATCTTCATGAGATGGGTCCGCATAGCTTGACTCTGCAGACATGGCTATGAACCATTTGAGACCTGCCACTTCAACGACTCTCAACGACCTGTATACATACTCGTAATCAGCTATTGCCTTGCTTACGACGGCCAGATTGTACAGGTCGGAATCCGAAAAGACGTCACGCTCTGCGCCCATTGCACTCAGTATGCGGTGATAGAATCCTTGGAGTCCTAGGACGGGGAGCCAGTCCTTATTCCCCCTTGACTTGATCACGTCTACACGTCGTCTGATTGATTCGAGTCCCTCGGCAAAGGAGCGTGCATCTCCGCGTGGCACCGACTCTGAGTACCGGCGCGCGAGATCCTCCAAGTCTGGTACACCGTGAATTGCGTACCCGTCATGGTCGAACACATAGAGTATGCAGTCCACGGCCAGCTCGACTAAGGGGCGCTTGAACACGTTGGTGCCGCTGTCTGCCACGCATGGTATGCCGCGCTCCGATAGAAATTTTGTTATCCTAGCCGCATCCTCGTTAGTTTTCACTATTATCGCCATGTCGCGGTAGGATAGCTGTCTGACATGTCCGTGTTTGTCCGAAAACGAGGTGTGGAACAGGTCTCCAATTGCCTCTCCGATGAACCTGAACTCTTCTGTATCGGTGTCAAAGTGACGATGCGCTATGTCCCCACTTTCGAAAAAATTTGGTTGAGCGTCTGATGCCTTCATGCCCTTGGAGACACGAGTCAAATTCTTTTCGATCAGTCTGGACGACACATCGACTAGCGCCTGCGTGGCCCTGTAGTTCACGTCTAACTTTTCGGTGGTAGCGCCATATTTTTTGGGAAAGTCCAAAATATGTTGGATGTTGCTTCCTCTCCACTGGAATATATTTTGATCATCATCTCCCACCACACATACCGAGTCCGCACCAGCAGACAAAAACTCAAGGAGGTCTTCCTGAATGGGGTTCACATCTTGATACTCATCGAACACGACATGCCTCACATTTTCGCCCACATATTCGCGGGCGTCCGGATCTTTTTCCAAGACTTTTCGCAGGGTGGCGATTATGGATACAAAGTCAAAGAATCTTTCTTCGCGAAGCATTTCCTCATATTTGTGATAACATTTCACGAAATTTTCATCGGACACGAGTGACATGTCTATTCTCTCAGTTACAGCTAGATCCACACTGCGGCAGAACTTGTCTATTGTCTTCCACTTTCCGACCGTTTTGGTCTGAAGACTCTGCATCCCGATATTGTGGTACCACCTGTCCACAAATGAGGCGCGCCTACTACTGTCGAGTATCTCGAATGACTTGTATTCTGGGAGGATTTTTTTGAGTAAATAGAGGCAGAATGAATCTATCGTTCCCACATACATGTCTCCAAAATCGGACTTTTCTGGACACGTCTCCTCCAATATCCTACGGATTCTGAATTTCAACTCATCTGCAGCTTTTTCCGTGAATGTGAATGCCACAATTTTGGATGCCTCTGCACCATTCTTGATCAATTCTGCCACCCTCCTGCTGACTGTTTCGGTCTTTCCGGAGCCAGGACATGCGACTATGCGCAGGTGTCCGCTATTGTGGCTAATTATACGTCGCTGTGCCGCAGACAGCACCAGTTTATTTTTCACAAGTTGATATCTTTTGAACTGTGTTAAAACATGATCCCTCTATCATGATGTCTGTCTACTGGACGTGTTTAAGACAGGCCAGTCAGATGAGCACGAATATGGCAACACTCGTAAATTTATGTACAATTCATTCCTATACGCATCGCTAAACGTGTCACCACGCCTACACATTTCATCATAAACAGTACAAGCTGCATATAGCGACGCTCGTAAATTTATGTACATCACAAAATCGATGATGGGGCAGACTCGTGAGAATTTCAGCGATTTGCCAGGAAGGTATGAGAAAATTATATAACCAGAACTAGGATGACGCGCGACGGCAACATGATTTATTCTACGTGCTAGCAACTGCTATAGAATTCATGCACAATCACATTTTTC
>CAZDQM010000058.1:0-58575 GCA_964507825.1 uncultured Nitrosopumilaceae archaeon | reverse complement strand
TGGATCTGTTCCATCTGGAGCTAGCATAAATTCCACGAGTGGCGTATTCTCTTGGACGCCTGGTGAATCCCAGGATGGTACACATACGTTTAGCGTAACGGCATCAGACGGCACGGATTCGGCATCTGCTGCCGCATCAGTCACCGTACGTGAGGTAAATGCACCGCCGGTTCTAAGCCCAATACCAAACCAGTCATCCATGCCGGGAGGCACGGTAACAATAACACTGTCTGCAAATGATGCAGATATCCCATCAAACACACTGACATATTCACGAAACGGCACACTTGGTACCCTAACCGGAAACCAGTTCACATGGACTCCGGCCCAGTCGAATATTGGCATACACCACATCCTGTTTACGGTATCTGATGGGCAGGGCGGAACGGATTCAGAGATCGCACGAATCACAGTATCAAACATGACGAATAACAAGCCCACCGGTCTGACTGCCATCTCTGGTGCCACCTGGATATCCCTTACCTGGAATACACCCACAGACGGCGCGCCAGTAACCGATTATGTCATAGATTACAGGACCGGAACTGATCCATGGAGCACATTTGCCGACAATGTATCCACAGACACGTCTGCCAACGTAACAGGCCTGACAGCCGACACAGAGTATGAAATTCGCGTCAGTCCGGTAAATGCATTTGGTACGGGCGAAGTATCTGATACCGTTACAGTCAGTACACGGGCTCCAGATACAGCGCCCGAGCCGCCATCTGACAGGCCGGGCACCCGTAGCGACACCACGCAAAGATCATCAGGAGGCTCTGGTGGAAACCCCGACAGGACTCCGCCTTCAATCGTCAAAAACTTTGGATTATACCAGTACCCACTTGTATATGATAATATAGAATATACTGCAAACATGATACGCTTTGTCCATACCGCAAACATCACCGTGGGCGAGTCCCTAAACAGCACACTCTCCGTACATGATGACAGAGGTCCTGATTCGGTCCAGCGCGCGCAAATGTTCGTGAACCACAAAGGGAGCAGGGTACTTGACATAGGTACCGAGACATATGTGCTTTATGATAACGGGCGCACCATAATCATGAATCCACTTGACATAATACACAATGCCACGGTGTCAAGATCCGTAGACAACAACAAGGCAGTCTTTGAGTTTGTAATCACACTTGCTGATCATGTTGAACAACACGACGTCTTGTACCGGGTGTGGGATACTAGGAATGTCATGCACCTGCACTTGAAGGATGTCTTGGTAACACATGATGTGTCGGCGGCGCCAAAAGATGACGTTCCGGCACAGCCCACGGTTACAGGGACAAATTCAACGCAAGATGATCTCATGCACATTATAATGCGGTGGGGCGGCTATGCCGAGCCGGCCGCGACGGACTCGGAACTACTTGACGCGTTTGACATCCAAGGTGAGGTAATCCCAGCATACTTTAAGGACACGGTAAAGTGGTTCGTCGACGGATACTTGACAGTAGACGAGTTTGCCAACGCCTTGAGATACTTTGAGGCAAACGGCATACTTGAATCTTAGCATGATATTGGGCTGGACCCCGCTAGAATGAGAACGCGTACCTTCATACAGCTCAAAGCCCACATAGGAAGGGACAGTACCATGACAAAAACCAAGTTTATACCCGAACAGAAGATCCAGATAGTGCTAGAGTCGATCAAGCCCAATATAGGCACGGCAGAACTGTGCCGCAAGTATAACATTTACCCCCAGACGCTTCAAACATGGAGGCATAAATTCATGGATGCATCCAAAACCAGACTGGGCCATTATGGAAAGAGTGATCCGGTAAAAGCCATCAAAAGGGAAAACGATAACCTCAAGCATATCATAGTCGAGATGACTATTGCCAATAATGCTTTAAAAAAAACCTTGGAGGCAGACAGAGATTGAGTGCGGCCAAGCTGATGCAGGAACAGTTGGGCTTGCTCAAGTCCCCAGAATACTCGGGAGTATCAAAACGCCAGCAGTATTACAAACCCGCGCATCAAAAGATCAGACTGAATCCCTGTCTGATGGATGCAGTGCGCCAGACAGGCAAGAGGTATCCCACGTACGGCACACGGCGCAATGGCAGCCCAGATAGCGCGATATACTGGGACTCCGATAAACCGCAAGCAGGTGCAACGGATATACCGCAAATTAGGATACATTCAGGCACAAAGGAGGAAAAATGACATCATACGGGCAGGTTGTAGGCTCTTCAAGCCCGAGGCCCCGAACCAGCTGTGAGATACTGACATCACGTACATCTGATGCGGCATCGACAGATGCTTCAACGTGATAGACTACTTTACGCGTAAATGGGTCGCGTACGCGTTTGACGTTCATGCCACGAAGGGCGTGGCAATCGACTCGATCACAGACGTAGCCGCAGAAAAGCCAGACTATTCCAGATTATAGCTATGCACTGACAACGGAAACCAGTACACCAGCCACGACTTTAGGCGCGCAGTCCAAGCCTTGGGCATAAGCAAACATGAGTTCATCTAGAAAGACAAAAATGGGCACGTCGAGTCGTTCCACAAGACCCCCAAAAAGGAGTACATCTGGCCTCATGAGTTTGTCAACTATCAAGAGGCAGACAAAATAATTGCCGAGGCCTTTGCAGATTACAACACTAGGAGAATACACCCCATTATATAACTCCGGCAGAATTTGCCGAACTAGGACATATTACAAATGAATGACCCACTAAACCGCATGTAAAATCATGCCGAAAATAGTAACATTTTGTGGGGTCCACTCCATTTACACCAAGCCTCTGCGCGCGTAACATTCCAATCCTGACATCATGAGTCATGCCGCGACATCACTTATTCATGATGCAAGTGTAAGATTAATCAGCCATCCGATGAAGACGGACTTGATTTTTATTCAGGTACAGAGTCAGGCGACATGTTGTCTGACTTTGAGCAAACTGACCGCAGGATCAAATCCATGGGCATTCCAATGTCGGATTTAATCACATATTTTAAAACAAGATGCATGACATGCGGCCATCACAGGATAATGCATGATGACATGGGTGCGTGCGATGGAGTCATGAACAAGCCCTGCATGTCCGGATGTGACAAATTCATTCCAGAATGACGTACACCCGTACTGCACAAAGTTGCATGGACTATCTTTTTGCAGTGCATTGGCCGGCGCATGAATATCATGAACTACTCAGGCATCATGCGCCTGCACGTGCTCCCTTGCCATGGCGATCACTTGTTGCATCGTTTTATTCACACTCTTCATCTACAAACATTCGTTGTTTCCAGGATTTGGAGTCGCTGTAATCATTCTGCCACCACTGCCACAGCTTGAGGAACATCCATAGCATTACGTATCACAGTGATGGTTGTATCCTCTCGGCGTAATAATCAAAGGCCGCGCGTGTGGTATCCTGCATGTTCTAGAGGTTTCCCAATTCACGTGGTCGCACGTACTCCCCACTGATGGTCTTTAGAGTGGACCCCATAAAATAGGACCGTTTTTGCCATGATTCTCCATACGATGAGTCTCATGTCTCATCTCCCATTGTTCGGCAAATTCAGCTGGGTTCATGTATCCCATGTAAGAGTGGATCCTCCTAGTGTTATAGTCTACGAGGGCCTCTGCAAGTGCCTGCTCTGCCTCATGATAGTTGGCAAACTCTCGGGGCCAGAGGTATCCCTTTTTGAGGGTCTTGTGGAACGACTCGACGTGCCCATTTTTGCCTTTCTAGATGAACTCGTGCTTGCCGACCTGGACCGCCCTTCTAAAGTCGTGGCTCGTGTACTGGTTGCCATTGTCCGTCCGTATCCTCAGTCGAGAACAGTCCGGCTTTTCTGCGGCTATCGCGTTTGTGATCGACTTTACGGCCACGTGCCTAGTGGCACATGTGTCAAACGCGTACGCTATTCATTTGCGCGTAAAGTAGTCCATCACGTTGAAGCATCTGTCGATGCCGCACCAGATGTACGAGATATCAAGTTCCCACAGTTGGTTCGGGGCCTCGGGCTTGAAGAGCTTGCGATATACGCGAATAATGTCGTTTTTCGTCTTTTGTGGCTCGATATAACCCGTTTTTCGGTATATGTTCTGGATCTGCTTGCAGTTTACGGGCCTGCCCGTCTCACGCGACACTAGGGCCGCCATGCGCCGCGTGCCGTACGTGGGCCTCTTAAGGCTGATTCTGGACACGGCAGCTGCCACGCCCGAGTTTAGTCTGACCTCGCGCGCCCTTGGCTTGTAGTACCGGGGCACATTTTGACATGCCCGCGTACTTTAGCGCCCTAGCAAGGCTCATCTGCCGCTGCATCTGTTGGACGGCCTTCAATCTCTGCTTTCCTCCAAGGTTTTTTTTAAAACGTCGTTAGCGACTGTCAGCTCTCCGATGATGCAGTTGAGGTCATCAATATTTTTCTTGACGGCCTTTGCAGGATCCGACTTGCCGTGGTGTGATAATCTGGCCTTGCCTGCACCCATGAACTGCTACCTCCATGTCTGGAACGTTGGTGGATGGATGTTATACTTGCGGCACAGCTCGGCCGTGCCTATATTGGTCTTGATCGACTCTAGCACTACTTGGATCTTTTGTTCGGGTGTAAACTTGGTCTTCGTCATGCCTGTCCTACCCCTCCGTGGGCTTTAAGGCGTATGAACGCTAGGCGGTACTACTCTAGATGGGTACACCCCAGTATCGCGCGCCTTGTACGATATTACCGGATATAATACAATCCCGTGACACAGGATGATTCACGGCAACAAGATGAATAAAAACCACAGGCGCTAATGTCCAGACATCAGTTGCTCCATGCTCTCATATGCAATCTTTTTTTGCTCTGAAATCCTAGTCGCAATCCGAACCCGACATGATTCATCCTCCTCCAACAACATCTCTTCTGTCAACCGTTTGATCTCCTGCATGCATTCCATTATGTTGTTTTCAAGCGCATGCGCGGTCCGCTTGTCGTCACAATGCATAGTTTTTCACACATGTTGGTGGATTTATCTTTACAGAAATGATAACATGCACGATGCATGTACTGTTTTTGACAAGTGGCCATATATCATGATTTGATGTACAGTCAGCCTTCCTGAATCTTCCAGTCCAAGTATGGCCTGAGCTTTCCACAAAGGATCTTTTTTTCATGCTCTGTATCTGCCAGCCTTATAGCGTCAAGCTTTCCTGCCAGATACTCTTGCGTCAACTGGATCTTCAAACCGGACTTTATTTCCTCTAGGACCTTCAGGATTTCATCAGATGTCGCCGCGTCAAAGTCATCCATTATTCCCCTTGCATCCTCTGTCAGCGTCACACCGTGTGCTGTCCCCGGCCGGCTTTTATCTATATTGATGTGTGCTGTCTGCTTATGATATACAGCAGGACGCCTGCAATTCCGGCGCCGATTCCAAGCAGTCCCATAAACGCACCACCGTGCCTGATTATTCCCGCCATGGCATCGGAACTAGACTGCTCCTGCATTGATGTAAACATGGCAAACCCTGCCACCGTCATGATTATTCCTGCCATAATGATTACATTGCCAATCCTCATGCTATTGCTTGCATACTAGACAATAAATTCAAACCTTTGCCCTCCACATCTGATAAAGCGTTCTGTAACTACACATTTCATGCCCTGATGATGGCGCAAAATGAGGTAACTGGAGTCAGCTGCCGCCAAACTGACATGATTATACATGTATTAACCCATACACACTCGGGTCGATTCGGGATTTATACCCGAATGTGTTGAGTCAGGTATAATGCCTTCAGTCGACCTGACCGTGTACATTAACCTAGCACATAATATCATATATGTCACGCATACCAGTCATCTCATGGTATCGGCCACACGTGTCTAATGTTGTACGACTAGGATATAATATATCGAATCACGGCCGCATAAAAATTAATATCCGTTGATCTTGACCCAAAAATATGAAAGCGATGACGTGCTCACCCCAGGTCTCCATCATTATTCCAACATACAACGAATCGCAGAACATCTTGCGCATTTTGAAATCCATAAGCGAGTCAATTCCAAAGAAAATTCCAATCGAGACCATCGTGGTAGATGATAATTCTCCGGATGGTACCGGGAACATAGTAGAGGACTATATTGAAAACGTCAAGCAATTTGCAAACCACACCATCAACGTGATCCATAGGAGGGCCAAAGACGGGCTTAGCTCTGCAATAATGTCAGGCATTCAGCGGGCTACAGGCGAGACCATCGTGGTAATGGACAGCGACCTTTCCCACCCCCCCAGCATGATTCCCAAACTATTAGACGCCTTAAAGTCCAAGTATGATTTGGCCATTGCGTCCAGATATATTGCAGGAGGGGCAATCGAGGGCTGGAGTCTTAGGCGCAAGATAATCAGTAGGACCGCGACAGGGATTGCAAAAAAGGGCCTAGGAATCGACGCCACCGATCCAATGTCCGGCTTTTTTGCATTTAAAAAGAAAATAATCGGAGATCTAAAGTTTGATGCCATAGGGTACAAGATGCTAATGGAGATTCTTGTAAAGAGCAGGGGTGCTAGCATGATAGAAATCCCGTACACGTTTACCGACAGGGAGTTCGGTGCAAGCAAGCTTGGTGTATCCACCATCATAGATTACATAAAGTCGGTATGGCGACTGTACAGGTACGGGCACGGGCATGATGCGGGTGAATCCAAAAAATCCGTAAAATTCATCTCAAAGGCGGCCCGTTTTTTTACGGTCGGGGCCTTGGGATTAGGAATAAACTACTTGGTCTCCCTCCTGCTTGCAGGCGGAGTCACAGACATGTGGTACCTGCATGCAAACATGGTAGGAATCGCCGCGTCGATGACCTGCAACTTTTTCCTGAACAAGGCATGGACATTTGATGACAGGGACTTTAAACCCGGGCGGACACTTTCACAATACGCTCGATTTGTTGCATTCAGCTCGTTTGGCGCCCTAGCACAGCTTGGAATGGTATTCGGACTCGTAGATGGTTATGGTATGTCATACCCGCCTGCCCTCGTAATCTCCGTCGCCGCCGCCGCATTTGGAAACTTTATCCTAAACAAAAAGTGGACGTTTGGAGAAAAGATCTGGGGCTGACACGAGCACCGATTCTCCATAACAACACGTGTACATTTTATCATGAATCACTTGGTTCCTACCGATATCATTTCCCCATATCCTCGTTGGTAAATCTAAAAAATCATCAAGTTTATTTCATAACCGATTTTGTGTACATGAATTTGCAAGTGTTGTTAAACTCGTGCGTTTGCCTGCATGAAATCACAGCCTCTTAGTGGCCCTCTTTAGGCGTCGTGTCATGGACGCGACTCTTGACTCTATCTTATCCTGAGGAACACCGCCGATCAAACGTAAAAGCGCGCTTCCCACAACCACGGCATCGGCGCCCGCCGAGACATATCTTTGCACGTCACTAGGCTCTGAAATCCCAAAGCCGACAGCAACAGGAATCCTAGCCCCGGCAGCCCTTTTGGCGTCACGTATTGCCCGAATAGTGTATTTCTGGACACCGGTCCTAGCCCCGGTCGTCCCATACACTGCCACCAGATACAAAAATCCAGAAGAGGCGCCAGCAATCCTCCGAAGCCTAGCCATGCCGGTGTTGGGGGATATTAAAAATATCGGATCTACCATCCCGCGTACGGATTCTAGGTACCCATCTGCCTCTCCTATGGACATGTCAGGGACGACAAAGCCATCTATCCCCGCCGCGGCAGCCTCCCTAACGATCCTTGAATACCCCCTGCGATGCAATATGTTGGCATATGTCATCATGACTAGCGGGACGTCCGAATACCTCCGTATAGCCCCCGCAATCTTGAAGAATCGATCCATATTCATCCCACCGTCCAGCGATCTCATCGCCGCGTCCTGGATCACCGGACCATCTGCAAGCGGATCAGAGAACGGAAACCCAAGCTCTATGATGTCGGCGCCGCCCCTGACAAGCCCCCTTGCGGCATGGATCGTCGCCTTTTCATCAGGATATCCTGCCATGATATACGAGACCAGCGCCGCCTCGCCACGCAGAGACAGCTCGTCAAATTTACTGCTAATCCTCGACATCCTTGTTCATGTACTCCCGCACGATATCGACGTCCTTGTCACCCCTTCCTGAAAGCGTGACTATAACCGACTCTGATTTCTTCCCCATACTCGCCACCTTTATGGCCTCTGCAACCGCATGGGCCGACTCTAGGGCAGGAATTATCCCCTCTGTCCGAGTCAGCTTTAAGAATGCGTCAACCACCTCCCCGTCCGTGGCGCTACAATATCTTACCCTGCCGGTATCCTTGAGGTATGCATGCTCCGGTCCCACGCCCGGATAGTCAAGGCCGGCAGATATGCTATGCGTCTCACTTATCTGCCCCTCTTCATCCTGCAGCAGATAGGTCATCATCCCGTGTAGTATTCCCCTGCTACCAGTAGAGAGGGTGGCAGAATGGCGTCCGCTTTGCAATCCGCGTCCGGCGGCCTCCACACCGACTAGTCCGGCATCCGTATCCATCATCGGGTAAAACGTACCTATGGCGTTAGAACCGCCGCCAACGCATGCAATGATTGTATCGGGAATCCTCGATACTGCCGCCACCTGTGATCTTATCTCCCTACCTATTATACTCTGAAAATCCCTGACCATTACAGGGTACGGGTGCGGGCCCACAGCGGAGCCAAGCAGGTAATACGTTGTCTTTACGTTGGTGATCCAGTCCCTGATCGCCTCGTTGATCGCATCCTTGAGTGTCTGGGAGCCGCTTTTTACAGGATGGACCTCCGATCCCAAGAGTCCCATCCGAAATACGTTGAGTCTCTGCCGCATCGTATCCTTGTATCCCATATAGACCTCCGCGCTCGTGCCAAGCGCGGCGCATGCCATCGCGGTGGCCACCCCGTGCTGGCCCGCGCCAGTCTCTGCAATAATTCTTTTTTTGCCCATCCTCCTAGCAAGCAACGCCTGCCCCAGAGTATTGTTTATCTTGTGCGCACCACCGTGAAGCAAATCCTCCCGCTTGAGGTAGATTCTCGCCCCTCCCACCTGCTCTGAGAGGTTCCTTGCATAGTATAATGGCGTGGGCCTTCCGGCATACTCTCGCAGGTAATAGTCAAGCTCGCGCCTGAATCCTTTGTCATCCTTTATCTTCATGTACTTGCTCTCGAGCTCATCGACTGCCGGAACTAGGGTCTCCGGAATGTACCTGCCGCCAAACTCCCCGAACCTACCATCCATGCCACTCAATATGCATTCACCAGTCCGCGTACGTGCTCCCCGATGCAACTGCTGTTCATTATACTCGAACCCACCAAGAATGCATCGGCTCCACATTTCTTCAGGTATCGTATGTCTTCAGGCGTCTCTATGCCGCTCTCTGATATTATTGGCCCGACATCCTCAAGGCCAGACAGTATGCGCCCGCTAGTCCCCAGATCAATCTCCAAGGTATCCAAGTTCCGGTTGTTGATTCCAATAATATCCGCGTCGGTCCGTGACGCGTTCTCCAACTCCGCCCTAGTATGCACCTCGAGTAGAATCTTGAGTCCGGCCCTGTGCCCGTATCGTATGAATCCGTCTATGTCATCGACATGTCCACGATCAAAGAGCGACTGTATCAGCAGGATATAGTCAGCACCAATCCTCCTACCCGCGTCAATCTGTACACTGTCAACTATGATATCCTTCATGAGGAGTGGGACCTCCACAGCATCCCTTACTCTCAAAAGATGGTCCGGTGAGCCGCCAAACATGTACGGCTGCGTCAGCACCGACAGGGCGCTTGCGCCGCCATGAACCATCTGTCTTGCAACACCGGCAGGATCCGTAAAATCCCTGATCCGTCCCAGTGACGGGGATGAGAACTTGATCTCGGCGATTATGGTGGCATGCTGGTTTGTCCTGATTGATTGAACCAAGTCGATATCGGAGCCTTTTACCCGTACATCAACGTCATATGTCCCCTCGTCGATGGCCTTGTGCGAATTGTCTGCTAGCTTTAGCAGGACATCTTCAGCCATCTGCTACCTCCCTCAGCCTTGAAATGTCCCCCGCGTCCCGAATAAAGCCGTCTAGCACCCTGAACGCGCGTCCATCATCTATTGCAGACAATGCCATCGGCACTGCCTCCTCAAAGCCGCTTGCTACACCGGCAACCATCAGGCCCCCTGCAGCATTGAGGGCAGTGGTCTCCACGACGGCCCTGCCAGCGGTGCCGTTTATTGCACCTACAAACGACTCGAGTGCCTGCTGCCGCGTCCCGACTTGGATGTCGCGCAGTGATGATCTATATAGTCCCAGATCCTCAGGATCAACCGATCTTGTGATGGTCTCTCCACTGCCTGAAATGACGACCCTGTTTATGGCGCTAGTTGAGAACTCATCCATCCCGTCGTCAGATCTTACCGTCATGACATTTTGTGCGCCCCTCTTCATTAATAACATTGGTAGCCGTTCAAGGAATGGTACCGATGAGACCCCCACTAGCTGATTTCTGACGCGTGCAGGATTGGAAAGTGGCCCCAAAAGATTAAACGCCGTCCTCACCCCCAGCCGCCTCCTAGCAGGCGCGACATGTTTCATTGCAGGATGGAACTTTTGCGCAAACATAAAGCAAATACCGTGCTTGTGCAGCATGTCTGCAATGCCTTCGGGCCCCATATCCAAGTCGCATCCCAGATGTTCAAATATGTCCGCGCTCCCAATGGCGCCAGAATTTGAACGGTTTCCGTGCTTGGCGACGGCGCCGCCCGCGGCGGCGACTACGAACGAGGCCGCAGTAGAGACGTTAAACGTTCCAAGCCCGTCGCCGCCTGTCCCACACATGTCTATTACAATACCCTGCGTCCGCGGCCGGACCCTAAGCGAGAACTCTTGCATCCTGTCTAGCATTCCAAGTAATTCATCATCACTCTCACCCTTTCTGGTCAATGCCTCAAGAAAGAGCTCGTTTTCACCATCCGCGGTTGCGCCCGACAGCATCTCGATCATGCACGAGCTCATCTGATCATAGGTCAGATCGGTTCCCTCGGCCATCTTTGATATCAGGTCGCTGATCACCGCTTGCCGACCCTCCGGACAAAGTTTGCAAGAATCTTCCTGCCCTCCTCAGTCATGATGGACTCTGGGTGGAATTGGACGCCATCAATGTGGTGTTTCCTGTGGCTTACTGCCATTATCTCGCCGTCATCGGCGGCAGTCGCAGTGACCTTCAGGATGTCAGGGACCATTGTCCTGTCTCCGACTAGCGAGTGGTACCTAGTTGCCCGAAACGGATTCTTTACCCCCTCAAACAGCCCCGTGCCGTCGTGGTTCACCTGACTCGTCTTTCCATGCCTAACACAGCCGGCATTTGTGACCCTGCCTCCAAAGGCATGTATGATGCCCTGATGTCCTAGGCAGACGCCTAGTATCGGCTTTACCGGTCCAACCCTGCTTATTATCTTGCCGCACACCCCAAAGTATCTCTCATCCTCCGGCGTTCCGGGCCCAGG
Source organism: uncultured Nitrosopumilaceae archaeon (assembly GCA_964507825.1). Taxonomy (GTDB): domain Archaea; phylum Thermoproteota; class Nitrososphaeria; order Nitrososphaerales; family Nitrosopumilaceae; genus JAWVZS01. Next base: position 47,090 of record CAZDQM010000058.1, on the reverse strand, counting down.
GGAAATCACTATTGCATCATATGCATCAGACATGGCGCCCTCCAGGGTAATGATGTCGTTGCGCACCACGTCGCATCTGACGCCGACCTCCCCAAGGTACTGTGCAATATTATACACAAATGAGTCATAGTTGTCGATTAACAGGAATTTCATGTGGATGCCTCCCTTATGGCCTGAATCATGGCGCCCGCCTTGTATTCGGTCTCCTGAAACTCGTTTTGCGGGACCGAATCAGATACGATTCCGGCCCCTGATTGCACAAATCCATTCATACCATCGATGAAGATACTCCTGATTGCAATTGCAAAGTCGCAGCACCCGTTGAATGAAAAGTATCCCACTGCCCCTGCATACGCCCCCCGAGACTCCGGCTCTAGCTCGTCGATTATCTCCATGGCCCTTATCTTGGGCGCCCCAGATACAGTTCCCGCCGGAAACACCGCCTTGAACGCGTCAAACATGTCGTTTTTCGGGTCAAGCCGACCTACCACATGTGTCACTATGTGCTGCACGTGACTAAACCTCTTTATCTTCATCAGCTCCTCGGGACGCACTGTCCCGTACATGCACACTTTGCCGATGTCGTTTCTGCCAAGATCAACTAGCATAGTGTGTTCTGCCAGCTCCTTTTCATCATGCATTAGTTCCTGTTCTAGATTCCTGTCCGTCTTCTCATCCCCGGTGATCTTTCGCGTCCCTGCGATGGGAAACGTCTCCACCCTGTCACGCGTGATCCTGACTAGCATCTCAGGTGACGCGCCTATAATCGTCTTGTCGCCGTGCTTTAAGTGGTACATGTACGGTGACGGATTAAGCCCGCGCAGCGCCCTGTATAGCGCCAGATTGTCACCAGAGGTCTTGAACCGAAACCTGCGTGACAGCACCACTTGAAATATGTCGCCGTCATGAACGTACTTTTTTGCCTTTTGTACCATGTCAGAAAATCTTGGCTCGTCTATATTAGGCAGGATTTCAGTGGATCTAAATTCTTCAAATTTGCCTTCAGAAATCCTTAGCCGATCAAAGCGATCTTCGGAATAGTAAAAATAAAACGGCCTCTGGCGCACGTTATCGTAAAGAATCCCATCATCATAGATCCCAAACTCCATCAGCGGCCCCTCGATATCGTGCCTGCTCGGCATCTCCTCGACCAACCTGACAGAGTCATAACCGACGACCCCGACGGCCCCGCCCAAATATCGATATTCCTGGTTGTTGTTGCGTCCTAGCATACCCCTTAGCTCCGAGAACGGATCGGTGGTGTACACCGTCTGTACATTTCCATTCTTTGGTATGATCTCCACCCTGTCCCGGTATCCGCGCAGTATGACCTTGGGATCAAAGCCCATCACCGAGGTTTCAGCAAGCTTTTTTGGACCTGTCAGTGATTCAAACAGGAATGAATGCGCGTAATTTCGGGAGATCTTGTTGTAAATTTGAAACTGATCCTCGGACAAGTCTAGGCGTATTATGCTAGGCTGAGAGTCTCCAAAGGCATCCACCCATGAGTGGATCACAAACGAATTATTATTTAAGTTGTAAAGATGGATGTTTTCGGCACATTACCGTATGGTACGGTACATTTAAATCAGACTATTCCCCTATAATATCATGCAAGATACAGTAGCACTCCAGCAGAGAACCATAATAAAATCCCGCGCACATGAGACAAGCTGCTATGTCTGCGGCAGAGGCCTAAAAGATGGATTTTCAATTACCGCCAAGGCCCTGCGAAACGGCATTGTACTGTTTTGTGACATTCATTATAACATGCAGTGACCAATACGTGTCAATCTCGTGCCCAGATTGGTTTTACCATTTTCGTAATCTTTTTGTTCCATCTGATCCAAAGTCGGCATTGAGTAAACCATCAAAAAGACTACAGTCTAAGATCAAACTCAGACAAACCATTGGGATTCAGTAATCCCGAATGTAAAAGCAGGTACGTGACCGGTTATATAATGTGGACCCTACCGTCGCACAACGCGCCAAGTAGGCAAAGGAGAAAGGTTAGAAAAGGACGAGTTAGAGACAGACAGGCCGTACAAAGTCAGGTCGTCAGACAAGGTGGCACGGGTTGACGCCGTCCCGTTTGCGTCAGACAGAATTATGAAAGGATGTCATGCGCTGTATCTGTCCGAACCTGTCGCGCGGTCACAGGCATGGTCTCTAGAAGGGGTTTTACCGGATGAAGTGGATGCGGGGATGGCAGGGACGAGGTCGGTAAAGTAAGCGGGCGCAGTTGCCGCCGGGATGTGGTAAACCGATACATTAATGGTGGTATTTGGGTCGGTGGCGGTATGACTAGGACAGAGCCGACATCGGCATAGCAACGTCGTCAAATATAGAATACCGCGAGCCGTCGGGGTTTACGAGCGAGTGCGGCACGTCACTGGCGTTCTTGGTGATGTCCCATCCGGGTCTAGAGGGAGTAAAACCCGCAGTGGGTTCTAGTTCCCTGTGATAACGACAGAGAGCGAACAGGACGCTTACAGTATCCTCGCCCTCTTTTGTATGAGTTCACGTCCCAAGGTGATTTTGTGCCTAAACGACGACCAAATCTATGAAAATCTAGGCACGACGTGAACACATACTAAAAAAGCATAAACAGGCACGTCATTTCACAGGATACCCAAAAAGAGATACATCTACTCACACGAGTTTGTCAGATACCAGAATGTATAGAAGATCATTGCAAAAGCCTTTGCCGACTATAAAGAGCAAATACACTCCATCATATAACCTAGGCAGAGTTTGCCGAACTGGCATATTACAAACAAATGACCCGCAAGCCGCATGTAAAAAAAACAGTAACATTTTGCCATCCACCCCACCCAAGCTGCGCATCGGTAACCAGTCCACCTGATGACACTTTACGCGTCGGTGCTTTGACATGTGTATGGTCCCGGTCAATTTTATAATCATTTATAAATAAACTCGCGGTATAAGAAAATGTTATTTATAAAGAAACTCGCGGTATAAGAAAATGCCAATCAGTCAACTACGAAGGGAGAACCCATGGTGGCAAAATAAAACAAGGATTGAAAATGACAAAAACATCCTGGAATTGAAGGGATCATCCATATCATATGATCCAGAACTGCGACGCAGTATAAGATATGATTTTGAATTTGACAATGCCGTAGTATACACGCTCCGCGGTCCGCGTCAGGTCGGAAAGACTACACTAATCAAGATTCAGATTCGGGATTTTTTGATGAATAAACAGGTATGCCCATGGAACATATTCTACTATTCGTTTGATCTGACAGAGTCAAGAAGGGAGATGGTGGAAACCATAGATGCGTACATGAAACTGAGTAGGAGATACAAAAAAGCAACAGAGAGGACGTATCTTTTTTTAGACGAGGTAACATCAATCAGCGATTGGCAGAAGGGAATAAAGTGGCTGGCAGACAGAAACATCGTTCAGAACTGTACCATACTGGCTACAGGCTCATGTGCAATGAGTATAGTCAACGCGGCAGAGCGCCTCCCAGGCAGAAAGGGTAGAACCGACGACGGTCATAACAAGATTCTAAGGCCCATGACGTTTTCAGAGTTTGTACGAATTCAAAACAAGGACATAGCAGAACACGTAAAGAATTATGAATTGATCGAAAATTCACATGACATATTCCATTCAATATATACGAAAAACATGCCAGAGGAGATCGACATCCTGTATAACAACTTTGCAGAGGAGCTGCATGATTGCCTAGATGAGTACCTTATTACCGGCGGAACACCAAAGATCGTAAACGAGAGGATCAAAACCGGCTTTGTCCACCAAGACACGTATTCAGATTATTTAGACGGACTGCGCGGAGACTGGGGATCACGCCGGAATGAATCGCATCTAAGGCAATTTGTAACATCCATAATCAACAGCATGGGATCATCCACATCATGGAGCAAGATGCAACAGATGTCAGAACTCGGGAGTTGGACCACGGTGCAAGAATACGCCGGCCTGCTAAGGGATCTGTCCATAATATCCATAATACACAAGTACAACCCGAGAAACAAAACGGCACGGATTACAAAGGAGAAAAAAATATACTTTCACGATCCGTTTTATTTGCACATGTTCAATGGGTGGGCAAGTGCAGACGATCCGTTTGAGCAGGCCGAAGAACTCTTGTCTGATTCGACAAGATGCGGCCACGTAGTTGAGGGCGTGGTTGCGGATCATCTGACAAGGCAGGCATTCAAGATGGCCAGATACAAGCACGTGTTTGATTATTCGGATCATGTGTTTTACTGGAAAAACCACCATAACAGAGAGGTTGATTTTGTGCTGTATGCAGACGGGCTGGAGTTGCCAATCGAGGTCAAGTACAGAAATACGGTGAACAAGAGGGAGTTAGACGGCATGGTCAGTTTCCTAGATCAGGCAAACGCAGAGGGCGGCCTAGTCCTATCCAAAAAAGAGATAGAGCAAAGGCAGGACTATCTCATCATACCTGCCGCGGCATTGTTGCTTTTGATCTGACCCCACGGGCCAAAAGACAAGAATCCCCATGAAAACCCCCCACCATCACAATATTGGAAATAAATCATCCATGTGGAACCGGACTGCTAGTTTTCAGATTCAAAATTCAAGCGATGGCAACACACAAACTATACATGTAGTAAAGGCCAGTCAACTAACAGTTGTGAGGAATGTAGCAAGGTAGCAGAATATTCCACGTATAGGAAGCGCGATGCACATGTACGGGACATTAGGGTCACCATACCTGAAAGGTTTACCGGATCGTTTTGCAAGTTTATCATGAATAGTGCAAGCCCGCATTCATCATTCGTACAAGATCAGATCAACTGAAGGCATTACACCTGAAATTTCAAAACTCAGAATATATCGGGGCACGAATCATGAATCAACCCGAGTGTGTACGGCGCATGCATCTCAGTTTATATATATTCTAGAATCTAGTGATGCGATACATGGAGAGAAAAAGAACAGCATTGCCAAAATTCCACGCACGAACACCTGACGACAGGCTAGATACAGTAACTAAGATGGCCGGACTCGAATCCAAGGATCGTGATGTACTACGCGCCGGCCTGCACGTCAACATGGCAGATTCACTGATAGAAAATATGATCGGCGTATTCACGTTGCCCCTAGGAGTCGCCACCAACTTTCGCATAAACGGCCGCGACCTTCTAATCCCGATGGTGACAGAGGAGCCTTCCGTAATAGCCGCCGCATCCTCGGGGGCCAAGGCGACCAAAGACATCATAGCACAAGGCTCCCCGTCGCATGTCACGGGCCAGATCCAGATAATGAACCCGGATTCAAACGCGTCAGAGATGGTAAACGCGCAAAAAAACGAAATAATTAATCGCGCAAGGGATTCCCTTTCAAGCCACATGAGCGTGTGCGAGATGTCGTCCGTATTTCTTGACAAGGACATGATGAAGATAGATATCATAGTGGATACCGGCGAGGCCATGGGCGCCAACGCGATAAATACAATGTGCGAGCGCGTATCTCCGCTAATAGAAAAAATAACCGGCGGTCGCGCCCTGTTGCGTATACTCTCCAATCACCTGCCGCGCGTCAGTCATGCAGAGGCGTTCTTTGATGTTGATTCGCGAGTTGCCAGAGATATCATAGACTCATACAGGTTCGCCGCTCTTGACAAGTCGCGCGCCGTTACGCACAACAAGGGCATTATGAACGGCATAGCCGCCGTGGGAATGGCAACGGGACAGGATGTGCGTGCTCTAGAAGCAGGTGCCCACGCGTCAGGTGCCAAAGCCGATACCGTTTATGGACCGCTGTCCCGGTGGGAGATTCGCGACGGTAAGTTATGGGGGGAATTGTCTGTGCCGCTAATAGTCGGTACTGTAGGCGGGTTGACCAAAAATCACCCTGCTGCAGTTACCTGCCTCAAGATGCTTGGCAATCCGACTGCAGGCGAGCTATCAGGAATAATGGCGGCCGTCGGACTGTGCCAGAACTTTGCCGCCCTTCGGGCCCTAGTTACGGACGGCATCCAGAAAGGGCACATGAAGCTGCACAAGAGGCGGCAGGACGGCTCCCGCGCAGCAGATGTTTCCACGCAAACAGTCTCCACCAAATAACTTGCAAAATGAATTCATGTCCTCAAATACACAAGACCTGCCGTCCCTTGGCAGGTGATTACTACCTGACGAGTGTGTACAAGGTCAGGTCTACTAATGCATTATACCTGACTCAATACATTCGGGCATGAATCCCGAATCAGCCCTGGTGTGTACGCGAGTCTAATCCGATTATCCGGCAGGCCGTGTCACATACACATTATGCGCATTTCTATTCCAGAACCCTGTTTGGCCGGAATGATATGCAGGTGCTAATCCGTACGTCACGTGCGATATAAGAAAAATACCCGCGAATCACGTACCCGTCAGGTTTCCCGGTGAAGTGATGGCGCCCTGCGCCGATGAGCCCACCAACGAGGCGTACTTTGCAAGGGCCCCGTCCGCATAATTAGGTCTTGGGCGCCTCCACTCCTCTCCCCTAGACTCTAGTTCACTTGCAGGCACATTCAAGTTGATCGTTTTAGTACCTATATCTATTACAATCTCGTCACCATCCCTGACTAGCGCAATCGGTCCTCCGACAAACGCCTCTGGCGCGACATGGCCCACCATGAATCCACGGGTGCCGCCAGAAAACCTCCCGTCTGTCACCATTGCCACCTTTTTTCCCAGCCCCTGTCCGACCAGCGCGGCCGTGGTTGCAAGCATCTCCCTCATGCCAGGGCCCCCCTTTGGTCCCTCATACCTGATTACCACCACGCACCCCTCGTCTATCTCGCCGCGTGATACTGCCTCAAAGGCAAGTTCCTCTCTGTCAAAGACGGCCGCCCTTCCGACAAACCGTCTCATCTGGACCCCCGCCGTCTTGATTACCGCGCCATCAGGCGCAAGGCTTCCGCGAAGTATTACGGCGGTCCCCGTCGGATGTATCGGGTCATCAACGGGCCGGATTATCCCCTGTGAAGTAGGCAGAATCTCAATGGCATCAAGGTTCTCACGTACCGTTTTACCGGTAACAGTTATACAATTCGTGTGTAGTAAACCGTGCTTGGCTAGCATCTTCATGACAAGTGGTATGCCCCCTATTTTGTCTAGGCTGTTCATCACATAGTTGCCCCCGGGCTTCATGTCTGCAATATGCGGGGTCTTTTTCCGTATTCTCTCAAAGTCGTCATACGTAAGCGACACCCTAGCCTCGTTTGCCATGGATAACAGGTGCAGTATCCCGTTGGTGGAACCGCCCACCGCATTGAGCATGGTTATCGCGTTCTCAAAGGCATCAAAAGTCATTATGTCACGCGGCCGGATTCCGACTCCAAGTAGCCTAGCGCATGCGGCGCCCGTATCACGAACCATACTTTGGCGCCTCTCATCCTCTGCAGGCGGGCTTGCGCTCCCCGGCAACGCAAGTCCTATCGCCTCCGATATTGATGCCATAGTATTTGCCGTAAACATTCCGCCGCACGAACCAGAGTTGGGACACGCAGTATTCTCAATATCTTTTAACATTTCTGCAGATATCTGCCCTGCGTCATACGCGCCCACGGCCTCGTAGACGTCCACCACCGTGAGCTCCCTTCCGTCAAGGATTCCCGGCATTATAGTTCCCCCGTAAACAAAGACCGATGGCAGATTCAGCCTTGCCATTGCCATCATGGTACCCGGAAGACTCTTGTCACATCCGGCAATACCGACTAGTGCATCATACTGGTGTGCGCGCACCATGAGCTCAATAGAGTCGGCTATAACCTCCCTTGAGACTAGCGAGGACTTCATCCCTTCATGGCCCATTGCTATCCCGTCACTTACCGCTATGGTGGAAAAAATCCGTGGCGTGGCCCCGTTCTCTGCAACCCCTTGCTTGGCCTTCTCTGCAAGCTGCGGAAGCATGATGTTGCACGGTGTCGCCTCGTTTCCGGTATGGCATACGCCCACCATCGGCCTTGCAAGGTCATCATCATTTAGCCCCATGGCCTTGTACATTGCACGGTGCGGTGCACGCGCTGTCCCCTCTACCACATTACGGCTGGAAATCACCATGACGATCCGATCCTGTTTCTATAATTTAACCTTGTTTTCCCCGACCGGTTCCCCGTACCGAATTGATCTCCGAGCATATCCGCAGATATTAGAGTTTATGCGTAATCACGTTTTCCAGCTGACTTTGTGCCATGTGGGCTGGACCCCGCTAGAATGAGAACGCGTACTTTCATACAGCTTAACGCTCACGGAGGGGGAACAAGACTATGACAAAAACCAAGTTTACACCCGAACAGAAGATCCAGGTAGTACTAGAGTCGATCAAGACCAATATAGAAGTTTGTTGCATAACTCAGCACAAGGTCAGGTCGACTGAATACATTATACCTGAAATTTCAAAACGAATAACACATTCGGGTATGAATCCTGAATCAACCTGAGTGTGTACGAACAATGGGAGATGACAAATAAATGAGGGTAGAAATCATTCGGATTTTAGAGCAAAAAATGGTACCAAAACATGGGGTCCACTCCAGTTGGCATCGCGGCCTGATTCATACGTGTAATGGCTTTCCAACTTGTATAGGGGCCATCTGACCACTAACTTATCTAGTATATGCTATTAAAAAATGGCATGACCAGCATAACATTTTACGGCGGCGTCAACGAAATAGGTGGAAACAAGTTTCTAGTGGAGGACAAGGGTACGCGAGTGTTGATGGATTTTGGAATGTCGTTTTCAGCCGAGCTTAGGTTCTTTTCACAATTCCTCAATGCGAGGGGCTCAAACTGGCTAGCTGACATGATCGCCCTCGGACTCTTGCCCAAAGTCAATGGAATGTACAGACGCGATTATGCCAGACACGTGGGGTTTGGCGGCGATGAGGATACCGAAATTGACGCGGTACTACTGACACATGCACACGTTGATCACTGCGCATACATCCAGTACCTGCGCGAGGACATTCCGGTATATTGCTCCGAGGAGTCAAGGCTGATAATGCAAAACTTTGATGATACCGGCACCGACCAGTACATTACGCTCAAGCAAAAGTTCCAGGTATATGAAAACACAAGGGGGGAGATAAGCAGGGCGTCCGGAGACAGGGTCAAGGTACCGCGAAGAATAGAGACGTTTCGGTCCGGACAAGAGTTTTCAATTGACTCTATACGCGTCACGCCGCTTCCCGTGGACCACTCCATTCCGGGCGTTCATGCGTTCTTGCTTGATACCAGCGCCGGGACCGTCGCAAACACGGCTGACTTGCGCTTTCACGGTAGGCGAAAAAAGGATACTGAGAAGTTTGTCCAAGTCTGCGCCGACTCCGACATAGACATGATGCTATGTGAGGGAACCCGTGTTGATTCCGAGCGTTCCATTACAGAATATGATGTGGAAAAAGACGTTGCAAAGTTCGTAGACAATACAAAGGGACTTGTAATCTGCGGCTATCCGATCCGCGATCTTGACAGGCTGTTGTCGTTTTACATTGCGGCAAAGAATACGGGCCGTTACCTAGTAGTAGACATGAAGCAGGCATATCTGTTAAAGATGTTCGATGAATCCGAGGAATTAAGAGGGCATTATCCGTCGCCGACTGACAAACACATCAGGATATACGTACACCGGGGCTCGTGGGGATTACTGGACAAGGACCTAGAGAAATTTACGCGAGATCAGCTGCTCAAGGACTATTCCACATGGCAGAGGGAGTTTCTGGATCATCCAAACACTGTCGATTACAGGGACGTCCATGCAAAGCAGAAGGATTTCATCTTTTCCTGCTCGGACTTTCGACTACAGGATCTCATCGACATAAGGCCGGATGAAGACTCTAGCTACATCCGCTCGCTGACTGAGCCATTTAACCAGGAGATGGAGAGCAAGGACAAGCAGGTCAAAAACTGGCTTGTGCATTTTGGCGTGATCAAAAAGGACGAAGCATGGCATAAGGTTCACGTCTCCGGACATGGTGACGGCGAGCAGATCAAGCGCGTCATCAAAGGCGCACGTCCCAAGACATTGGTTCCGATTCATACGGAACATGGCGAGTACCATAGAAAATGGCACGACAACGTCCGGTCGGTCAAGCAACCAGATACAATCAACATATAAGATCCTGTATATGTGAGTGATCAACAATGGATTATGCAGGTCTAGAGAATTTCATCAAGCGCAAAATGAGCATGACGCATATATACCAGCCGCTCATGCTCAAGACGCTTTTAGAATCTGGCAACGTGGCAACCACGGAACAGATAGCAAGAGGCTTTCTGAACCAGGATTCGTCCCAGCTAAATTATTACAAAAAAATTGCAAAAAGATGGCCCAAGATCACACTGCAAAAGCACGGTATCATATCATACAAGCGGGATATCTGTACGTTACTCCTTGATGATAAAATAGATGACAAGCAGAGGAGGAGGCTAGTGGAACTGTGTGATCGACGACTTGAAGAGTTTCTTGAAGCCGATCCATGGATTACAAAGTTTCGTGAATTAGATGCAAGATCCGTTTCAGGTAGCATTCGATACGATGTGCTAGTAAGGGCCAAGGGAAGGTGTGCCGCATGCGGGATAGAGCGCTCCAAGGCCGCCTTTCACGTGGATCATATAGTGCCGCGCAGCCTAGGAGGCAAGACGGCGCCCAATAACCTTCAGGCACTGTGCAGCAAGTGTAATCAAGAAAAGCGGAACAGGGATGATACTGATTTCATACTGTGGGAAAAACGCATGCAGTTTAGAAAAAAGGACTGCAAGTGGTGTGATCCCGGCCATCAGATATTGTCAAACCCGCTTGCATGTGCGATACATGATCCGGGCGGGCAGTCTGAGATGGGCTCTCTTGTAATGCCCACAAGACACGTGGAGGAATTTGACATGATGATTCCTTCGGAGCGAAACTTGTGCATGGATCTTGTATATGACATGCAGTCGTATATGCGGGCGCAAGATGACTCTATATCCGGGTTTCACACGGGCTTTGATTCAAACTGCACGGACCATTATCGCATACGGATAATGCCGGTCAGGTGATCTGAAAACGCACCTGCCTATTGTGTGGTAATATCAGAATGTATGCGGCCTAAATAGAGCAACAGCTCTGCCTTTGCAGGCCCCTTGCAATCCAGTATGTGGAGAATATCAGGACGCCGGCCGAGATTATCTTTAGCTCCAGCCCGAACATCGGCAGTACGGAGAGCCCTCCAGCGGCACCTAGGACCACTGCAAGCGGGGCCGTGCAAGCCGGACATCCTGGTGTAAACACCGAAAAGGCGCCGCCCAAGACGGCGGTACCGCCCTGCTTTGCGGAATTCATTCTCCTCATCCTTAACGTCTTGAATATGATCAGGGAAACGTTGATTCCTCCGAGTACGGAGACGGCCGCGCCAAGTCCTATTGATGTCATGATGTACCATCCATAATCCTTTGAGGCAATCTCTATGTGGTCGGGCAACATGGCCATAGTCAGAAAATAGTATAATGTTCCCAAGAATACAGCCGTAACCGCGGCAATAGACGCATATTTTTTCAGCCTCAAAACGCCCCAGATCAGTTCCATTTTTCCTGTCAACACATAGATTGTGCGTTTGTAATATTTTAACCATGCCTGATAACAGGTATGCTGTCTTGAAATTCCAGATGTACTAGGTGGAATTGCACGTATATGTATAGTGCGTCATATAGCGGCAACCGTTATTATGGCTACGGTCCACGACATCTTGTGGATGAGTTTGCAGACGAGGATGTTCCGGTCCTGATACAGCATGCCATACTAAAGTATGAAAACGAGGACGAGCTGCTAGGGGTGCTCCGTACCATTCTTGAGGAGAAGAGGATACAGAGGACACTTGACATGCTGGTGGGAACCCAGAAGGTCAGACGCATCGGTCCCGAGATACTACAAAACAACACGAGCCATACCGAGATTCCGGAGCTGCCAGCACACCTCGTACCTATAGTCGAGGGCCTCTAAAACCCGCGCAGGCCCTGCGGCCTTACTATCTCAGGATGCTGGCGCATCCAGTCCAGCCGCTCTAGCATGGATTCCTTGTCCTGTGGAAATGTCCCTTTTATGGCGTATGCATTGGATCCGTGGTTGGCACGAAATATGATCTCATCTTGGACGTCGATTAGTTTTATGAGGTTGTACAGCTCATCGAGCGCCTCGTCGTCGTTGATTCGGACAAACTCACCCTTGTATTTTTCTATAAATTCATCCTTTATTCCGTTCTCAAGGTACAGTGTAAGCGCGCCGACATAGTTTGGCGAACATGCACTGATGACCTCCGCGGTCCCCCTGATGTGCTCTGCCGAGTATTTCTTCCCGCCAAGCCCTAGGATCACCATGCAGGACATTACGTATCCTGCATCTTTTGCCTTGCGGACGGCCTTGATTATCGTTTTTCCGATTGCACCCTTTGTCACCTTTTTTAGTACTGTATCTGAGCCGCTCTCTATGCCTAGGTACAGCATGTCAAGGCCGGCTTGGTTCATGCGCTTGAGATCCTCTGGCGACTTTTTCAACAGGTTCATCGGCATGGCATAACAGGAGATCCTCTCTAGTGATGCGAATTTTTCACGAATGTATTTTGTAATCTTTATCATGTATTCGGTGTCGAGGTTCAGCGCGTCCCCGTCTGCTAGAAATACTCGCCTGGCATACGGCATGTGCCTGGACATCAGGTCAATCTCGGCCCTTACCTGCTCCCACGGCCTCTCTGAATATTCTTTGGATCTGTACATGTCGCAAAAGGAGCACTCGTTAAACGAGCAACCCAGCGTGACCTGAAAGATGAGCGAGCCGGCCTCCGACGGGGGCCTGTACAACGGCTGACTGTATCTTAATTCCATCACATGTATTTCCACCACGGATTTTTATGTCTTATTGGTCAATACCTTTTAGTGCCTGAGCCTTGTCGGTGGTTCATGGCTGACGATCCACATGCAAAGCGCCTGCTGTGGTTTGTCTTTGCCGGCTCGCGCGGAGGGATCAACCGGATTAGGATAATCACAGCTCTACGGGAGAACCCACTGAACACCAACCAGCTCTCAAACAAGCTGGGGCTTGATTACAAGGCTATTAGGCACCACATGGGTGTGTTAGAAAAGAACAGCCTAGTGGAAAAGGAAGGCGAAAAGTACGGCGTCGTATATTTTGTCTCGGCGCTCTTGGAGGCAAACATGGGGGCATTCGAGGAGATTGCAGGTAAATTGGACAAAAGTAAATAAGCACATGGAGGGGGTTGACTTTTAAATGGAGCCATCATCTGCCGTCCTGTCTGCCGTATCCATCGCGAACATCGCGGTTCTAGGCATACTGATTGGAACCTTTGGTCGCATGTATGTGCGAACTAGGGCGCAGCTTCCACTTGGAATGATCGTTGTTGCAGGCATGCTTGTCTTGCATAACGCAATCGGGGCCACCGCGTACTTTTCAATGGCCATGCTTTTCTCACACGAGATCTTCCCGTACATGCTAGGCGTGGGAGTAGCCGAGCTTGCCGGCCTGCTTATATTCCTAAAGATCACACTGGACTGATTCCATGGTTTATTTGTAATTGTATAATGACACACCATTAATGACCAAGTCCAAGGAATACCTGAAACTGAACAGGAACATCCTGATTGCGTTTGCGGCCTCACTTACCATCTCCGCTGTGGTGGCGCAACTCCTAGAACAGCAAAGCGATCATCTCAACACGACGTATACACTGGCAGTGGACTATGTGGTGTATTTCTGCGTCTTTGGAGGACTGTTCTACTTAGACAACCGCCGCAAATACGTGTCGGATTCAGGCGTTGACTCGGCCCGCCTGCGGCGTGATTTAATTAGAATAATAACATCACTTGGAATCGGCGAGGTGGTGTATACCGTGGCTCGGTGGTTCATACAGTACTATCTGCTGACAATAGATTATGATCCGTATCTTGCATCGATCATAGGGCAGGCAATATCCACGGTGATTTACATGGTGGTGATAAACTTTAGCGTAAAGATTACCAAGCTGTTCAGGTGATGCCGCATATGGCAAAATTCTATCCTGATATGACATGGTTGACCGGTATCATTTGCGATTCTTGTTTGTAGGGGCGGCGTGAATCACCGGTGTCGACAGACGTACATGAATAGCTTTATTATGGAAAATCCTCCCCGTCCCACCTGACTGGCATGGCCGAATCGGTTTTTCTTTCACCAAAATCCATTGCAATAATCGGCGCGTCCGACAAGGAGGGAAGTGTGGGACGCGCCATCACATCAAACATCATGAAGGGATACAGGGGGACAGTGTATCCAATAAGCCCGACTAGAACCAAGGTCTTCAACAAAAAGGCGTACAAGAGCGTACTTGCAGTTCCAAAACCAATCGATCTCGCAGTGATTGTTACAAAGAATACTGTCGTCCCCGTGGTCCTCGATGAATGCGGCAAGAAGGGAATAAGGGGCGCCATCGTGATCACTGCCGGCTTTAAGGAGGTTGATGAGGAGGGCAAAAAACTCGAGGAACAGCTTCGCGAGATTGCTAGCAAATACAAGATACAGGTAATAGGTCCCAACTGCCTTGGTATAATGAACCTAGATCCTGCCACCATGATGAACTCCACGTTCCTTAAAATAACGCCAAAATCGGGGCAGATAGCTCTGGTTTCACAGAGTGGAGCAATCTGTGCCGCCCTAGTCGAGGATGCAAGCGCGCAAGGGATAGGCTTTTCTGCCGTTATATCCATGGGCAACAAGGCCGACATGACTGAGACTGATGTCCTCAAGATGCTGGCCGCGCACAAGCAAACCCGCGTAATAGTAATGTATCTTGAGGATATGGGCAACGGTCAAGAGTTCCTCAAGGTATGCAGGAACATTACAAAAAGGCACAAAAAGCCAGTCTTGGTCCTAAAGTCTGGCCGGAGTCCCGAGGGCGCCAAGGCCGCGATGTCGCATACGGGCGCACTGATGGGCTCCGATGAAACGTATGACGCGCTACTTGCACAGTCCGGCGCCATACGCGTCGACACGATGGAGGAGCTCTTTGACTATGCGACTGCATTCTCAAAACAGCCGCTACCGTCGCGCGACGGGCTAGTCATAGTATCAAACGCGGGTGGGCCGGCGATAATATCCACGGATGCATGCTCTAGACTCGGGATAAGGATGGCGGAGATCGACTCAATCCGGAACAAGATAGACGGGGTGATTCCACCATGGGGCAGCTCCCGAAATCCTGTCGACATAGTGGGGGATGCTGACTTTGAGCGCTTTCGCGGCGTCCTCGATGAGGTCCTAAGGCACAAAAATGTGGGCTCTGTAATCACGATGTGTACACCTTCTGCCACGTTGGACTATGACAAGCTGGCCGATGTAATCGTGGACATGTCCAAAAAATACGGCAAGACCATGCTGGCAAGTCTCATGGGGTTAGACGAGGGGATCACGAACCGCGAGATTCTAGCGGCCGGCGGCGTTCCATATTACAATTATGCAGAGGGCGCCATCAGGGCGTTGCATGCGATGCTGAGGTTTTCAAAGTGGACCAGAGAGCCGCTAGGTACGATAAGAAAGTTCAGAGTAAACAAGGGCAGGGTCGCCAAAATCCTTGCCGGCGCAAGGGCGGACGGAAGGACGAACCTGCTAGAAGAGGAGGGACAGGACATCCTCAAGGCATATGGCTTGCCACTTCCAAAGAGCCGGCTTGCCCGCAGTGCAGAAGAGGCGGCAAAGGCGGCGGGGCAGATAGGATATCCGGTAGTAATGAAGATCGTATCCCCACAAATCATCCACAAATCTGATGCCGGCGGGGTTCTAGTGAACCTTGACGGCCCGGGGGATGTGCGCCGGGCATATGGCACAATTGTCCGGAATGCCAAGCGATATGACAAGAATGCAGAGATCCGGGGCGTGCTTGTAGTCGAGATGGTAAAGGGCGGAAAGGAGATGATCATCGGCGCCAAGTCCGAACCGGGATTCGGGCCCGTAATAATGCTGGGCATGGGTGGAATCTATGTAGAGATCCTCAAGGATATCACGTTCAGGCTTGCACCCGTGACAGATAGGGAGGCCGACAGCATGATTGAGTCAATCCGGACGCGACGGCTCTTGCAGGGGGTGCGGGGCGAAAAGCCATCCGATATGCAGGCACTCTCCGAATGCATCCAGCGGCTGTCGCAGCTTGTGGCGGACTTTGGGGAGATAAAGGAGATCGACATGAACCCCGTCCTAGTGATGAACAAGGGGAGTGGATGCAGGATACTAGACGTTCGAATGGGCCTTTAATACAACGGGTTTTTCAGAATATTTATACACGCCAATCGAGTATATTTAACATGGCAGAGGTCGAACAGGTCAGGCCGATTAGGACTGGTGAGGAGTATATTGCTAGCCTGCGCAACAGGGACCTCAAAGTGTATCTCTTTGGCGAGCTTGTACGGGAGCCAGTCGACCACCCGATGATTCGGCCGTCGATTAATGCAGTGGCAGAGACATATGATCTTGCCGTCCGGGAGGAGGATCTTGCATCTGCGGAATCCTCGATTACCGGACTGAGGGTAAATCGGTTTCTACACATTGCAGAGTCGGCCGGGGACCTTGTACTGCAAAATAAGATGCAGCGTAAGCTTGGCCAGAATACAGGTACATGCTTTCAGAGATGCGTGGGTATGGATGCACTCAACGCATTGCACTCTATCACATTTGAAATCGACGAAAAGCACGGTAC
Source organism: uncultured Nitrosopumilaceae archaeon (assembly GCA_964507825.1). GTDB lineage: Archaea > Thermoproteota > Nitrososphaeria > Nitrososphaerales > Nitrosopumilaceae > JAWVZS01. The sequence goes on along the minus strand of CAZDQM010000058.1, from coordinate 30,366 downwards.
CCAGTACCACGAAAAATTCCTTGAATTTGTCAAGATGGTACAGAGGGAGAACCTTGTCATCGGCGGCGCCATGACGGATCCAAAGGGAGATCGGAGCAAGGGTCCGGCTGGGCAGGATGACCCTGACCTGTTTACGCGCGTCGTGGACAGGGATGATAACGGAATCTATGTCTCTGGTGCAAAGGCGCACCAGACCGGATGCATAAACTCGCACTGGATAATCATAATGCCTACCATAAAGCTTACAGAGGAGGACAGAGACTGGGCCGTGGTTGGCGCGTTTCCGGCCGATACAAAAGGGCTTACATACGTATACGGACGCCAGTCATGCGACACGAGGAGCATGGAAGACGGCGACATAGACGCGGGCAATGCCAAGTTTGGCGGCCAAGAAGCCCTCATAGTGCTAGACAGGGTGTTCATTCCCTGGAAGCATGTCTTCATGCTAGGTGAGTACGAGTTTGCCTCTATGCTTGTGGAACGATTCACATGCTATCACAGGCGCAGCTATGTCTGCAAGACGGGGCTCGGGGACGTGCTCATCGGGGCCGCCGCGACCATTGCGGACTATAACGGCGTGCCCAAGGTATCACACATCAAGGACAAGATAATCGAGATGACTCACCTCAACGAGACAATATTTGCCGCCGGAATCGCCTCATCATACCAAGGGTACAAAATGCCATCGGGCGTGTACATAAACGACGACATGCTAGCGCAGGTATGCAAGCACAATGTGACAAGGTTTCCTTATGAGATAGGCAGGCTGGCGCAAGATATTGCCGGCGGCTTGGTGGTGACACTGCCGTCTGAGCGGGATCTAAGGCATCCGGAGGTAGGACCGCTACTTGAAAAGTACCTTGCCGGGCGTCGTGGGACCGACGTAGAGAACAGGATACGCATACTCAGACTTATTGAGAACATGACGCTTGGCCGGAATGCAGTCGGGTACCTGACCGAGTCCATGCATGGGGCCGGCTCGCCTCAGGCGCAAAGGATACAGATTGCACGGCAAATGCAGCTGGGATACAAGAAGAACCTTGCAAAGAACCTCGCGGGGATCACTGGGGAACCAGACGAGCCAGCCGAGTCCTCGAAATACTTTGACAGGATATTCAAGACCGGCTAGCTATATTACCGTCTCCTAAACTCTAGCAGAATCAATTCCGAGTTATCTGGTGCCTACGTCATCCCGACTATCCTTGGCTCCCTGTTTTGGTTCCCCGGAACCTACGTCATCCCGACTGTCCTTGACTCCCTGTTTTGGTTCCCCGGAACCTACGTCATCCCGACTATCCTTGGCTCCCTGTTTTGGTTCCCCTGAACCTACGTCATCCTTTTCATGACCTGTATCTGATTGTCTGTCTGGCTTTTTGTCCGAGGCGCCTGATGAGTATTCTGAATCTGACGGGATTTTGCCCGCGGAAAACGCGGGGGCATTATTTTTTGGCGTCTTTTTACCCGAAAACGTTCGAATGATCATGACGCCCACAATGGCCGCTACTATGATATAGTTGAGCGGGATTCCCCAGATCTGTATTGCAAAGATCCTCGTGATGTATCCTGCCTGTGGAATTACATAAACTACTGTACCGATGTACTCTTCTGCGGTAATTGGAAAGTCAGTTCCGGGCATCGATGCTGGGTTGGCATCGCCTTGCGTCCTTACCGTGAACGGATCGTCATCGATAATGGATACGACTCTGTGCACTATGACCCTATTATGATCCGAGGGCCTATCAAACACGATGATGTCGCCTATCTCAATCTTCTCAAATGGATGATGGCCCTGCACCACGATTATGTCGTATACATTCAGCTCCGGCACCATGCTTCCGCTAGATACCACGTAAAACGGATTGATGGTACCAAAGGAGGCGGCAAGCGCCCCCCAGATGATTAGCACCCCTGCTACAACTATGACTATATCCTTTAGGACCGACCTTGACCTTGAATTCAACCTGTATCACGAGAGTCTCAAATTACGTCATCCTGCTGCCGCACTCTTCACAAAACTTTGCATCAGCCTTATTGGCAAATCCGCAGTCGGGGCACGCGCCCGGCTCGGGCGTGGACTGTACGTCGCCGGGTTCCAATAGTACGACCTCGCCTACCGTCCCTATCCTTTTCCAAGGAACCGAGGTCTCTGAGCCATCATCCTTTGTAATTATAAGCACGACGGTTTGGTTCTGGTCGACACCCACCTGCTTTGCAGTCCCAATCTTTTTTGCATTTTCATCAAAGACGGTCATTCCCTCTATCGAATTTATGGATTTTGTGTCGGGCGTCTCTGGTGCAGGCTCTTCACGCGCAGGTTCTTGTACTGTGGTATCTTGTGTGGGTTCTGTGGGCGCGTCTTCGGGCTGTACCGTGCCGATTGATTCGGGTCTAGCGACTCCCACATCCATGGCCTCATCGGGTTTTTTAAATTCCCTGTATTCAGCTATAGTAGAGCCGCATGGATTGCACAGGTACTGCCCCCTCTCTACTAGGATTAAATTTTCTGCGACCTCTTCGTTTGGGGTTTCAAAGTCTATCTTCGGGCCACCTTCAAACTCTTTTTCACACGTGTTACAAAAGTACTTTGAGATCATTTGAGTGTCTATCCTGCCCACCGGGGCTAGGAACAGGTCGGGACCACCTAGGTTTCCCTTGGATTGTTGCTGGTCCGTCACCTTGGCCATGACATAGCCCCCCGAACCGCGCAGTTTTTTTAATCTTAATTCGGCGCTCATGTGTCCGATTCCGTCACGAGTCATTTAAGTATTATTTTCAAGGGGAACTATTCTATTGTATGGTCAGTCCACCTAGGATCAGGAGGCCGATCGCCGATTATTTTAGGCTACACTGATCACATAAACCCGTACCGGACAGGTTTTCGGAAGAAGACAGGCAGTACATAATCAGGAACCACAGGAAGGACGTGCCTGCATCTAAGATAGCAATGGACCTAGGCATCTCTGCTAGGCACGTGCGCAGGTTGTGGGCGAGGCATCAGGTGACGGGTGACACGCGCATGAGGATGGACAGGCCTAGGGACCACATCACGGAGGCCCAGATACGGCTGGTGACAGAGGCCTATGGGAAGCAACCGGTAGGGGCGGGACGCGCTGCAAGGGCCCTGCGAAAGAATCATGATATAAGCTACGGCAGGGTATACCGGATATTGAAGAAGAACGGCATGGTGACGGCGTCTGCCGCTAGATCCAAGAGGCGTAAGTGGGTCCGGTACGAGCGGACGTATGCCAACGCCATGTGGCACACGGACTGGCACGTCATGAAAGATCCGAGATTTCGTGCCTATAATCTGATTACATATCTTGATGATGCCTCGAGGTGCATCACCAGCGCCGCGCTCTTTGAGAACACCACGTCCGAGAACGCCCTGTCGTTACTCAGGCTTTCGATCAAACGGTTTGGTAAGCCTGCCACCATATTGTCCGACAACGGATCCTGCTTTGTGGGGCGGAACGGCAGGAAGAAGGGGCCGATGGGAACGTGGCAGCCGACGGCCTTCGAAGAGGAGCTGCTCGGGAGGGGCATCACCTTGATAAACTCCAGACCCTACCACCCACAGACGAACTGCAAGCTCGAGCGGTTCCACCGCAGCATCGAGGAGGAGATCTGGAACTACGACAGTCTGGACGCGTACGTCGACTATTACAACGAGCGCCGGCTACACTTCTCACTCGACATCGATAACTACGAGACCCCGCTGATGGCCTTTAGGAACAAAAAGGCCACCGCAGCGATCAGGAAGGATGACCCCGAATGGATGGAGAGGGACGCCCATGAGTAGCGGACTGACTTTTCATATAATACACATTTGGTTTATCCAGATTTACGTATTTATGCAGATGTTTCTTCCATACCCACACACCTGTATTTCCACTGGACATGCTGACTTGTCTGCCAAGCCCCTTTACCCACTTTACACCTTCGGATACGGGGTGAACTACTTTTTGTACTACATAATCCCGGTCTTCTCACAACAGTTCTTAATCTCGGCATGGCCGTACTTGCTCCGTAGCCGGCTCACAATCGTCATGACACATCTATCTCTTCCTCGATTCTGATCGACTCGTCATAAAGCGATCGGCTGACCCTAGTGAACTCTTCCTGGGATATTCCCAAGTCGGCATCTGGTTCTAGCTGGCGTACGTGTATGCCGTCGTCCTCGGTGCTGAACCTGTGAGCAGATACTTCTTCTGGGCAGAGATAGTCCTCTGCGTCGGCCTTTAGTATCTCCCCTCTGGCTTCCGGACTGATGTTGCTGGCAAGTATGAATTTGCCGAGTTTTTCCAGCAGAAACTCGCTGTGTGTAGCCAAAAGCACTCGAATGCCAGCGCGAATCATCTTGACTATGTATCTGGCCATCACCAGCTGGTTCTCTGGATGCAAGTGGGACTCTGGCTCCTCAATGATCAGCAGGTTTCCGCGTTGTATTATATGCTTCATGTACAACGACAATGGAGCAATCTCTGAAATAGAGGACGATGCGCGATGTAGTGGAAATTCCCCGTCGTCTGTAACGTATGTGACATCGGGCGCGACGTTCTGACCATGACGCCTCAGCACCGTTCTTCCTCCAAGCATGTCTTTTTCCATGCGTTCTGCCATGGCTGAGAATTCGCTCTTGTGATCCAATGCGAGAAGCATGTCTGACATAAAGTCATACGCGGCTCCGGTAAGCCATGACATGTTGGCGTTTCCAATGTATGTAGATTCTAAACTCCGCAAGGCGCCTACCAGCAATGACTTTTGGCCCTGAAGTATCCCTGATCTTGAGGCCGGAAGATAGTATGAGGCTTTGGTGAACAGTCCTATCCTGTTGATGACTGACCGCATCATATATTCAAAGGCTTTGTAGTTAAGTGGATATTCTGATCTTGGCTTGTAGACCGTAATGGTAATTGTATCCCCATCATCGTTTATCCCAATACCGTCAGCTTCAACCTGATTGCGTATAGATGTCGTCGCAAACCTGTATTTAATTGCGAACGCCGAGCTTGGCTTTATCTGAAAGTCTCGATCTATTCTAATTACAAGATTCTGCAGTCCTGCAATGTCGAACTGCGCGGACGGCGCGCCTCGTTTTACCAGATCTGTAATGCGGACACCAAAGTTTCTTTCAAGCGCCATCTTGATCTCCTGCCCGATCATGTCGCACATCTGGCAGAACATCTTCTCGGTTAACTCCTGTGGAACATCAAACGAGTCACGCTCTTCATTTCTCCGGAAGAGCTGCTCTAATCTTTCAGTGTAGTAGTCGCGCAGTCTTGCATAGGTATCCTTGTTGTTCAGCTGGAAGCCGCGTGCCGTATCATGTCGTATTCTATATGACAGCAACGAATGCGCGAGCATTGCCACGTACGACTTGCCTGTGTTGTTGCCGCCGATCAGAATGGTCAGTGGCTTCAGTTCTACCCGTCCGCTCTTGACGGGGCCAAAGTTGTTTATGTGTATTGTCGTGGGCATGTGCACACCTCCACGACCATTTGGATTTTGAGACATGCCCAATCATCACCATACAAGCTAATAAATGGCATAAGCAAGGGTGTACTGGTACACACTCATGTCGATTCGAAATTCACCGTGTTCTGAGTTTTGAAATTTCAGGTATAATGCACTAGTAGACCTGACCTTGTACACCACCCACTATATGATTAAATTAGAACACAGCTGTTCGACTCGGTATGTAACTACCGGATGTAGCTGATATTGCGGGAACCCAATACTGCACAACACCATACACAGGATGATGGATGGTCCAGATCCATTATATCGGGCATTGATCAGTCAACATATTTAGGTATGAAGATTAATTCGGTACACATGACAGTATCACTGATAAATGATGCTAAGACGTGGGAGACAGACGTGCTCCAGTCACCAATTCCTGTATTCGTGGATTTTTGGGCGGAATGGTGCGGCCCGTGCAGAATGGTGGCCCCCATCGTAGATGAGCTTGCAAGCGAGTACGAAGGAAAGGTAAAGTTTGTCAAGGTAGACGTCAGCGTGGCAGATGGTCTTGCCCGCACATACGAAGTCTTTAACATACCCACACTAGTCATTATGAAAAACGGCGAGATCGTCAGCAGGCAGCTCGGAGCGGCCTCAAAAGAGTCATATCAAGGAATGATTGATAAGGCACTGGTATGACCTATTTTCTTTACTTTTAAATTAAATTACAGTCCGCGCGAAACCATATCATTGCTTACAATGGATATGCTTGAAATGTTCGATCCTGATGAAATGCACAAGGTATATGACTCGTGGCCCCGAATAGCACGAGATGCATATGATTCGGAGCTAGAGCCGGCAAATTTTACAGACATTGATCATATAGTCTTTGCAGGGATGGGGGGTTCAGGCGCCGTGGGCGACCTGTTTTCGGCCATTCTTTCAAGGACGGACGTGCATGTCTCCCTAGTCAAGGGATATCTTCTGCCCAAGACCGTTGATGAGCGCACATTAGTGGTCGTGACTAGTGTGTCGGGCAACACGGCCGAGGCACTCGCGGTGCTTGAATATGCGCATAGTCTTGACTGCAAGCTGATTGCATTCTCATCGGGCGGCAGGGTGGAGTCGTTTTGCACCATGTATTCGGTGCCATTTCGGCGCATAGCGGAGACCCACTCCCCACGGACATCGTTTCCCACCTTCGTCTATTCCATGCTCAAAGTACTCGGATCCGTGTTGCCAATTGAAAAGGATGATATCCTTGAATCGATCAGGCAGCTTGAAATAATCGCCGGAAACATATCCTCTTCGAACCTGCGCGATGACAACGTGTCGCTCCATCTTGCCCAGTTCTTGTCCGGTATCCCGTGCGTGTACTATCCGCACGGCCTGCACTCGGCCGCGACTAGGTTCAAAAACTCCCTACAGGAAAATGCAAAGATGCATGTCCTCACGGACGACATCATAGAGGCGTGCCACAACGGCATTGTCGCTTGGGAGAGGCCGTCGGACGTGCGGCCCATACTAATTCGTGGTACCGACGACTATTTCAAGACCGTGGAGAGGTGGGAGATTCTCAAGCGATACTTTGAGGAGCATGATATAGAATATTTCGAGGTCACATCAATAAGGGGAAACATCCTCTCCAAACTCATCTGCATGATATACCTTCTCGACCTTGCCTCCATTTATCGCGCTGTATTGTCACAGGTTGATCCTACGCCGGTCAAATCCATTGACTTTGTCAAGGAAAACATTATCGACTGACCGGACCGACGATAAATCTGATCTGCAGGCGCTTGCACGTAACAAATACGCCTGTGTACAATCGACTATGGTAAAAATTATTCAAATTCATGCGTATATTGGACATCTTTTTGCTGGGAAAATTTTCTCTAGGTGATTATACACAAGATCTATTAAATAGAAATTTAGCAAGTAATCCCCGTTGAAAAAATACGGGTCAAGAAGCAAGGCTACGTACATGGATAGTATAGCGGTGACTAGCGAGTCCAACAGGATAAACGTCACGTATGCCATACGATCAATCGAGCAGCATCTAGCAGAGACCGAGTCCGGTGACGGCGCACAAATCTTTGAGGATCTCCTGGTATCGATGCCGGAGATGCCGTTGCAGGACATGATCGAGTCGGCTAGTGACCTGTTGCAGGGCTGGATAAACAAGATGGCGGCGTGCAACAAATATCCAACTACCATAAGGGGATATGTCTCCATTATTCGGGGATACATGTACTACCGGGGAATCCGGCTGACCACCGACGACATCCGTCATCTGAATCTGCCCGCCAAGATACGGGAGGAAAAGTATCCGCTCACACGCGACGTTATACAACGGATTCTTAAAGTCGCGTCATACAAGAGGCGTGGACTGTACCTTGCCATCCTGTCTTCCGGAATGAGGATAGGGGAGGCGGTAAGCCTGAAACGAAGTGACATAAGTACGGAGATGGATCGCATCACGATTCACATCAGGGCGGAGAATACAAAGACCCGAGCCGGACGCACTGTGTACATATCGGCAGAGGCGGCACAATACTTGTTACCTAGGCTGTCCAAGATGTCCGATGATGATCTAGTCTTTGGCACCAATGAGATACGCCAGCATTCCGTTATAACGGAGGATGCCACATTCCGATCATACCTGAATAAGATCGGCTTTGAGGAGAGGTATGCATCCGGCAGATACAAGATAACACTGCACTCCTTACGGGCCTTCTTTTTTACGCGCGCCGCGCGCGCACATGATGAAAATTATGCGCACATGATGACCGGGCACGGAGGATACCTGATGCAATACGACCGGCTTACCGGCGAAGAAAAGCTTGCAATGTACATGGAAATGGAGCCATCCATTCTGGTATATGACACCGGCAGAAAGAATGATGAGATACAAAGAATGACAAACACCAACCGCGAGCTTGCCATCAACAAGGACCGCATACGGAACCTAGAAGAGCGTCTGCGCTCGATGGAGGCGCTCATATCTACATCTAGCCAGAATTTCCGAGTCGCCTAAACGGCAGCCCAACATATCTTGACCGTCATTTCCTCTAGTCGGAGCATCCATCCCGCACAGGGAAATGCATGGCACCGAGTCGCGTTTCCTGCTACCCGCAAGCTGGGCGCCCGACAAGCAGTGTAGTCAAAATCATTGCATCAGAAATAATATCTATTAGGCTAAACCAGTCAAAACACATTGAAGGCGTTGCTTGCACTAGTGATCTTGGCCGCGACCGCGGCCGCGGCGCCCCCTGCCTATTCGCAGACACTTGAGGTGTTCAGCGACAATGCGGTATACTCTGATAACACCCCAATCTTCGTATATGGGAAGGCCATGCCCGGTGAGAACCTGATCATGCGGCTGATTGCACCAGACGAGACAATAACAAAGTTTGATCAGATTACGGCCGACTCGGATGGAAACTTTTTCCATCTGTTGCACACATGGCCCCAGACGTCAATTAATTTTCCATACGGCACGTATGTAATTGAGACCATAAGCACGTCGCAGAGTGGATTCTCGAAAAAGATCGCCGTCAAGTTTTCCGCAAGCACCGAGCTAGTCGAAGTCCCGATAGAGCGGCACGTCAACACACTAGTATTTGCCCCAGAGACGGCAGCAGTCAACAACCCGATCCGCGTCTTTGTGCAGACCACAAGCGACGGCCTGCTCGTAGGAGAGAACAATCCTGAGTTACTCCTGCAGACATCACACGTGCACCTGCCAGACGGGCAAGTGGATGACATCTTTTCATCCTTTATAACATTACATAACGGGTTGTACTTTGTGGATTACGTCCCGCAACATGAGGGCACATACGTGTTCCATATCGTGGCGTTCAATCAGGGTAGCGTCTCACACGGCTCAGCCGCAACAAACGTCCTGACGCAAGATCTCGGGGGAATATCAGACGAACTAACGCGGCTCAACGCGATTCTTGACGAAACTTCCGCGGAACTCGATACACTAAAGTCCGAGGTGGGTGAGTTTGGGAACATCTTAGATACTGCTAGCTCCAAGATCGACTCCAGCGTGGTTGCAATGTCGGACTCTGTTGAAAATACCGCAGAGGCTTCGGCCCAGCTAAACTCCTTGTTGATTCCAGTCGTGACCTCCATCGGGATTATCGTGGCGCTACAACTTGCTATTCTAGCGCGTAGAAGATAATTATACGCGTATTATACCGTGTTAACATGATGTCAGGTACGGCCGCGCCCCTTCTGGCAGTAATCGTATTGGCTCTAGCCGGCATGATATCTACCTCGTACGCATTTTATGATCATGATATTCCCGAAAAAGATATGCCGCCGCCAGAGTTCTCCTCTGGAATACTCGGAATCCCACCGGAGGCATCGCAGCAGCCGGACCTGCAGCGGTTTGTAGTATTTGGAGCCGGACAACCACCTGATATTCCACTTGGAACCGTGTCGTCCATGCATGCGTCCACATCAAACGGATTCTTTTCGATAATGCTACTCTCAGAACAGTCCGTCAGGGCGCTGGAGTCAAGCGGTTATGTTGTAATCAAGGACTTTGTGCTAGAGTTTGACGAGGCGCCTGATGCCTCCCGCATAGGGAAGATCACCAATTCTGACTTTGCAAGAGACGAGCTCGGATACGACGGCTCCGGCGTGACTGTTGCCATAGTGGATACCGGGGTCGATTTTTCAAATCTTGATATCAGGGACTCTCTGCTACGCGATGCCAAAAACCATCCGGTGATGCTAGATGCCGACGGGCAGGGTATCATACTTACGAACGCGACCTTTTATGCAACAATCGAGGACGGCATACTGCGCAACACGCGGAACCTGCCGGATAACGTATCATCATCGGTATATCTGAACCGTGACGGCGTATTCCTAGACATAAACCGAGACGGGCAGGGACTGGAGATTCCGGTATACAACTCGCTGTTTCCGCTAGCAGGCGAGGCGCCCGTCTTTAACGGAACGCTGGACTCGGACATGAAGATTGGAGAGAACCAGCGTGACTATATCGCCTCAAAGAGCGGCTATTACCACCTGGGCGTGATGTACCAGGGCGCGCTAGGCGGCAAGTATCCGAGGATACAGGTGGTGCCGGTCCTAGTTACCGATCCCAATCTACCGGGAGTATATGATACAATAATACCAGACATGTCCACGTCGTGGGAAGACTATACTAGGTTTGATCTGCCGGCAGGACAGAGACCGAACTATGACTTTGACTTTACGGATGAAAAGCCCGTCATCTTGGGAAGTGGAAACGAGTTTCTCGTATATGACTCAAACGGGGACGGCAGAATCGACTATAGCGCCGGAGCCGTAGGCGCTAGGGTACTTGATGTGTACGGGGTAATCAAAAACACGACCCTGATAGACGACGACATTCTTGCCGTCAACGGAACCCTGCTAGAGCCGCTAGACCCTAACGGGAATTATTTCGGGGTGATGACTGACTTTGACGGGCATGGGACGGCTAGTTCAGCAACCATAGTATCCAAAGGGGAGAACACCTATGATATATACGACAACGAGGACAGTTACTCGCTTACCGGCGTGGCACCGGGCGCAAAGATTCTTCCGGTAAAGGCGCTCTGGTTTGGGGATGCAGTATATGCGTGGCTGTGGTCTGCCGGCTTTGACAATGATTCGCAAGAGTGGACGTTCTCGGGCCACCCGCGCGCCGACATCATATCGAACAGTTGGGGTATCTCGACCTTCCCAAACCTAGGCTCCGCGCCCGGCATGGACATCCTGTCACTAATCCTGTCGGTTCTTGCAGTACCCCACTCGATCGATGACGACTATCCCGGGGTAATCATGGTTGCAAGCTCTGGAAACTCCGGCCCGGGATACGGCACAATGGGGATACCGACGCTCTCCCCGTTTGCGGTCTCGGTGGGTGCCACCACCAACAACGTCTTCGTAGGCTATGGGCCGTTTGCAGGCGAGCCACGGTTCGGCAACACGACGGATCACTTTAACCACGTTGTAGACTTTTCAAGCAGGGGGCCAGGAATCATCGGCGATCCCAAGCCTGACATAATGAGCATCGGCGCCTTTGGATTCGTCCCCTCCAACATGCTAAAGATGGACAAGGAATCCGACGAGGAGTCATTCTCCTTGTTTGGGGGGACAAGCATGGCTGCCCCACTAGTAGCCGGGGGCGCCGCCGTGCTGATCGAGGCCTTGAGGGACAAGCAGATCGAATATGATCCATTCTTGGTCAAAAATATCTTAATGTCCACTGCAACGGACCTGCAAAATGACGCACCTGTCCAAGGCGCGGGACTGCTGAACGTAAAAGACGCGGTAAAGTTTGCAACGGGCGGCCAGGTATTCCTGATACATAACGACGGCTCGTACAAAAACATCCGGGAAATCCTAAAGCCTGCCATGGCGGAGGTAAACTCTACTGCAATCCAGATGCCGCAGTTCGAACTACCATCCAAGAATTTTGATACCATGAGCTGGTTTGGTGGACACCTAGGAGCCGGCCAGCGCACATCTACCACGTTTACTGTGAAAAACCCGACCGCCCAGGACATCGACGTATCTGTCTCTCCGTACCGCCTTGACCTGATAAAAAACACCATGTTCACCGGCACTACCGAGGTACAACAACAGGATCGCATCTTGAACAGGGAGGACTCATACCGCCCCAACTATATCCTGCTTTCTGATGTCCGGGAGTTTCCCAACTTGGGCTCGTTCTTTGAGGGCGACGATCCCATACCCGATGATGCCGACTTGCTCGTCCTCAACCTGCACTTTCCCTTCGATGTATTCATGAACGATACTGCCGAAGTCTATGCCGACGATATCCAGATATCGTCACTATACCTGTATGACTGGATGGACCTCGACAACAACACGCGAATCACTAGCGACGAGCTCTCGATGGTATCTAGGGGCGGCTCTTGGGGGACGGTTCAGGAGATGCGCGTATCTGATCCGGCATCAAAGTTTTCCGGGACCCCTGTGGTTGGAGTATACCCGGTACCGGTCAAGTATTCATTTTGGACGGGCAACACCGGCACTGATGCTGAACCCATGCATTATACAATCACTTCCAGCTATTACAAAAGGGACACATGGACGCAGGTCTGGACGGACCGGAGCTCCATGACCGTAGAGGCAAACGGCACTGCAACGGTCGAGGCCACGATAGTGGTACCTGAAGATCACATGACCGGCATGTATCACGGGTTCCTAGAATTTAATGGCAGATATCATGCCGTCGGTGTACCGGTAAGCTATGTGGTACAAGAGCCCGTACGGAACGAGACCGACATGCTGATCTTGGGCAGATCCTCGGAGGCGACGGTACACCATCCGGGTTTTGTACAGGGCGCATTTGACATGTCAAACCGGTACATGGCCGGCGACTGGCGGCAGTACTACTTTGACATTCAGAGTACCGACATCAACACAGCTGCAATCGAGATTTCATGGGATCATGATGACACGAACCTAGCCGTGTTTGCCATTGATCCGGCCGGTCAGATAATCCAGACCAACATGCCGTCGGGCGTCTTTGGACACTTTATGAGATGGCCGTCGTTGGACTGGCTTGGCACATCGTCGTTCAGTCAAGGCGGCGGATTCTTTCCAACCAAGAACAAGGACGACACATCGGCCGTCTTGTATGTCCCGATAAACCAGACTGGTACGCACAGCCTGCTTGTGCATTCTACCCTGTTTGCCGGCATGTCATCCACCGAACCAGTCTCCCTATCTGTAAAATTCACCACAATCAGCGCCGACAATCCTCCCCCGGTAATAGATCTGTCCGTGCCGCCACTAGTTGACGAGGACATATTTGTGGTGCCGCGCGTACTTGATGACAATTTAGATATTGTATCATTCTTTGCAAATTCCACGCGTCTAGACCTGACTGAGGACGGCCTCGATTTAGGTTCCCTTGAAGATGGCTTTTACATCCTGAACATAACCGCATCGGATAAAAGCGGGAACAATTCTACACGTACATTCCCGTTTACAAAAGCAACTGCAATCTCGCCTGATGCGGGACCGCCCGCACACGCCACGGAATCAGAAAACGGTACTGCCATGCCGGAATCACCCGAGGTTGTCGAACCGCAGGATGCTGGAGATATACCTGTACCGGTATCGCACGAAGCGGAGCCGTCTGGAGTCGGGGTGGCAGATGAGGGCGCGCCCCTGCCGGATGCAGGTATATACGGAACTGACAGCAACATGATCTTGACTATAGCGATAGTCATAATTGCCGCGGGGGTCGGGGTAGGAATTTTCATAAAACTTGGCAAAACGATGAAACAAGGTTTATAAACAATTTGGCGAGTACGGAGCTTGAATGTCGGAGCAGGTTAGCCGGAGGCTTGATAAACTGTCTAGGTGGAATCCTGCAAACCTTGGCGGCGTCATGTATGCATCAGGAATCCGGGCGCCAATTGTACTTTTTATCATGGTTATCTTGTACGGGCTCTGTCTGACGCGCCCTGCTGTGACCCCCTGTGTTACAAAAGTGATGGGACATGGATGCCACCTTAAATAACAGAACGGGGGCCGTCTCCTTCTTCCAATGGGTTTGGGACGGGATAGACAGAACCATATTCACTGCGATAAAGTTCTCATTTCCGGCAAGGTTCGTGAGTCCGTTTGGCTTTTTGGGAATGCTTACCTTCATCACCTTTGTAATACTCGGTGTCACGGGCGCACTGCTCATGTTCTATTACCAACCCATCCTTGATCGGGCATGGGACAGCGTCCAGTTCATTAACGACGAGGTTCCTTACGGATTCCATATACGGAACCTGCACTATCACGGCTCCAACGCCATGGTACTGCTAGCCGTACTTCACATGTATTACCAGTATTTCAGCGGCAGATACAAGATTAGAAACGAGATTCTCTGGGTGACCGGGGTGATTCTCGGAGTAGTCACGATCCTAGAGGCGTTTACCGGATACGATGTGATATTCAGCGAAAGGGCGCAGCTTGCAATCAGCATAGCCGCGTCGCTGACCAACTCCATGCCTGTGGTGGGGCCGCTTATGCGCGACGCGATGTTTGGAAACGGATTCTCGGACTTTGTACTACGATTCTATGCGCAGCATGTATTCTTGTTACCGCTGGTCATGCTCGGCCTCATGGCCGTCCACTTTCCGCGGTTCCTAGTCTTTGACGTGCCCATGGTCATCGCAATCTCAGGCGCCATAATGCTTACCGGGGGCGTCTTTCCAATCGACATGGGGTTCAAGTTTGATCCCACGATACCGCCGCAGATCACTGTACCTGAGTGGTACCTGACAGGGATCTACGCGTTCATGCGGACGCAGTACGACAAGTTCGTCACGGGCCTGTTGTGGCCGCTGATCTTCATCATAGCTCTGATACTGGTCCCGTTCCTAGACCGGTACAAAAAGTTCTCATGGCGGGACAGGCCGATCGTCACCGCATTTGGAATAACCGGAATTGCACAGGTCATGGTCACGACATACTGGGGCTTTTACATCTCGCCGGACTCTACGATACCGCTGGTGCAGCGCCTCGTGATAGATCCAGTATTCTTGTATTCGGTGATGCTGCTTTTGGTGCCAGTCGGGTTCGGATTCAGCTATATGATGATCAAGATGTCCAAGGAGGCTGAAAGAAAGGCCAAGCTTGCCAAGGCCAACGGCCCAAAAAAGGTCGCCACCATCAACCTCTCTGAAAAGTGGACCAATTGGGTGATCGTGGCACTAGTAGCATTCCAAGTCTTTCTCAATATCGCGGCGTACAACGCCGCGCTGACCGGAATGAACAATTTATCACTGTTCTTTATAGGACTTATCATGATGGTGTTTGCGTCCCTATTTCATGTGTACAGGTACGCCATGGCCAAATCCAAGGAGACGCCTCCACCACCACCTGTCCTAGTATCTGACGAGCGTCCCATAGAATCGGCAGGGGCGGCAGGCGATGCCCCCCCACCATCCGGGGATTCGGAGACGGGTGAGGCGCCAAGGGAGCTACAAGAGGTTCCGGCACCGCAGGTAAGGGCGGAACTTGATCCAAACGCGGGTACCAATATCGGAGCCGGTGACCTGACAAAGCCGTAGGGTATACAATGAACAAGACTAATAAAACGCGAAACGGGTGCCATGATTAAATGAGCGCCGCACCCACCTCTAGCCATGCGTACGGCGTCGGAATCATGGCCGTAATCGTGGCGGTGGGCGCCAGCATAATATTCTACCAGATGTTCTACCTGCCCGAATCACTGCAAAAGCCGCAGGTAGACGAACACATACTTCACCCCGTCGGAACGACGGAGATCAGCATGGTGCTCGGCTCCGGTGATATCAACCAGGTGGACAACTACCTGCCAAAGCTTCCAAATATAGAATTGACAAAGAATAACCTAGTCGTGTGGACTAATGATGATGACACGCCGCACACGGTCACGCCGGATCACAGACATGCTGACGGTTATAGCGGCGAATTCGGCTCACCCGGGGTGGTACTGGCCGGTGATACATACGAGTTCCTCTTTACCGAGGAGGGCGTGATTCCGTATCATTGCGACCCGCATCCGTGGATGACGGGTACCCTGACAATCACAAAGTCACGTGGATGACAGCGTTCCAAATACGACTGCGCTCTCGATCTCCTTATGTTGCTCGATGATTGACGCGCGAAACTTTACCTCCATGTTCTCTTTTACATCGAACTCAAAGGCAAAGGCAAACTCGACTGTATTGTCCGGCATTGCATCCTTGCTTACAAAGAGTCTTGCCACGTTGTGGGATATCTTCTTGCCGTTGTACTCTTTGTATGTGATCAGCTCGTTAGAGTCGAGGATCTGTGAGCTTATGACCACCCCGTCGTACCTTCCTGGAAAGTTCACGCGGATTCGCCCGATCACATCCGTACCCGGCTTGAACGATTCAGAGTCAAATTCCAGCTCAATATCCTTCATGTAACGCGTGCTGATTTGTAGGCATAATAATTTTATCATGCGCAGCATCATCCGTGCATGAGCGGCATATCGTGCACGTTGGTCCACGCGTTTAAACCCTTAAAACAACGGCAAATTTTCTAGTTCTTGGGCCCGTAGCTCAGCATGGACAGAGTGTTGGACTTCTAATCCAATGGTCGAGGGATCGAAGCCCTCCGGGCCCATCTAATTTAATGTAGGTGAATACGTGACTATATGGCCGCGTTCCCACGAGGTGTTCTGTGAACCTAGCCCGGATTTTGAGTTTGATATGGGCGGGTTTTGATGGATAATTATCCGGCGGCATCTCGTGTATATCACTATATCATGGCAGACTGTGCCGAATCGGCCATCTAATCTCTGGGGTCCGGCAAGCGTCTTGCAGTTGGGTATAATCATTCTAACCACCTCCCACCGTCCCTGTCCCGCATCCACTTGAAGAGGAACTGTTGCGAGTATCCGCAATACTCTCCAAAATACTCCCTTATCTCGTGGTGCAGCGTATCGTATCTTTTACCAGTCAGACTCTTTTCGCTAACTGAAAACCTGTCGGCATATGATCCATCTAGGATTCTCGTGGTCCACGTATCGAGTGGAAACGCGTCAAGCTTTTCAAGTGAAAACAGCATGATGCAGTCGGCCACCTTGTCCCCAACGCCGGCAATGCCGGTCAGCTGCTCCTTGGCGTTTTGATAGTCTGTTTTTTTGAGCGCCTCTAGGTCGACTATTTTCTCGTGTATCGTGCATGCGGCCGACTTTACAAACTTGGCCCTGTATCCGAGTCCGCAGCCGAGCAGTTCTGCCTGGGATGCCGCGGCAAGCTTCCTTGGGCTTGGAAACAGGTGGAATCGCTCGCCGCCCGCGTCTACATCATCGCCAAACGTCCTGCAGAGTCTCTCTAGCCGCGTCTTTATGCTAGGTATGCCCGAGTTTGATGACACGATAAACGATATGCAACATTGAAACGGATCCTGCCGGAGCAGTCTCAGCCCGTCATACCTTGCCACGCACTGCCTTACTAGGGCGTCCCTTGAGATGTCGGACAGTATTGCGTCATAGTCGTCATCTAGCCTAAAGAATTTGCCGTGCTCTGACGTATTAACTGCGTCCACCCGCAAGACATCGCCTCCGTCGATCCCGAACCACGAGTCTCCGATCCGCCTCCAGAGAAAGATCTGGCCGCTGTTGATTGTATCTGAAACGTTTATGGCGCGCATATCAGACGGTGACCGTCTCGTTTACAGCCGGTGAATGTGCGTCTAGGCCGAACCTTTCATGGATCTCCTCGGCAAATCTCGAACACGACCCGGCATCCCCGTGCACAGTCATTACCTTGGGATCCCCCTTGATCGACTTTATCATGTCGAACAGCTCGTTTCTGTCCGAGTGCCCGGAGAACTGGAACTGCCTCACCTCTGCGGCCACCTTCATCTCCTTTCCCCTAATTGAGACCTTGCCGGTATCAAGCAGCATCTTTCCGGGCGTGCCTTCGCCCTGGTATGATACTAGTGCAATCCCGTTCCTGTCGTCGAGCGCCAGCTGCTGCAAAAAGTATACCGCGTTTCCGCCCACAAGCATTCCGGCAGGCGATATGATCGCACACGGCTCCTCTATGGATCTCCTTCTTTCATTATGGTTCTCTATCGCAATAGAGTTGTTGATTGCATCTGCAAACACCTTTGCGTCCCTCAGGTATTCTGTATACTTGAACATGATCTTGTTTACCTTTAGCGCCATCCCGTCCATGTATACGCGGTGCTTAAAGTTCGCGTTGCGCAGTATGCATGCTATCTCTTGTGATCTCTCGACTGAGAACGACGGGATGAACAGGATCCCCTTTCTGTCCATTACCTCGTTTGCAAATTCAATCAGGCCTCTTTCTGACTCTTCTCTTGGCGGCTGCACCGTCTGTGAGTATGTACTCTCCGTGATCAGCATGTCGATCTCACCTATGTCCAAATCCGCATTCCTCAGCATCCGTGATCCGTTGACGTGTATGTCCCCGGTATAAAACAGCCTCTTCTTTCCGGACTCGACTAGGACCGTACTTCCACCTAGCACGTGGCCTGACTCCCTAAGCTCAAAGGACATCGGACCGCGTTGCACCCTTTCCCGGTACGATGTATTTTTGGCGCTTCTCATCATGTTGTCAACCTCCGGCAGATCAAAGGAGTGAAAGTTCCTCTCGATCTTCAGCATGTCCTCAATCAACAGCTGGCTTAGGTCCATCGTCGGTGGGGTCGCATAGACGTTGGTATTTCCACTGACAAACAGTGATGGCACGTTTCCGGAATGATCTAGGTGGGCATGGGTGATTATGATGGAATCCACATCCCTAGGTTTTACATGCAGGGGATACTTTGGCGGCGTACCCCTCCTTCCAAACATCACGCCATAATCCAAAAGCAGGCCGGTGCCACCCTCGTTTACCAGAAAGCCGGATCGTCCAACCTCACCGGCGGCACCTAAAACGCTTACATTCAAGATTTCATTTGACCCAATCTACCTTAAAACCTTCTCATTAAATATACTCATTCCATCTGATCCGTAATCTACAAAAGCTTTAATTAATGTAAGCTAAGATCCGATCAACATGGGAAGAAGCTACCAAGATTGGCTTGCTCAGCAAGACCAGGCCCTAGTCGCTAAGACACGTGCAGGCGACGAGGCGAACAAGCCCCTTCTTAATCAGGTAAACTGGATTTGGGTACAGAATCTTATGAACAAAAAGGCTGAACTTAATCCATCATCCGCAGAATTATTGGATTGGGTAACCTCGGGCCAAATCGACGCAATGAGAAAGTAACACGTGAAACACACGCCTCTTTTTTGTTTTTTATTATTTTTTATCTTGAGAATTAATGCATCGACAAAATTATTCTATATGAATTACGCGTGGTAAATACCTGCAGGATGTATCGCTCTATAACCCTGTTATGAATTTTAATCATGGTTTAAATAGCAACCGACATTATACAATGTTGTAATGCCAATAGCAATACTTCCAGACATCGATGAGCAAAGATGTATCGGATGCGCACTATGCGTTGAGATCTGTACATCTCTTGGTCCTGATGTCCTTAGAGTAAAACCTGTTGAAGGCTGGAAGAGGGGTAAGGCATTCGTCTTTTATCCGGAAAGGTGCATCTCCGACGGAGCATGCATCGGAGTTTGTCCGACAAAGTCAATCTTCTGGATGAGGCCAATGAACTACACCGCTGGGCAACCAGTACCTCTTCACAAAAACGGTGTCTTCGTCAAGGGCTGGGCAGAAGACGCGGCACTCTAGTGTACCGTCTTTTGCACACACCTTTTTCTTTTTACAATTTCAAAGGTCTTTTTGTTATATCACTTGGTATCTTCCTGACAAAGTAATCTAGAAACTGATCACTTGAATCGTACATAATCTCCTCAAACCTGTTGTTCTCAAAGAATTTCATCCACGTCTGCTCAAAGGCGGGGAATTCTTCGGGCCTGTATTCTGTCCTAGCCGCGACATAGTGTGATGCGGGATACAGATCCGAGATCTCGATTGGTATTAATCCTAGAAACGGGCTGTAATGGCATACCTGGTATTCTGTCATTCCTGAAATTTTCTTCATCCTGCTATACTCTGGGGCAAGATAGGCTGGCTTTTGCGTCGTCTCCGGCATGATCAGGAGTGTTCTCTTCTTGGTCTTGAACCTCCTTACGGTTTCGCCAAATGCCGCAACCTCTGGCCTGAACTGATCCTCTGCAGAATACAGGAACACGGCCCTGTCCTTGAACTTTGGGGTCGTCTTTTGCAAGTAATCTGTGCTCTTAGTCATGATTCCGATGATCTCGTACAACCTTGGATGGGCCCTGCATTTTTTCATCACATACTCCCACAGCCGCCCCTCCATGATCGCCTCCTTTACCCTGTCGACTTCTGACTTTATGGCGACAAGGTTGTGTAGCGCGATATTGTTTGCCCTTTCGTCTTTATTTAGGGAGTATAGCTCCGCGGGTGTGAATTTGGTGCATATTTCGCACGGGCATGCAAAATAAGTCATACTAGAGAGGTGCCGCGTCCTGTCTTCTGTAATGTATCTGTCCTGCCTTGCATACAACATGTATGATGCAGAGTCAAACGTATCGCAGCCTAGCGCCACGGCAAGCGGTATTGTGAGCGGGTGCCCGGCGCCAAACAGGTGCAGTGGAATAGAATGGGGGATGTGTTTTTTTGACTCGATTATCATCTTGGCTAACAGCCCGTACTCGTATGACTCCATGAATTCAACTGGGCTGCCCAGTGCAAGCATCCTGAATCCTGCATTCACTAGTCCGCGAACGGATCGGCGTACTAGGTCAAAGTGCTCGCCGCCCTGAATTGGACCAATCCATATCTGCCCGTTGTCCGGGCTTGAATCTAGCGTCTCCTTGGACACCTTCAGGGTGTGATCGACGTATTTTTTTGCAAGAGATCTTGGCAGGCCAAAACCCGTCGGCTTGTCTAGCGGTATTGCAAAGTCCGTCATTATACCTATCTCAAACTCTTGCATCTGTTCTGGTGAGACGTCCACGCGGCCGTATTCAAGTACCTGGTAGCCTCCCGAATCCGTCATGATTGGACCGTCATAGTCGATTATGCTGTGGATTCCCCTGCTTACGGCCTCGTCGCCGTAGCTGTTTCTTGAAATATACGCGTTGGTGATTACCGCATCAAAGCCCATGTCCATGATTTTTTTTGCGGGGACTGTCTGCTTTACGGGATGAATCACGGGAACATATGCCGGAGTCTCAACCGTACCGTGGTTGGTCTCAATCTTGCCGATTCTTGCGGCCAGATCCGTCTTGGTAATCTCAAACAATGATGTCATGTTACATCAGACTGTTTAGCAGTCGGAAAAAACCTCCCAATATCTCCTGCAGAACTTACCATTTCCAGCCAGTCGATCCTGTCATCGGGAACCTTGCCTGAAATTACCTCATTTACTATACCTGCTGTCTCCCTGACTGAACGGCTGCTCGTGTCCACTTGGATGGTTTTTTCGCGGCCGAATTTGGTAATGGAATCGTACATGACGACCCCCAGAATCTCACTACCCTGGTTCTCAATCCTTTTGGCCTCGGGGTACCCCCTTGCCCTGTAGATGTGATCCAGCTTGTACGGATTCTTTCTCAACACGACTGCCGTCTCCACCTGCTCCCTGCTCATTACATGCGGCGCTAGGTGTCCGACGACTAGCACGTCTTTTGCGATATCTGCCATGTAATCCCCCAACCTCTCGACGTCCACCTCGATCTCCCCGTCAACCTCTTCTGCCATGCCAGATACCGTTGCAACCTGGTTAATATCTAGGACATCCATGCCGCGCATCTCCCCGACCTCCTTGGCCACGGTGTGCTTTCCAACACCTGGACATCCGGTAATTACTATTGCCACACTTATCCTGTCTTGTGGCTGGTAATTTATGCAATACTAATATGGATAGAACGCATTTTTATGCACATGCAGATCGGCCTGCTAGGCAAGGCAAACGTGGGGAAATCAACATTTTTTTCTGCCGCAACCGAGACCCCGGTTGCAACTGGAAACTTTCCATTTACTACAATTGAGCCCAACGTAGGAGTGGCCCATGTCAAGACCGACTGCGCCTGCAAATACTTTGGAATTACGCACGAGAGCAAGTACTGTATCGGGGGTATACGATCAGTTCCAATCCGGCTTGTTGACATTGCAGGGCTTGTTCCGGGCGCACACGAGGGCAAGGGACTGGGAAACCGGTTCCTCGATGATGCAAGGCAGGCAGACGCGCTTATTCATGTGGTGGATATCGCCGGCTCGACTGACATACAGGGACAGCCGGTGGCACCTGGCTCACACGACCCACTTGAGGACGTCGAGTTTGTAATACATGAATTTGAGCAATGGTTCAAGCAGATTCTGGGTCGGGAGTGGGAGAAGGTGTCTAGAGAGGTTGAGATGAAGACCGCAAAGCTGGCAGAAGCCATTGCATCTAGGTTCAGCGGACTGGGAATATCAGAGGATGTCATACGGGAAGTGATTCGGCGGCTGGACATGGCATCAAGGAGTCCAAAGGAATGGTCAGAGGAGGATCTTGATACCTTTGCAAGGGAGCTCCGCCGTATATCAAAGCCGATTCTCATAGCCGCAAACAAGGCGGACCTATGCTCGGACCTGGGAATACTGGACAGGATTGAGGATGTTGCAATACCGTGTAGCGCAGAGTCCGAGCTGTTGCTGGGCAGGGCGGCAGGATCGGGAATCATCGACTATACTGCAGGCTCTGAGAAATTCACAGTACTAGACAAATCAGTACTAAAGCCAGAACAGAGTAGGGCACTGGATCTGGTGTCATCTGTTCTTGAAAAGATTGGAACCACCGGCGTCCAGCGCGCGCTAAATCATGCGGCCTTTGATCTACTCAAGCTTAACGTGGTGTATCCGGTTGAGGATGAGACTCGGCTGTGCAACAAGGACGGTGATATATTACCCGATGCAAAGCTTTTACCTCATGGGATGACTGCAAGGGATCTTGCACGCGCCGTGCATGCGGACATTGAAAAAGGATTCCTGTTTGGAATAGACTGCAAGTCCAAGCAAAGGATAGGCGCAGACCATGTCCTGCGTGACGGCGATGTCATTAAAATAGTATCAAGCACGAGCAGGGGATGACATGCTGGGCCTGGGAATTGAGAGCACGGCGCACACATTTTCATGCGCTATAGTAGAAAGGAAGCGCGGCAAGGGGACCGTAAGGTCCGATATCAGGAGGGTGTTCCGGCCCCCGGACGGGGAGGGAATACATCCGCGCGAGGCGTCCCGACACCACGTTGAAAACAGCTCCGCTGTACTAGAAGAATGCCTAAAGGATGCGGGAATAGGAGTGGATGACTTGGACCTAGTCTCGTATGCAGGCGGGCCCGGGCTTGGTCCGTGCCTCCGCGTGGGCGCCGTGGTGGCCCGCTCGCTGGCATCCTATTACGACATACCGATTTATCCAGTTAATCATGCCGTGGGACACATTGAACTAGGAAGACTGTTGACGGGTGCAAGGGATCCACTGGTCCTGCTTGTGTCTGGTGGGCACACCATGCTACTTGCATTCTTGATGAGGCAGTGGAGGGTATTTGGTGAGACGCTAGACATTACTCTGGGCCAGCTGCTTGACCAGTTTGGGCGCTCGCTGGGCCTAGCATCGCCCTGCGGCAAAATGATTGAGGAGATGGCACTTGAATCCGAGGACTATATGTCGCTTCCCTATGCAGTCAAGGGCAACGACGTCTCATTTTCCGGCCTGCTGTCCGCGGCAAAGGCGCTGGCAGTGCGGCACAGGCCCGAGGCGTGCTACTCGCTTCAGGAGACCGCGTTTGCAATGGTGTGCGAGGCAGTAGAGCGCGCACTCTCGTTTACGGGAAAAAAGGAGCTGATGATAGTCGGCGGCGTTGCCGCAAACAAGCGCCTTTCATCGATGCTTGATGACGTGTGTAGGCGGCAGGGTTGCAGGCTGTTTGTGGTTCCGATAAAGTATGCCGGCGACTGTGGTTCGCAGATTGCCTGGACCGGGATTCTAGAGTCAACTGTCGGGCCCGGCGTGGATATCAAGGATGCCTTTGTAAGGCAGTCCTGGAGGCTAGACACGGTACAGATCCGTTACTGATTCTTGATGTCCTCGAGCGCATCCTGGATTGTTTCAAGCCAGCTTCCTGTGTTAAAGACGCCGAATTTGTAGGTCTTTTCTTCACCGTCCCGCCTTGCAGTAAAGCACACCTTTTTAATGAATCTGCCCTCCTTCCAGGCGCTTGTGACGTCCGTCAGAGGAACGTCTACTACGGTATCCTCGAACTTTTTTGAAAAGTCC
The DNA here is from genome assembly GCA_964507825.1 of uncultured Nitrosopumilaceae archaeon. Lineage (GTDB taxonomy): Archaea > Thermoproteota > Nitrososphaeria > Nitrososphaerales > Nitrosopumilaceae > JAWVZS01. The sequence continues at coordinate 6,087 of CAZDQM010000058.1, read as the reverse complement.
ATGATTCTTCCGCGCGCCTTGTCAAACGCGAGTCTTTTGTTGGTCAGCGTAAGGATGCCGGTACCCAGGGAGTCCTCTGAGCAGTCCTCCTGCTTGATCTTTTCCTCGTCCTTCTTCATGATACCTTTTAATCACATTGTTTAATTTTAGTCTTGATGGATCTAGTCAAACGCGGCGCCGAGGGTGACATATTCTCCCTTGAATGGAACGGACGCCCCTCTATACTAAAAACTAGAAAGACCAAGGCATACCGGCATCCGGAACTTGACAAACGGATTCGGAGGCTGCGTACAATTCATGAATCTGGAATCATCTCATTTGTAAAGTCATTTGGAGTCCCATCTCCGCTGATCTATTTCGTCGATGCAAAAAGATGCGACATTATAATGCAGCGCATCGGCGGCACTCCGGTACACGATCTAGACCCGGAAGAGATCATATCGTGTGCTAGGCCCATTGGGGTGATTGTTGGACTGCTTCACAAAAACGGAGTGATGCATGGGGATCCTACGACGTCTAATTTCATACTCTCTGATGGAACCGTGCGCGTAATTGACTTTGGACTTGCAATCAGGACCGTTAAACCTGAGGATCATGCTGTGGACCTCCGACTAATCAAGGAGATCCTGAACAGCGCGCATGCGCAAATCATGCAGGATGCGTGGAGGGAGCTGCTTTGTGGGTATGAATCCGCCGCGGGAGCGGCCGGCCTCCAAAGAGCACTCAAGCTGGTATCTGTAATAGAGGGGAGGGGCAGGTATGCGACCGTCGTCTGACGTGTTATTCGTATCGTCCAATCAGCATAAATTCTCCGAGGCAAGGGACATACTAGCCGAGCATGACATATACCTGTCATTCTTTCCGTGTTCCCTGCAAGAGATCCAGTCGGACTCTATTCTGATGATATCTAGACACAAGGCAGGGCAAGCCTTTGAGCAGGCAGGTGCGCCGCTAATCGTGGAGGATGACGGCCTGGTGATTCCGGCCCTTGGCAAGTTTCCCGGTCCGTACTCGTCTTACGTGTTTGATACGATTGGGAACCGGGGGATACTGGACCTGCTAGGAACCGACAGGGATGCATTTTTTGTCTCGGTAGTTACATACCATGACGGATGTAGTATGACGTCCTTTGAGGCAAGGGTTCCTGGAAGGATATCTGATGCTGAAAGGGGGGACGGATGGGGATATGATCCGATATTTATTCCTCAGGGGCGCACTCTTACATTTGCAGAGCTTGACGATAAAAATTCCGTCTCTCACAGGTACAAGGCGCTAAGCAAATTTTCTAAGTGGCTTGCGCATAGGTAGGGATCATCCTGTCTACAAACCGTTCCATGTTCTGCAGTACTACTATTCTGGAAGGCTGGCTTTCGTCCATGATGTGAAATATTCCGCTTTGCTCCGCAAGTGCCCGCGCAAACTCTCTTACCTCGTCCATCTCTAGCATGCTGTCCCTTTCTAGCCTGTTGGTCGATCTTCCTATGTGCATGTATGACTTTACCTCGACAAAGTTTGCGCTGGACTCTTTGAGCATTTTCGCAAATGCGGGAATTGTATGTTCATCGGTGTTGTATCCCCTGATCAGCGTGATCCTGATTACGGTCCTAGTATCGAGTCTTTTGAGCATGCTTAGTGTCTCATTCCACCTCTCCCACGAGTCGTCGTATCTTGGCCGGTTGATTCTGATAAATGAATCATAATCCGCGGCATTCGTTGAAAGGTATAGCTGCGTGGGCAGTGCGTCCTCGTCCTGTAATTTTTTGATCATGTCGGGCTCTTGGCCGTTGGTAACTAGGAAGATTGATCGTGTTGCCTCCAACCCCCTCAGGTACCTTATCAATTCCGGTAATCGTGGATACATTGTGGGCTCGCCTGACAGGGAGATGGCGTAATGCGTGGGATGCAGCGACTCGTCGAGTTTTTGCACGTCCTTGGATGGGTCTCCGTAATGCCCCATGATCAGTTTTTTGCGCTCCTCCATCAGCCTGTCCATAATCTGCTCGGGTTCCGCAACCCTGTCCGGGCTCATGCTCATTGAGTCATAAAATTCCATAGGCCTCCAACAGTATATGCAACGGTTCTCACAATACATTCCTGCGGGGGAAAACTCCATGCACCTGTGCGTCAGGATGCCGTAAAACTTGTGCTTGTAACAGTCTCCTTCGTTGCTAAACGATTTTTTTGTCCAGTGGCACAACTCTACCGTCGAATGATCGGCTACGCCGTACTTGGCCTTTTTCAACTGTTTTAGTATATTTGGCTTGATCTGGATCAGCTGATCCTGATCGTACATCTCTCCGGAACAGCTCATGCCTGTCGGAGCTTGGCCCGTTTACTTAAACCTAGTCTGAATGACTACTGGCATCATGCGATAAATCGTTTCTTGGTATAATTGCAAGTGTATATTGGGAAAGATCAGGGCAGGCCCCTTTTGAGGATAACCTGTATCATTTATGAAGTGATGTCGGCAGCTGCCCAATTCTATCCGGACTTTTCTTTACCTGCGCATGTGGGACTGCCGATTTGACACCGATTTAAACGCGAGGTTTAATAACGTCCTTATAATATCCGATTCGGGGAGAATGAACAAACTTCATGTTATCGGATTTTTACTCTTATTTGCATCAACCTTAGGTACGGTCCCGATAACCTCGGTCCATGCACAGGTCGCAGACTTTGACGGGGATGGTGTTCCAAACGACGTGGACAAATGTCCAAACCTGCAGGAGGACTATGATCCAGAGTTTGGTGGGATTGTAGACGGGTGTCCGTCTGACTTTGTTCCATGGTATGACGAAGACTTTGATGGAATACAGGATCACTTGGACATATGTCCTGCCATCCGTGAAAATTATAACAAGTTCCAAGACGATGATGGATGTCCTGACATTGCACCGGTACAGGCGTCTGGAAAAGGGGGACAGCCGGATTCTGATGGTGATGGCTTTATTGATTTGTCTGATCTTTGCCCTACGCGGGCCGAGACGTTTAACGGGTTTTTGGATCTAGACGGGTGTCCTGACGCCTTTACGTCCACACATGATTCCGACCGGGATGGCATAGTCGACAACCAGGACATGTGTCCACTGCGTGCGGAGATCTACAACAAGTTCCAGGATACCGACGGGTGTCCTGACAGCATTGGCTCGGACTTTATGGATGCAGACAATGACGGCATTGAGGACAGGTTCGACTCGTGCCCTTCAGAACCTGAGACATTCAACGGTTACTTTGACAGCGACGGGTGTCCGGACGTGATATCCCCGAGTAGCCTGATGGATTCGGACAAGGATGGAATTGCAGACAAGTTTGATATTTGTCCTGATGATCCTGAAACCTTTAACAAATTCGCCGACTTTGACGGGTGCCCTGACAGCCCGCCTAGTTTCTTTGATGTAATCGCTGACTCGGACCGTGACGGTATAGTCGACTCTGATGATGCATGCCCGTTGATTCCGGAGAGGTATAACGGGTTCGAGGATGAGGACGGCTGTCCCGATATTCCACCATATTTGTCTGACAAGGACTCGGACCGTGACGGAATCATGGACAGTGCCGACGAGTGCCCCGCGCTTCGGGAGACTTATAACAAGTTCCAGGATTCCGACGGCTGCCCCGATTATGTGGGCCAGCAAGGCATATTGCCGGATACTGATGCCGACGGCATTAATGATTATGATGATCTCTGCCCCAACCAGCCTGAGACATATAATAAAATCCTAGATGCCGACGGCTGCCCCGATAGTGGTGAAGAGCGCGACTCCGACGGCGACGGAATACCTGACGGCGCGGACAAGTGCCCGATCTCCCGGGAGACATACAACAAAATACAGGATACCGACGGGTGTCCGGATGGAGCGGCACTGCTAGGAATGTTTGACAATGATGGTGACGGCATTGCCGACCTGAATGATTCATGCCCGCTAGTCGCCGAGACGTTCAATGATTATCTTGATACCGACGGCTGCCCTGACGCCCCGACCAATGACTCCGATGATGACGGAATTCCTGACGGACTAGACCAGTGTCCAGCTGAAAAGGAGACTTGGAACCGGTATGTTGATACCGACGGCTGCCCTGATGACCCAACACAGATGGATACCGACAGGGATCGAATTAATGATGATGTTGATCAGTGTATAACGGAACGTGAAAGATACAACGGGTTCGAGGATGAGGACGGCTGTCCTGACATCCCACCGTATCTGACTGAGAGGGACGTAGACAATGACGGCATTGCAGACAGCGCAGACGAATGCCCACATATACCGGAAACCTACAACAAGTTCCAGGATACGGACGGTTGCCCCGACAATGTAATCAGGACGGGCATGTTGCCAGATACTGACAACGATCGCATCAATGATTATGAAGATTCGTGTCCAAACCAGCCTGAAACGCACAACGGAGTTCTAGACGAGGACGGCTGCCCCGATGATTACATTCCATTGATTGACAGGGACAAGGACGGACTACCTGATGCCATTGACGGCTGTCCGCTAGCCCCTGAAACATATAACCGATTCCAGGATTCAGACGGTTGTCCGGATACAATATTGGTATCTGGCATGATGGACTCCGATAATGACGGAATCGAGGACAAGGACGATCAGTGTCCGTTCAAGGCAGAGACTTACAACGGCATCGAGGATTCAGACGGCTGCCCTGACGCACGTCCGATGCTTCCTGATTCTGACGGTGATGGCGTACCTGATGCCATAGACGTCTGTCCTGATGAAATGGAGAATTGGAATAGGTATTATGATCATGATGGTTGCCTAGATGTCATACCCAAATTCGATGACAAGATAGACACTGACGGGGACACGATACTGGACATAAATGATGCATGCCCGGCAGAAAAGGAGACTTGGAACAAGTATGCAGATGATGACGGCTGCCCTGACACGATACCAGAGCAGTCTAGATACAAGCATGACGTGGATCTAGATGGAATCCTTAATGACAAGGATCTCTGTCCTGCAATTCCAGAAGATTATGACGGGGACCGTGATCATGACGGTTGTCCGGATGCCTGATACTGGCCCGTTCCATTTTACAAATATCGGTAACAATACCATGTTGGAATTTTTAGCAGACATGACGCCGCCGGACTCGTCGTAAATTTTTAGTACTGGAATAACCCTTTTTCTGACGGCGGCCCTGATTCTTTTGCACACATTCACGATGTATCATGATTCCGGGCAGGATGTCCTTGATGTTATTTTACTGCCGCTCGGGGGCTTGGTTGAGCATGGTTCCTTTTGAGAGGTAGCGGGGGCAGGGCACGAATAAGATGATGATTTCTAATTGTCCGGCGAGGCATTTGGAGGACATGACGGGATTCAACTGCAACTATACCCGCGGATACTTGAAAACATTGATGATATGGGATGGGCGCGGACTCTGCAATACCCTGACTATAATCTTGCAAGAGCTGTGACATTTTGCACAAATATTTAACGCGAGGTTTAATAACGTCCTGATAATATCACGATTGGGGAGAATGAACAAACTTTACACATTTGGATTTTTATTCCTGTTTTTTTCAACACTGGGCCTGTTTCCGGGCGCAGTCCATGCAAGCGCCACGATTAATGACAATGATGGAGACGGTGTTCCCAACGACAAGGACTTTTGTCCGCATTTAAAGGAGGATTATGACCCGCAGTTTGGCAGCAACATTGACGGTTGCCCTGCAGACTTTGTTCCATGGTATGATTCTGACTTTGACGGAATACAAGATCACCTAGACCTGTGTCCGTCGGTCCGTGAAAACTATAATAGATTTCAGGATTCAGATGGATGCCCGGACACCCCACCTAATGCAGGCATGGGCATTCCAGATACGGATGGTGACGGATTCATCGATAATTTAGATACGTGCCCGACCCTTCCCGAGACGTTCAATGGAATTGATGACAGGGACGGTTGCCCGGATCGAACGACGTCAAGGGACTCGGATCAGGACGGGATATCCGATGCAATGGATGACTGTCCAGCAGAACCCGAGACGTTCAATAGGTTTCAGGATGCCGACGGTTGTCCAGACAAGGTAACTACACAATCAAGCCAGTTTAAATTCCC
>CAZDQM010000057.1:0-38072 GCA_964507825.1 uncultured Nitrosopumilaceae archaeon | reverse complement strand
TGTGCCGCATGTTTTAATCGATTATATTGTTGCAAAAATTAGATGTTGTATGCAGCTTGTACTATTCCTGATGAAATTTGTAGGGTTGGTGACAAGTTTAGCGGCGCGTACAGGAATAAATTGTACATGAATTTACGAGCGTCGCTATATGCTAGAGGTGTTCCAGAACATGATGAACCCCGGCAAGATGGGCCGGTTCAACAGCAACGGCGGCGCGGCAAGCAGCGTGTTATTGCATGCGGCGACATAGAACGATGCCTGTCAGATGGATGGCGGTTTATGGCCGCGCTGTCCGACGGCAGGGTCGTAATAGAGGCAAACAAGACAGGGTCCGAACAGACAGTATGAGCGGACCCGACCGGATTCGAACCGGCGACCTAACGCTCCGCAAGCGTTCGCACTATCCATGCTATGCAACGAGTCCAAATATCTTGGGTGGATTAGGCTTAATTTGGATTACGCTTGCACCTCTATCTGAAAACAACGCCTCTGATGCAATCCAAGGAATTGGGCCTAGGTGAACCGACCAATATGGTAATCTACCTGTACCGGATACGACAATTCATTATAAGTGGAAAGATGCCATTATAATCTTGAAAAAAATTAACCCATTGGACATCATTTTGTGGACGTTTCGCCGCAACGAAAGGGACGTAGTCAGGTTATACGACTCGTTATCCGATGTGATGCGCCTAGCAACGGGGGGAAACATGCTCAACTTTGGATACTGGGACGGTGTAGACTCCCCGCTCTTGGCACAACAAAGTCTTTGCAGCATGCTTGGAAGACTTGGACGATTAGCCAATAATCAGACTGTACTGGATGTTGGCAGTGGTTACGGGTCGCCGGCCCTCCAGTGGAAGTCAGAGCATAATCCAATTGATATTATTTCATTGAACATAAACCATAACCAACTAGCGGACTCTGAAGCAAAAAATTCTGGCATTAACTGCACTGCTACGACACTTCCGTTCAAGGACTCTGTATTAGATCGAATCTTGGTCCTTGAATCCGCGCAGCACTTTAAACCAATATCAAATTTTCTTTCAGAGTCATTTCGATCCCTCAAAGACAACGGATATCTTGCCATTGCCATACCTGTCATGACTAGACAAGCTACGGATCATCTGACCGGATTGGGACTGCTCTCCTTTACCTGGTCCTCAGAACATTATTCGGAGGACTATATTCTGTCGTCCATCAGGGAGTCCGGATTTGAGATTGATGTGGTTGATAGAATCGGCTCCTTGGTTTATGTCCCACTGGCAGATTATTACGAGCGCAATCGGAGGGAAATTCAAAAAAAGATCCTGCAATCATATCCTGCATATATTGAAAGAATTTTGTACAACTCGATCAGGAAGATGAGGCGCGTCTCTGAGAAGGGAATAATTGATTACCTGATGATCTCCTGTCAAAAGCCGTCCTAGGTGTTTCTGAGATCCCTGATCCTATCTTGCAATTGCGCAACCTGATCTTCCTTGAATGCAATCGACGCCTCTATCGCATGTCTTTTTGCCTCGGCATATTCGTCCTCGCCCTGTTTGATTACCCTGCAATCTTGCAGTTCTGTAACCGATCCTGCCACTATTGCCTTTGAGCCCCTCTGGTTGAATTTCACGATTCCACCAAACGCCTCGATCTCCATGTATGTAGTCTCGCCCTTGCACTTGTACGTGATTTTACCTGTCTCTGGAGTGAACATCTGGGCGATCCCCCCGGGCATCCTTGTGACAATTACCGTCATGTCATGTACTTGTACTGCTTTGTTATTAAATCATGATTAGTCCATGATGATTATCCGGCAGATGATTCCAAACGACTTGATTATTTTATATCTGTGTGAATTGATGATTTTTAGACTTTAATTACTACCGTGTTCATACATCGCTGTTGGCTGGTATCCGGTGGATTGGACGAGTTTTTCTGGCTCTTGTGGCTGGGATTGTAGCAGTAATCGTCGGCTCGTTTATGATACGCGGAAACATGCACATGTGGGATGGCGACTCGGAAAAACGTGATTAACCGGCTCGATATGGGCCCACCCGGTGAAGTAAAATATTACCTAGTTCCAATATTAACATGGTAGGCCCACAGGACGGCGGTTTTGGATTTGACCAGTCAAAAAAGTATACGGAGATCGGCAATATTGATGAAATATGTGTCCAGTGCCAAGCCGGACAGCATAAAAACTGTTTTGCAAAGGTGGGAAAGATTCCCAGCTGTGAGTGCGAGAGCTGTATAATTTACGGATGATTCAAAATTTATTAGTCATTATGAATAATTATATCGGTGTCTAGAAAGCTTCGCTTCAAGTGCCAGTTTTGCGGCATGGATTTTGGCGATGATGTGATCGAGCTGGCAAGGCATATTGGCAAAAAGCACGATCCTTGCAGGTAAACGAGTACATTCAATAACACCTGTCAAAAAAAATCCGTGTGGAAAAAGCAAGGACAGTTGCCGCTTGGGTCTCGATCATTGGTGGGGGTATAGGCCTTTACTTTTTTTACGATATAATTGCAGAGATCATGCGATAACTTATTTGACTATGGTCGCCAACACCTGCCATGCTTGACGAGCAGATACGTGATTTTCTTTCAAGGCAGAGGCTGGGATATGTTGCAACCGTTGATCAGGATTGCGCGCCCAACGTATCTCCAAAGGGCACAATCTTCGTCTGGGACAGGAATCACCTAGTCTTTGCAAACATACGCTCCCCACGAACCATATCGAATCTCAGGTCTAATCCTAGGCTGGAGATTAACGTCGTCGATCCGTTGTCGCGTAAAGGGTACCGGTTCCGCGGAACAGGGAGTATTTTGGACAAGGGCGTCCTGTACAAAAAAATACTCTCCTTTTATCGTGATCTGGGCATCAAAAGCAGAATCTCTGGCATCGTATTGGTCTCAGTTGACACGGTAGCAGAGGTCACGTCGCCATTATATGACCTAGGACTCTCCGAGGAGCAAATCCGCAAGACGTGGAGAAAAAAACTTTTCTAGCTATTTTTTCAGCCTTTCTAACTCTTGCCTCGTTCTTCCATGCGCTTCTCTCTCCTTTTCGAGCAACCCCCTGACGGTATCGAGCTCCTTTTGTGCCATGCTCAGCTTTGACTTCATCGATGCCACCACCGCGCTTGCCGCCTCTATTACATTTTTTGGCTCGCCTGCCATATGGGACTGGCTTTTCGCCGCTGCCCTGACTGGCTTTTCCCCTGTGGTCTCTGTTACCTTTGCGCCCACGCCGTCGATTTTTTCTAGAATCTCTTGGTATTGATCCTCTACTTCTATTCTCCTGACGCTGATCTCATTTAGCTTATTCCTGGCATCTGAAATATTCTGTTGTATGTCATTGTATTCCTCGCGGCTGTGCTCCGTATCCTTCCTGATCTGTTCTAGCTGCATTCTTGTCTTTGCAACATCTTGCAGCTTGGCTCGTTCCTGCTCGTATTTTTTCTCCAGATCTAGTATCTTTTCCTTGGATATCTTTTGTTGCCTCTCTAGTGAAACAATGTGGTTTTTTTCCTCGTTGGCCTCTTTCTTTATGGACATGAGATCTGAAACGGCCGAGTCGTACTCTTTTTTGACCTGGTCCAGCTTTAATGTCAGGGTCTCGAGCTCGTGCTTTTTCGTTGCAATCTGGCCCTCTATCTCCACAAGCCTGTAGCTGAGATCGTCTCGTTTTGACGCGTCGGTATTCTCTTCATCCTTGCGCCTCTTTTTTCCAAACAATCCCAAACTACTATCTCCTCCTTGCCCTATTCTTGATGAATTTAACGTAAAACCCTATCCCTCCCACTATAAAGCCGAGTGTTATGGCCGCGATGCCTAGTTCGGGGTTGTCCTGCAGGTAGATCGGGGCAGTAATGAAGATCAGCGCCCCTAATAATATCAAAAAGAATCCACCACTCCTCTTTGACTGGTTATGCTGGTTGTGCGCCATGGTTATACTAGACTCGCCTTGATTATACGTCCTACCTTCTGGCGCCCAATGTCGAGTATAAATGGGCCAATTTTTGGCCCTCTATCTGTCCCAAGAATCAACTGGTACAGCGCCTTGAAAAGGTCGCGTGGTGGGACGCCGTTTCGTTTTGCCGCATGGTATACTGAGTTTTGAACGTCTTCTGGTTCCTCATCCCCTGCTAGTACCGTGCTTAATTCACCTAGCGCGGCCCTTAACGGACCGTCCATGCTGATCTGCAACGACTCTTCGGCACCAAAGTCATCGGCATAGTTTCCGGCAAGTTCGATCAGGCCCGCGATGCGCCCGTCATCTACCTTTATCATGCCGTAATCAATCAGCTTTTTTGTGACCCTGCTAATCCTATCCTCCTTGAAGATTCTTGACAGCTCTATGAGTAGCCTGTAGCTTACGTGGGGCCCTGCTACTTTTGGAGGGGTTAGCAGGTTTACATATTCGTATAACCCGCGTAATCTTGCCAGCCTTGCCTGGTTGTCGATCTTGACGCGTCCAAAATAGATCCCCTCTAATTCATTATACTCATCCATTAGGGACGGGATGTCGTCAAATCCAAGCTCTCTTGCGCCGGTGATCCTCTTGTAGAGCAGGAGCAGTATGGATTTTGGCGAGCCGTACTTGAACCACTTTTGTGTGGTTACAACGTTGCCTAGCGACTTGGATATCTTTTTCCCGCCCTTGTCTAAGAACATCTCGTACCTTGTATGGTGCGGGTGGGGGAATTTTAGAATCTCGTCTGCCACCCAGTCGTTTATCTTTACAGAGTCCATGATATCCTTCCCATATGCCTCGAACCTGATGTCAAACGCGCTCCATCTTGCGGCAAACTCTACCTTCCAGGCAAGCTTGCCGGGCTCACTTGCAATATCTGCCTCGCCTCGGTGACCGCAACCCTCGACGATTTTAGAGCCTATCTTGACGTCGCGGCACTGATACGACACCGTCATTTCATCCTTTATGTATTCGTGGGATTCGGTGGTGTATAGACGTCCACAGTTGGCGCATACGGGATAATACGGAAGGTACTTTTGGTACTTTTCCTGCCCCACCATGCTCGCGATCTGTCCGCCGATCCTGCTACCATTGGACAGGATTTTGTGAATCTGATCCTTGAACATTCCGCCCTTGTATGCATCAAGCGCCCTTTGAAAGCTGTACTTGATCCCGATCTCATCTAGCCCCTCTAAGAGCAGGCTACTCATATGCATTCCATAGGAGTCATGGCAATCGTATGGGTCTGGAATCATTGAAACCGGTCTTGCAATGTGCTCTTCTAGGGATCCTGGGAACCCCTCTGGAATCTTTCTCAACCCGTCTAGGTCGTCCGAGTATGCGACAAGTTCTGACTTGTAACCCATGTCCTCTAGGGCCATCTTTACTCCAAACGCCCTTACTGCATCTCCGAGGCTTCCAATGTGCGGAATCCCAGAGGCCCCAAGACCGCTTTCCACCCTCAACAGATCAAGGCTTCTTCCCAGAGTCATCTCCCGTTGAACCATCTCGTGGGCTAGCTTGTCTATCCACGTGCCCCTTCCAATATTATCTACACCAGACATGCCTACACCAGTCTTTTTGCCATGTATGGACCATCAGGCGAGTATCCTAGTCTTTGATAGTATTCCCTAGTTCCTACTGCGGCGATTACTAGGATCTTATCTGCATCAAACTCATCCATTGATATCCTTTCTGCCATGCCTGTCAGATTCCTTCCTAGGCCCGTGTGCTGAATCCCGTCTGCATCTCGCTGTCCAAGTTGCAGTGGCCTTCCATACACGTGCAATTCCCTGATGATTGTTGATCTCTCCGTTATCTCCGCCCTGTGGCTCCACGTACCCGGTCTTCGAAGTCTCAGAAACCCGTAGATTCTATCCATGGGATCATCATACGACAGGAATATCTCACGGCCTCCGGATGATTCATAATCGATCCTATTCATGCTCAACTCGTCTTGGCTGGCGCAGTCGCCTGCTCGCCCAATCTCCCTGCACCTGATACACTTGCACGACAGCCCCTCATCCTGCAGACTCTTGTGAACGATCTGCCTAAGGTTGCCTGCCTTGGGGCCTGCACGAATCTCATCCGGGGAAATCTCCCTCTGCACCCTCATGATCCTCACCCATCTTGGGACCATCTTCATTACCTCCGAGAGGACACGAACCATGTCTTCGTTAGAATAGGGAACATATCTTCCAGATGCATGGTCCGCGTACATCGGGGTATTTTCTAGTACCAGCGACGGGTAAATCTTCAACATGTCAGGTTTTAATGCAGAGTCATCAAACAATCTCTTAAAATCCGAGATGTCCTGACGCGGCGTCATAGTTGGAAGTCCGGGCATCATGTGTGCCACAATCTTGTAACCTGCATCCTTTGAAATCCTAAATGACTCGATTACGTCATTATAGTCGTGTCCCCTGTTTACAATCTTGTATACTCGATCCTGCAGGCACTGGACCCCGATCTCCACCCTAGTTATCCCGTATTCGAGCATGTCGTCTATGTGTGGGGCCTTGCAGTAATCCGGCTTGGTCTCGACGGTAAATCCAACGTTTCTAATGTCCGCGTGCTCGTTTGCGGCCTTTGCATCCTCAAGCGTGTCAGAGTCAAATCCATTTAATGCGTCATAACATGATTTTATGAATTCACGCCTGTACTCTTCTGGCATGAACAAAAACGTCCCCCCGACTATGACTAGCTCTAGCTTGGACGGCTCGTGGCCGTATGCCACCAGCTTGTCTATCTTGGATCTGATCTGGGACTTGGGGTCATACCCGCTCTCTATCGCACTGATTGCAGACGGCTCCCTTCCTGTATAGCTGTTTGGCGTGTTGGACTCTATTCCTCCGGGGCAGTACGTGCATCTTCCATGCGGACAAGCGTACGGCTTTGGCATCAGTGCAACGACTGCCACTCCGGATGCGGTCTTTATGGGCTTTTTTAGCAGTACTGTCCTAAGCTTTGCAAAGTTATCCCCGGACGTCCTAGCGAGGATTTCATGGTTTCTTGGAATTCTTCCCAAGGAATATTTGGCACACATCCTCTTAATCTCGGCCTTTACAGTACCCTTGGATGGGTTTTCCACCTCTAGAAGGTTTTGCGTGATTTCGCTACACGCCATCTCAAAGTCTGCATCGATCCCGGACATTATTGCACTGTATCCTGACTGGCATAAATTCTTTCAAAATGCATCTGTATAGGCACGTATCGCACTCTTGACACGCCTAGGTTTAACGGTCCGTCGTCGCATGCGCATCTGCGCCGGTTCCATGCGCCGAATCAGGCGCGTCTTTGTCCGGTTTGTGTTGATCCATGAGTATTTCAGGCGCGTCGTCATCAGCGGACGAATCATCCCCTGCATCTGATCCGGCAATGGGCAGATTATCGCCCTGATGGCGCATCTCCTTCCTGTATTCCATCTTTAACCAGATTGGAGTAATAATTGTCGTGACTGCCACCATGAGAACTATTGTAGAGTATACATCGGAGTCAAGAATGCTTAGCGAGACCCCGACTCCTGCAACGATCAGGCCCACCTCGCCCCTTGATATCATCCCTATGCCGACACGCATTCCTTGGGCCCTGTTCTTGAGGAATAATACCGCCGGCAGCCCGCAGCCAAACAGCTTGGTGACAACTGCAATTATGATTACTATGCCGCTTATAGCTAGTATGTTTAGATCAACTGTTCTGAGATCCACCTGGGCGCCGATGATTGCAAAGAACAGCGGCGCAAAAATCAGGCCCACTTTTCCAATATAATTTTCCACCTTTTCAAACACTTTTGTGGTAGATAGGGCCATGCCCACGGCAAACGCGCCGACGATCGGCGAGAGTCCGATCGAGCCTGCAAGGGCGGCGGCACCGAAGAATACCGCCGTTACTATTCCCTCCACACTACCCCTTGCCTTCCATATTTTTGGCGTGATGAACTTTGGCACCAAAAAGACCGCGGCAATAAGCATTGCCGCAAAGAATCCTAGTACCTGCAGAATGGTGATCATGACTTCTGCAATGTCTATGTTTTCAATTCCTTGTCCGTCTGCCGCAATCGACGAAACCACTGACAGCACCGCTATGGCTAGTATGTCATCTACCACCGCGGCGCCAATAATGAGCCGGGCCTCCGGCGTCTTTATCTTTCCAAACTCGTTTAGTACCTGGATTGAGATTGCTATACTTGTAGCAGTCAGCGCAGTTGCAATCATCATAGACTGTAGCGCATTGTATCCGAACATCTGAAATGCCAGCAGGCCTGCAAAGAATGGCACTATGACTCCTAGTGTGCCCACTGTAAACGATGCCTTACCTCCCTTCAAAAACTCCCTTGGCGTCATCTCGAGCCCTGCCATGAACAGGATCACTATGGCCCCCATCTCGCCTAGCGTCTTTATCTCGGGGCCTATCTTTAGCAGGTGCTCGCCGTCCCATGTAAGGAACGCCCCGAGTGCAAACGGCCCGATTATCATGCCTGCTAGGAGCTCGCCTAGAACAATTGGAAGTTTTAACCTGAGGAACAACTCTGCCATGATCTTGGCGGCAAACAAGAGTATTCCAATTCCAATTATAATCTGAATAAAATGCGCCTCTGCTGCCAATTTTCTCTATTATGGTCAAAAAAACATGTAATATAAGGCAATTCTATATCAAAAGCAATTCTGTGCTTATGTGATTTTTTTCGAGTTTACTGTTACGCCCTTTCTTGATATGATCCTGCCGATCTCCTGACTTTGGATTTTATGCCTTTTGAAGATGGATTGTATCATCGAGGCTTGGTCTTTTGGCGCAATCACGCAGAACCCGACTCCCATGTTGAACGTCCGGTACATCTCTGCATCATTTATGCCATGATCCGCAATCAGCTTCATTATACCGGGCATTTTTGGTAGCGAATCGATCTCATATCCTGTGTTTTTCAGTCTTGGCAGCTTGGTAAATGAGCCTCCTGTGATGTGGGCTAGGCCGTTTACCTTACACTTGTCTATGATCTCAATGACTGGCTGCACGTATATCTCGGTTGGTTTGAGCAATGCCGAGCCTATGTTGCCGACTCCCCTCACTGTATCTTTGACGGTATATTTTTTCAAAAGCGCGGCCCTTGCCAACGAATATCCGTTTGAATGCAGCCCCGTGCTTTTTGCACCGATGATTAAATCACCGGGTCTTATTGACCCGCCCATGATCATCTTTTTTCTATCCACGTATCCGGTAACCATCCCGGCTAGGTCGAATGAAAAACCCTTTCCTGCAATGAGGTCCGGCATTATTGCGGTCTCTCCGCCCACAATCGGGGTCCTGGCCTTTTTTGCACCTGCCACCAACCCCTTTAATATCTGCACAAAAATTTTACGGTTGTTTTTGTTTGCCGCGATATAGTCTACGAATGCAACCGGTATTGCACCCGTACATATAATGTCGTTTACGTTCATTGCAATGCAGTCGATGCCGATGGTGTCGTATTTTCTCATGGCATTTGCAATCATTACCTTGGTTCCAACCCCGTCCGTATGCATGGCCCACATGCCCCTGCCTGCCACCTCTACAATTCCGGCGTAATGCCCGAATCCATGTTCTATTCTTGTCATCTTCTGCATCTTGTGGGTTGATGCAATCATCCTGCCGATTGCGGCCTGACTCTTTTTAATCCCTGTAATATCCACACCCGTTTTTTTATAGGATAGAGTCATAGTTAAAACCCCCAATACATGCGTGAGGACTGCCTACATGTACATGCCTGACAGTTCCTCTCTATGCTCGGCATATTTTTCTGACAGTTCCTGAAACTCTTCGACCATCTCTTCCTCCTTTTCAAGCTCGGCAACATCGATATCCATGTCATACAGCCTGTTTATGGATTTTACCAGAGTTATGGCCGCCATGGGATCGGTCCTGTCTCTGTTTGCCTTTGCCAGTAGCGTGATTCCGCGTATCTCACGAACAAGGCACTCGTTTAGGATGCCTCCGGGCACGCCTGTGATGAACCCTTGCGGAATCATGCTGATGTCCTTGTCTGCCATGACCCTGCACATGTCTTCTTCTGCGGCACAATACGCTCTGTCGTCATGCTCGTCACTGGCAACCCCGTCTAGGATTATAATTTCATTTGATCCATTGTGACTTGCCCAGCTCAAAATCTCATCGACTACTGTGTACAGTCCCTCCATCCGCAATGTCACTTCGCATATCACGGCGCAGACGGTTCCCTCCTTGTTTGCATAAAACCTGAATGGGTGGCGGAGCCGTCCCCTGAGAAACACAGTTGACGGTGGAAGATACCTTGATCTCATGTACCCGATCTCCTGCATGCTCATCTCCTTGATGATTTGTCCAACAGCAAGCGGGCCTACTAGGCCCGCCCCTACAAACCCTGCAAATATTATCGGATTTTTCAGTTTCATCTTTTTTGTTTCGAAAACCTGAGCTTCGGGAAACATTTCTTTCTGCACCAATCATGGTGGACATCCAGTCTAATTTATGTATGCGGATTTGTGTAGCGTACAAGGTCAGGTCTACTAGGGCATTATACCTGACTCAGAATATATCAGGGCATGAATCCCGAATCGACCTGAAAGTGTACTGTAGCAAAATTCCGGAATCACTATCCTGATTTTATCCGCGTATGCGATAGTAGATCTAACGCGCCTTGTCCTTTTGCATGAACAGTTCTAACATGGTCCTGCCCCTGTCTGTTATCGAATATATCATATTTGATCCCATGGCCTCCTTTTTGATAAAGTTATAGTCTACGCACAGGTGCAGGTAGTTGAGAAATGATTTCTTCATCCTGATCTTTGACTTTGAATACAAGTCTGTGAACGACATTGGATGCGCGCTTAGCTGGTAAAGGAGCTTTAGAATGGAGAGTGTACTATAGTCCCTAGCTCGGGCCCTGACTGCATCAAGAACCTGTTCGTCACGCTTTATAATGAAATCATCGAGCCGATCTGCCACCTCGACCGGTATGTATGTCAATCGTGCCCTCATTATACTGTATGGTACGGTATATTACCTTATTAATCTTCGGTTGGCTCATTATCCCTTGGTTCACAAATCCCGCATCGGAGGCAGGTCATGCATATGACGACCTGACCTTGTACTCCTCATCCTGCATGATTATATTCTATACGAGACTGCATGCGGTATATCGTACCAGGCCTGAATCTGATACGTGTTGCATGTTAAAACAGATCTTGTTGCCGATATTCCTGTAATCTGCATGCGATTGCGCAACTGTATATGACTATCAAATTATTGAATGTATCCGAAACCAATTCTTCTTGCCGGATTTGTAAATGAAGGACAATGCACCCATTTTAAACACCCTGATTTGAACATAAAGTCATGGATGTCGTCCTGAATGTGGCGCTGACTGTGTTGGGGCTTGCCATGTTGTGTTATGGCGGAAACTGGCTTGTAAGCGGTGGTGTAAACATCGCCAAGCGCCTAGGTGTAAGCAACATCGTAATAGGCATGACCGTTGTGGCTTACGGGACGTCGACTCCAGAGCTGGCCGCCAGCATAGCGGCCGCGGGAGAGCACTCTCAGATAATCCTAGGCAATGTGGTAGGAAGCAACATTGCAAACGTTGGCATGGTGATTGGTGTCTCGGCGGTTATTGCATCTTTGGTCGTTAGCAGGAAGACGATTAGAAAAGAGCTGTTTGTAATGATGGGCGCATCACTGCTACTGATTGTGCTGTCTGCGGATGGTGAAATATCTAAGTATGATGGGGCCCTGCTGATCAGTCTACTGATTGCATTTACGATATTCACATACCGTATGATCGCAAGGGAACATGACAGGAAGGAGACTAGCGTAACCGGTCGTTCGCGCGGCTTTTACCTGAAATCGTTTGGCATGCTGGGCATTGGAATTGCACTTTTGTATATCGGTTCGGAGTTTACGGTCGACAATGCAGTTAAAATCGCGCAGTTTTTCAGCGTGTCTGAAAGAGTGATCGGAATAACGGTGATTGCAATCGGCACGTCACTCCCGGAGCTTGTCACCTCGATCATCGCAATCAGAAAGAAACATGCTGATATCGGTATTGGCAACATTATTGGAAGCAACATTTACAACATATTGATGATAATGGGCGTGGCATCCGTCTTGGCCGGAGTATCAGTAACGGATGAAATCCACGTAGACTATATTGTAATGATTGCATTTAGCCTTGTATTGTTTGTCGTGATGAAGACGGGCATGGTTACGCGCAAAATTGGACTGGGACTGGCTACAGGATATGCGGCATACTTGACGTTTTCATTTTTCACAGGCATTAACTCGGCCTGATGCGGCATACCTGATTGAGCAAGTGCTTTACTGCCTACGTGACGCCTAGATCGAGAATACGCGAACTCTATCAAACCGCATGGATGGCGCTATTGATGGTAGGGAGTCCCACTGTTGTACGTTCCTAATGTCATCTGCAATGTCTACCGTATTCTCAAGAAGCTTCCTGACGTTGTGCACGATTCTGACTGGCTTGCCGGGACGCACCTTGCCGTTTTCAACAATCTGAATCCCGCTTCTAGCGGTACATGAAAAGTCGCCACGGATCGGATTTAACGCATATGTGTACCACGTCCTGCCTATGATAATCCCCCTCCTGACATCCTTGATCATGTCATCTTTACTGCACGTGCTGCCTTCAATCCTGATATTGTGCGGCCTTGCTATCGTGTCTGGTTCTGCACTAGTGCCCATCGGTGAGCCGAGACGGCTTGCATTTCCTGATGATTTGGAGTGAAACTTGTACGCATCGTAAAGATCTGAAAAGGTATCCTTGAATGTGCCATCCTTGATCAGGAATAATTTTTTGGTAATCCCACCCTCGTCATCGACGGATTTGGCCCCTATTGAATCTGGAATCGACGGATCGTCTGATATACTTAAGATCTCCGGCGCGACAACCTGGTCTTCCAAGCCTGAGAAACAGCTCTTTCCCTCCATGATGGTCTTGTAATGAAAATTTGCGGCCAGAACAAACGCCATAATCTCGCCTACTGAATACGGCTCGAGGATCACGGAATATTCTCCTGGTTCAATTCGTGCCGGATTAGTAGAGTTCATGCACATCTCCCTTGCATCCTGTCCAATTCTCGCCGCATCAAACCCGTCAAACGTCCTACAGCAGCCCTGCCCTATTCCGGATACTGTATCCCGGCCGTCCCCTGCATCTGCATTTATGACGCCGGCAATGAACGTATTAGAGTCCTCAAACTCAAGCCCGTGGCTGTTTTCTAGCTGGAACCTGTCTGAAACAATGTTTAGCGAGCCCGAAATGGATCTAATCCTGCAGTCTGCTGACTCGTTAATCATCGTCTGGGCGATGTCTGCGGCATCTGCTCCCGATATGCCGTCGAGCTCCGGATCATATGTCCTGTCTAACTTGGCCGTCTTTGGAGACTCTTGGTGAAGCGTCACCCAAAACTCGCTTGGAACTAGATATTGGATGGCCTTGATGCTGTTTTCAATGTGTCGAGGAAGATCTTCCGGGCTTGATGCTCGGACTGAAAAAATCCTCTTCTTCTGAAACAGTCTTGCCGCGACCTCGTTGATTACAGACTCTTTTACCTCTGCAATCTCGGAATTCGTGATCCTGACCGTCGTGATGCGCTTTTGCGAGTGTATGGCCTCAGCCTCGTCAACGTCTAGCCTCCCGGCCGCCCTCAAGACATCTTCACAGCATGACAATTATTCCCTCTTGGGGTTTTTGTATCTGTATTTGCTGATTTTGATTAAATCAAAATATGATCCAAATAAATCCTGATCCGCGGCGTCTAGCGGTTCGTCAGGTTCATTGGCGGAAAACTTTCTTAGGATCTGGTATTTCGTTCCCCTTTCCGCGGCGGTCCTTCCTATATCTGATGTTATCCTTTTGACGTCCTTGGGTCTTAGCAGCTGGCCGTGCCCGGATCCTGCCGACGTAGAGATGCTTTCGTTGATCAGGGTCCCGCCAAGGTCATTTGCACCCCATGCAAGTAGCAGCTGTGCCATTTTAAGCCCCTCCTTTACCCATGAAACCTGAATGTTGTCGATCTGATTATTCAACATGATCCTAGATATTGCATGTGTGAGTAGGACATCCCGTGCGCTTGCACCCTTGCTGATATTCTGGTGGAGTCGGTGCTTGTACATCGGGGCATCCTCATACACAAAGTTTAACGGAACAAACTCTGTAAACCCACCCGTCTCCTTTTGCACGTCCCTGATTTTTACAATGTGTTTGATTCTGTCTTCGGTAGATTCTACGTGTCCGAACATCATGGTGGACGTCGTGTTGATTCCAATATTATGCGCGGTTTTTATTACCTCGATCCATTTCGTTACGGATATTCTGCCCGGTGATATGATATCTCTTATTCTTTGATCCAAGATTTCTGCAGCCGTACCGGGCAACGTGTCTACCCCGGCATCCTTGAGCCGCAAGAGATACTCCTTTATCGACACCTGTGATCTAGACGCGCCATACAGTACCTCTTCTGGCGAGAATCCATGGATGTGGATATCTGGAACCTCACTCTTGACGGCCCTGCAGATATCCTCGTACAGTCCGGCGTCCATGTCCGGCGGCAGTCCGGCTTGGATGCAGACCTCGGTGGCACCCATGCTATGCGCCTCCTTTGCACGTCGCACAACCTCCTCGATGGGCAGCATGTATCCCTCCTCTTCCCTGAAATCCCTGCTAAACGCGCAAAAGCCGCATTGCTTTATACACACGTTGGTAAAGTTGATGTTCCTGTTTACCACATATGTTACGGTATCGCCGACTCGCCGGCGCCTAAGCTCATCTGCAACCATGCCTACTAGATGAAGGTCGCGTCCATCTGCACCGTACAGGACAACTCCATCTTCTGGGGATACCTCCCTTTCATCAAGCGCGCGGTTCAGGACGCCCGCTATCTGGGGGTCGCTGTCCTTGAGTATGACTTCCAAATTTGACGCCTGCATACCTTATCTCCAATAATCGTCCATGACGTGGCCGTTTCTGTCCGCAACTGCCGCAATCATGCGGCTTAAATCATTGTCAAGCAGGGGAAAGAACTCCGGATATACGGGAAACCTGCATTTTAACTCAAATCCTTCATCGATGCAGGCTTGCTCTACGGACCTGATTTTCGGCCAAGGAAACTCTGGATTTACAAAATCCGGTGTAAGCGGGGAGATGCCTCCAAGGTCGTTAATTCCGACCCTGATAAAATCCTGGTATGATTTTGGCGACAGGTTTGGAGGAACCTGTATGTTCATCTCAGGCATGATGATCCTAGCTAGCGCCACGACCGTCTTAAAGTATCCATTATCAACTGGCGGCTGTTGCCTCATCATGGTATCGGGCTTTGGATGGAAGTTTTGTAAAATAATCTCCTGAATGTTCCCGTATTCGTCGTGAATCTTTCTTATTGATACTAGAGAGTCTATTATCTCGTCTGTGGTCTCACCTATCCCGATTAGTATGCCGGTAGTCGTTGGAATCCCTAGCTCCCCTGCGTTCTTTAGGACATCTAGCCGCAGTTTGGGATTTTTACTCGGTGCAAAAAAATGCGGCCCGTCTTTTTGTGCAAGCCTGTCACTAGCACTTTCTAGCATCAGCCCTATGCTTGCGTTTGTTTTTTTAAGCTCTGTCATTTCAACCCGTGTCATGTTGCCTGCATTGGTGTGGGGGAACAGCCCCTTCTCCAACGCAATCTCGGAGCAGTATGTGACATATTCGATCGTGCTTGAAAACTCATTCTGCCGTAGCCACTCTCGCGCCTCCGGATACCTTTCTTCTGGACTCTCTCCGGTAACAAATAGTGCCTCGACACAGCGGTACTTTCTGGCAAGATCGAGCATGTCCGAGACATTTTGCTTTGACATTAGCGACAGTTTCTGCTCGCCTGGCTCCGCCTTGTATGTGCAGTACGAGCATGCATCCCTACACAGGTTGGTCAGGTTGAAAAACGCCTTTTTTGAAAAACTTACGAAACTGCCCTTGTTTTTCATTCGCAGTGCCTGGGCAGTCTTGAACAATTCCTCTGGATCAGTTATGGCTGATTGAAAAACCGAGCATGCCTCTTCTACGGAGGGCCGTCTTCCATCCAAAGCCTGATTCAATAATTCTGAATTGAGAATCAGCTCACTCAACATAGGTCATCAAGTGCATTGGGTATTTATTCTTGTTATTCGGGCCTTTCTTCCAATATTATTGACAGGTCGACGATTTCTCCATCACGAAGAACACTCAGTTTTAGCGTGTCGCCAACAGTCTTTTCTCTTTGCAGGTGAATCAAAATATCATCGATCTTTCTGACCTCCTTTCCGTCGACAGATAGTACTAGGTCACCGCCTACCTTGTACATGTCACCGTCCATTTCAACCGTGTCATCTGAACCCTTCAGCCCTGCCGCGAACGCCGGACTGTCCTCTATAACATCAATAATTAAAAATCCTCTTGCATCGGTCAGGTTCATGATTTTTGCAAGGTCAGGACCGATGTCCGTTCCCCGCACGCCAAGCCACGGATGTTCGTATTTGCCTTCTGATATGAGCACGGGTATGATCTTTTGAATGGTGTTAGATGGCACAGCAAATCCAACTCCAGTAAACTCGCCAGTGGTGGACTGGATGGCGGTATTGACTCCCACCACCTGACCCTTCATGTTGATGAGTGGCCCTCCAGAGTTTCCAGGATTGATTGCGGCGTCTGTCTGTATGATATCTGGAGTCAGAAATCCTGATTCTTGGGGAAGTAACCTTCCCATCTGGCTTATTATTCCGGATGTCATGGATCCGGAAAGTCCGAACGGATTTCCAATTGCCGCGACGGGTTCGCCGATTTTGAGCTTTGACGAGTCTCCCATTGGTAGTGGATGCAGTATGGAGCGATTTGCCTCCACCCTCATTACCGACAGGTCGGTGTCTTCGTCGGTACCTATTATCTGGGCTACATATGATCTTCCGTCTAGGAATGTGACTATTACCTCCTTTGCATTCTTTATAACATGCGCGTTTGTAATTATATGGCCCCGCGCGTCATACACAAAACCCGAACCTAGTCCGCGATCTATATCACTAGCAGTCTCTTTTTTCACGTTTATCTGAACCACCCCGGGTTCTGATCTTTCGAAAATCTGTACTAGCGACAGCTTGTTAAACGCGGCAATTTGTACGTCGTCTACATTTTGCGCATCTGCAACTGACCCTTCATCTATCGTAACGCTAGGCTGTATTCCTATTGGCGGGCTGAAAAGTATTGCAAATGCGATTATTGCAACTGCAGCTCCAAACACGGCTCCTATTCCAATACTGGTCTTTTCCATTCGATCTCAACCTATTGATGTTTGTCTAAAAAGTATTACCACAGAGATCATCTGTTACAGTGTCGTCAAATAATGTCAAAATGACATCGTTGTTCTATATTATGACATCGTTTTCCGACACTATATTGATGCGTATGACTATCTGAAAGATGCTATTCCACAGCCAAGACTCGTACTGGCAGAATTAATGGTTCAGACTATGCCTAGATGTGTGCATGGCTTTACTGGCCGGATGCCTGCCGCGCAGGCTAGCGCTCATCCACTCGATGCATTTCACAAAATTATCATAAGAAATGGGTTGGACATGGATGATATTTCTAGTTGTTTTGGAGTATTTTGCAACAGGTGATGGAATCCTGATATCCTAACACTGGCATGACGATCACACCTATCTTATGGAATTGCATTTGAATGATTTTCGAGTATGCCGTGAATGGTGACTAATTGCGGCGGAGATGTGGAAATCACCTTGCTATCTTGCATGGGGCAGTAATGTCAAGCCCGTGTTATTATATTGCATCCTTTGTGTGCGGCAGTCATATATTGACAGCATTCTGGGCATGATCCCTGATGGAATATCTTCTATCCCTCCATGAGACGGCAGCATCACTCCTGACATGAATTAATCCTGACAGAAAACTAGAAACAACTACTAGGCCCCCGAGTGGACATAAAAAGGCATATCTTGATTTCATACAAAGTCCTTTGGTCGTCTCAACTATGGCACCTGCATAAATCATTGTTGATGAGGCAATTGATGCCGCCAGTAGCAGGTTCGTCGAGGAGCCGTTGAGGAATGCTGCTGAATATGCGAGCATTGGAAACGGCATGAATAGCAGGAATAGTACTGCAAAGAATATTCCGATCGCGGTAGCCCTGCATTGCCAAAACAGCGGGATCATTAGGCGCTTTAAGGCATTCCAAAGCGTCCAGCCGTCTCTTGCCCAGACAGCATCAATAAGCTTGTCTCCCCTCACCATCTTCATCCTAAATCCTGATTCCTTGACTTTTTTTCCAAGGGCGCCGTCCTCAATAATCTCATGTTTGACTCCCTCGTGGGTGCCGACCCGCTCGTAGGCCTCTTTTTTTATGATAAAAAAACTGCCAAAAAAATATCCTGTACTTTTCGTGGGATCATTTACCCTCAGTGCTGAAAACCTAGTGTGCAAAAACGTGGAGATTACAGGTAGCGTGATCCTTGTCCAAAAATCGAGCGATCTCATCCTTGGAATCGCGGTTAACGCGTCTAGCTTTAGAGACTGCATGTGTCCGACAGCCAGTGAAACCACGTTGGATGCATGTTTTGTATCGGAATCCGTAAAGAGCAACAGTCCTCCGGATGCCCTCCTGTACCCCTCTATACATGCCCAGTTCTTACCCATCCATCCTTCGGGCTTTTGACCAGCACTTACATGCACGACCTTGTCACTTTTTTGCTCATACTCTTTTATGATTTTTTTAGTATTATCACTTGATGAGTCGTCTATCGCAATGATTTCATAGTCTTCATACTCTTGATTTATCAGCGAGTCCAAGCATCTTCCAATGAATTTTTCCTCGTTTCTTGCAGGCAGGATTATCGAGACTAGTGGGGAACTGCTGTCGGTCTTCTCAAATGCGTCTAGGTGAGGCGTGAGCCTAAAGGACTCCAGCATTGATCGTAAAAGAATAATCCATGATACTGTGACCCCAATCAGTATTGCTGCAAGCGAGTAATTTACAATATCTATTATCAGCATGAACTAGCGACACTCTGCCTCCTTTTTGATGCTGTCAACAGCCCGCTCTGTTCCACATTTGATGTGTTTTTTTATCATTCCGGTAAACATTCCCATGACTCCGGACAATTTTATATCCCAAACCACTTTTAGCTGGGTGCTGTCTCCTACGGGTAGCAGGACAATTGTTTTAGTACCTTCGATGATTCCCTCTGTAAATATTATGTGGATTTTGTTTTTGGGCTCGAGTGTTACCTCTTGCATACATTTTTGATCCCTGAATGCAATTGTGACCTCACGTACGATTACATTGCCCTGCCTTGATATGTTTCTGACATTCTTGGTACCCTTCCAGAATTTTGGTTCGTCGTCTAAATCTGACACTAAATCCCAAACAGCATCTGTCGGCGCATTAATGTCCACCAAAACCTCTATTCGAACCATGATTGGATCTACTATATTCTACATATATTGTGAGTCCATAATAGTACTGCACGTCTGAACCTTCATGCTAAAAGATACAAGTTCGGGCGGCAAAGTTTGGATTAAAACCGATTTGGATGGATATTGTGGGCCCACGTGAGACTATACACGTTCCTTGACGTGCATGTCCCCGGGATTACCCGCGGTGATGTATTGGAAATTCATTTTAACCAGACACCCTGACTCACATCATGGATGTTATACCTTACGAAGATTTTGCAAAGTTGGATATTCGTGTCGCTAGAATAAAGTCCGTAGAGGCGATTCCGGAAAAAACCAGAATCATCAAGGGAATAATCGATTTTGGGGGAACAGAAAGAACTGTAATCATTGGCGGGGCCCAGTTTTTTGACATCGATACCATGATTGGGAAGACCGTCATCGCACTTGTCAACCTAGAGCCTAAAAGAATCGCCGGAATTGAATCAAATGCAATGTTGCTTGCGGCCGATGTTGACGGTGTGCCGTTCTGGCTGACAGTTTCAGATGATGTACCTGATGGATCAAAAATCAAGTAGGGTATCGCGGTCCATATGATTGTGTTAAATGGTGGGATTGGCAGGATTTGAACCTGCGATCCCTGGTACCCAAAACCAGAATCATACCAAGCTAGACCACAATCCCTGTATTGGAAAAACTATCGACCCAATTTAATCTTGTTAGATGATGATTTTAAATAACGATGGGAACAAAACAGACTGTTGCAGACGACTCAATATGTCAAGGCGGGAAAAATTGCTGGCGAGGTCAGGGAAACGATCAGGAGCAAGAATTTGGTGGGAAAGACCGTTTATGAAATCTGCCAGGACGTGGAGGATAGGATTAGGAACCTGGGCGCAAAATGCGCATTTCCTGTCAACACAAGCATCAACGAGATAGCCGCACATTATACGGCGGAGCCAGACGATGATCTGGTGATACGTGAGAATGATCTGGTCAAGATTGATTTGGGGGCGCAGATTGACGGATGGATTGCAGATACGGCAGTAACAATAAACTATGATCCGGTATATGACGAGCTAGTCAGAGCTGCCGAAGCGGCGTTAGACAATGCAATGTCGCGGGTGCAAGACGGGGCCAAGTCAAGTGACATAGGCAGGACCATTGAAAAAACCATCAAGCAGCTAGGTTATACGCCTATTGTAAACCTAAGCGGACACTCACTAGATCAATATACAATTCATGCAGGCAAATCCATACCAAACATTTGGTCGATCGGATCATTTACGCTGTCAGGCAAATCAGCGTATGCGTGCGAGCCTTTTGTGACAACTAAAAAGGGAGCGGGGTTTGTCAGGGAGGGTGCCACGAAAAACATCTTTGCCTTGGCCTCTAGAAAGAGGACAAAAAACAAGGAGGCAGATCAGATGCTGGAGTTTATCTGGAACAATTTTAACGCGCTTCCATTTGCATTAAGGTGGATGGTAGGTGAATATGAGGAAAAAAAGGCAAGGGAACTGCTAGATATCTTGATCCAGAAAAAGGCGGTTCATGCATATCCCGTGCTCATGGAAGCGAGCGGAGAGCGGGTCTCCCAGGCAGAGCACACATTCATACCTAACGAAACCGGCGCCTTGGTCACAACCGCGGTGTAACTATTTCTTGACGGACTCGCCGTATATGCTGTCCACATAAAGACTTTCACCACATTTGCAGGATCCTGTCACATTGAACAGGACGTCACCGGCCCTGTATCTTCGCTTGATGGTCACGTTACACGAGTCGCATTTTTCCACGGTATATGCAACCGTAATATTTTTGGAAAACATCACTGCTGCACACCCACTGTGTTCCCGACTCCAATTACAAGAACCGTGTCATCTGGTTTGGTGTTGGACTGGATCAGGTCATAAACTCGCCGTCGTGCCTCGTCTGCACTGCCGGCAATCTTCTCGGTCATGAGGGTGACTGCCTCCTTTACCGACTGCCTTATCACTATGGCGAAAATTGGAATCTTGTTCCTTGTTGCAATCTCCTCGATTTGAAATCTTTCTGTCCCGATACCCCCTATGGCTGCACCAAATCCCTGGGCAATGCCCGCGGAATCCTCACCCTCGAACTTTAGGGCTGCATCTACCATTATAATATAATTGACACTTGTGCTCTTGACTATTGATTCAAGCGCGTCAGCTGGCCTCCCGACAGTAGGTGATGGGCCTTGTGCCTTTAACAAGATTACCTTCCTGCCTTCATACTCTATTTTACTTGAAACCGTTTGGAATGCAACCTGCTCCTTTCTGCTATTTAACATCATCTTTCCGACTATCATGGGGCCGATGCTGTCACCGACAGGTTGGTTTTGTTTAAAAGCGGAAACGGCCTCTTTTAAGGCGGCCGCCTCCTCCATTATAAAAGGGAGCATCATCTGTAATGGTAAGATCAACGGGTAGTTGTTTTGCTTTTTCGCAGTTAAAAAGAGATGGTTGATTACCTTGTACAGCATCTGCAGGGATGTTGCAATTTCCAACAGGGTCTGAACTCTGTTTAACTCGTCCTCAGAGATCCTCGGAATCATTAATTTTATGTTGTTTCTAGTATGATCTTCTTGGGAGCGGATTACGTGCCTAAGCTTCATGACTATGCCGTTTGGATCCATGTTCTCTGGGGGAATTGTAAAGTATTCGAGAAATTGATCAATCCTTGCAGAGGGATCTGATGCCGGATCGTTGTTCTTTTTTACATACTTGACTAACTCGTCTTTGGCCTCGGTCCTAAATGCGTCCAACTTTTTTATGCTTTTCTTAATCTGGCCCGCGGTAATCTGCAGTTGTATCCGCTGGCCGTAAAAAATGAAGATTATGACCGGTAAAATCCAGATTAGCATCATGAAAAGACTTGTGTCGTCGTTTAACCCAAAAAACTCCTCTGCATTAAAATCCGTAAAATTCAACAACTACGCGGTCTAAACTTGCAAATTAAACCATTCGTTAGTGGTTGCAGGGCAAGATCAGGCACAAAAAACCCCTGTTTGGGCTGGAAAATTAGCGAGTGCTTTTATTATAGTTAATATACAAAAAATCGTAAAACATGCCACAAACGAAACCTATAGTCAGTGTTGAAAACGTAGTAGCTTCTGCCTCTGTGGATCAGAAGATGGATTTGAACGAGATTACTCGTACCTTTCCAGATGTAGAGTACCATCCGGATCAATTTCCTGGCCTAGTGTTCCGGCTAAAGAGCCCAAAGACCGCGACGTTGATCTTTACGTCCGGCAAGATGGTCTGCACCGGTTCCAAGTCCGAGGAGATGGCAAGAAAGGCCGTAAAGACGGTGGTACAAAAGCTTAGGAAGGGAGGCATCAAGGTCAAGAAGGATGCAGTTGTGGAGATTCAAAACATAGTTGCATCAATCAATCTTGGTGGAAAGATACATCTAGAACAGGCTGCACGGACGCTTCCGCGAAGCATGTATGAGCCAGAACAGTTTCCCGGTCTGATTCACCGAATGCTCGACCCGAAAACCGTAATACTGCTGTTCTCTTCGGGAAAGCTTGTATGCACGGGGGCCAAAAAGGAGCCGGATGTATACAGATCCGTCAACAACTTACATGCCCTGCTAGAAGAAAAAGATCTCATGATCTATGACTAGCCCGCGAACTAAAATCTTTTATCTGTTTTATCTATTTGCGCAGATGACTCTGCATGGAATCGCCTGCAAGGCGCCCGTGTCAGACAGGTGGGTGTATGGGTGGTTTATTCGAATCCGGCGGCACTCGACGTAAATGATATGCATACTAGGAATCATGAGTCAGAATCATGATCTTTGCATGCGTATATGGAATGGATATATCCTAGAAGACAAAGTAGGTCGGCGCAAGACTAGATAAATCCACACATGTTGCAGGATTGTACGTATCATACATGGCGCGACTAGATGAGTGGACATTTTACATGACTGGCAGTCAAAAATATTATTATATGCACCGTTGGAAGATATGTTTATTGCATGCACAAAACGTACACAAGTCCTTTGGCGGACTGCGTGCGTTGGATGGCGCAACAGTTCAGCTGCGCGCTGGAAAGATAAACCTGTTGATAGGCGCCAACGGATCCGGCAAGTCGACTCTTATCAATACAATGTCGGGACTGTATGATGCGGATCAGGGGAGCTTTATGATGGGGGTTAAGGATATCACGGACCTTCAAATGCATGAGCGATTCGAGGAGGGCCTGATGAGGACATTTCAGAACCCGCGGCTCTTTGGCTCCCTTACTGTACTTGACAATCTATTGCTTGCATCCAAGAGTAGCGGATACCGATTTGGGCGCGCAATGCTAGGCGGGTATGACTCTGACGAGGCAACGCTGATACGCAAGGCCCGCCAGATACTGGAGGATCTTGAAATTTCCCACCTAGAGCAGTCCATGGCATATGAGATATCGGGGGGGCAGATCAAGCTGTTGGAGCTGGGAAAGACGATGATGACCGGTGCGTCCACCGTGTTACTTGACGAGCCGATTGCAGGAATTGCCCCCAAGCTTGCACACAAAATATTTGACAAGATCGTAAATATCTGCGTTACCAGACACATCACATTTTGCATAGTGGAGCACCGCCTTGACATTGCGCTAAAGTATGCTGATTGGGTGTTCGTAATGAGTGAGGGCCGCATAATTGCGCAGGACACTCCAAAAAAGATCCTAGATAATCCGGTGGTCATAGAATCGTATCTGAAATGATCACTATACGGAATCTGTACGGGGGATATGACAAGCATCAGATATTGCACGGTGTTGACTTTGAGGCCAACGCGGGAATTACCGTGGTAATAGGCGCCAACGGATCAGGCAAGTCCACGCTATTGCGTAGTATAGTGGGTCTATGCCAGGTGTACTCGGGAGACGTCCTGTATGAAAACCGCGACATTACAAAGGTTCCGACATATAAGCTGTCTGAGATGGGGATATCATACATGGCGCAACGCAATAACGTCTTTGCACAGCTAAGTGTATATGAAAATCTAGTCATGGCGGCGCATCCTAGAAAGCCGGACCTAGCATATGCCTTTGAGATATTTCCGATGTTAGAACAGTACAGGAAGACTCAGGCGGCGTTGCTGTCGGGCGGCCAGCGCCAGCTGCTTGCCATGGCAATGATGATACAAAAAAGGCCCAAGGTGTGCATGTTTGACGAGCCTACTGCCGCACTGTCGCCAAAAAACTCAAAGATCGTGCTGGACAAGATACAGCACATACAGGAGAGCCTGTCAAACTGTACAATTATAGTGGAACAGAACGTTAGGGCGGCACTTGCCATTGCAGACACGACGACGCTTCTTGCATCCGGAGAGGTAAAGTTTGCAGGCGAGCCAGATGTGTTACTAAAGGACGACGCGCTTGGTGCCAAGTACTTGGGGCTGGGACATTGATAATCCTAACTGATGCCATAATCTACGGATGTGTCATTGCTGTACTGTGTATAGGACTGACGCTGACATACAAGACCACCGGTGTCCCTAACTTTGCCCATGCCAGCTTTGCCATACTTGGAATGTATGCATCACTTGTATCTGTAAAAATATATGGATTCTCACCGTATGTGGCAATGCCGGCCGCCTTTGTCGTATCCGGAGCGGTGTCGCTGTTTATGTACTATTTCATATTACGCGTACTCCAAAAGAGAAATGCCTCGTATCTGGCCATGATAATTGCGACGCTTGCATTTGACATATTCATGATCGGCGTGCTTAACATAGTGGCAGACAGCATATCACAAGGATACCAAGTGGACTCGCGTGACTTTACACTACGCAGCTTTGATTGGGCCCTTGGTGACTATCCTGGCGTATTGTACAGCTCGATTGGTACGGTGGCTGGCCTTGCGGGCGCGCTTTACTGGCTTTTATACCACACAAAATTCGGTGTTGCGGTCCGGGCCTCGATTGAGAACGCTTCGCTGGCATCTGTATTTGGTATAAACACCCAGCGTGTATTTTGCGTCTCCTGGTTCATATCTGGTGGCATGGGCGGCCTAGCAGGGGTGCTGATGTCCGTGTGGTTTCAGGGGGATCCGAGCCTAGCTGCAATCATCTTGCCGACCATATTTGCAGGTAGCATTGTCGGCGGCTTTTCAAGCATCTGGGGCGCGATCATCGGGGGGTTGATAGTGGGTGTGACGGAGATTCTTGGAACAAACGTCCTTGCACAGCTGCTTGGATACTGGATAATACCGTATCGACTGCTGATTCCATTCGTGTTCATAATCGTGACGTTGATGGTCTCGCCCAACGGGGTGATCCACATTATACAGAAGATAAGGGAGAAGAAGAGTGGCATCTGAATTAATCTTTATCGCTGATCTGATTGCGATATTCTCGATATATCTGATAATAAACCTGAGCTTGAATCTTGAGTTCGGGTACGCGGGACTGCCTAACTTTGGCAAGGTCCTAGCGGTGGGCGCAGGAGCTATTGTCATGGGGGTGCTACCGCTACATGTATACCGGATGATTCTGAATAGTGACGCGGATCCAATACATGATAACTTTGAGCTTGTATCTCAGATAAATGAGCACATTACATCAGAGCCGGGACTTGCAATAGCGGTATTTGGGATGACACTGGCTGTGGCAATAGCGGTGGGCGCCGGATTGGGAGCGGCATCTGCATACCCTGCAATCCGATTACGCGGGGACTATCTTGCAATAGTCCTCCTTGCATTTGGTGAGATGATACGTATCATCGGGACAAATTACGAGGGGCTGGTTGGGGGAACTCTGGGTGTTGCAATACCGGACTTTGTCTTTATATCTGACGAGTACAAGTTCCTGATCACCTCACTCATACTTTTAGGGTTTGCAGGGGTGGTCTTTGTGTTTGTATCGCGAATGACAAGATCACCGGTGCGGCGCCTTTTATGCGGCATACGAGATGATCAAACGTCACTTGCAAGCTTGGGCCATAATGTGGTGAGGATCAAGATAAAGACAATGATGATTGCAGGAGGCATCGCGGCCGTGGGGGGGCTGCTGTATGCGGGATATGTCGAAGGCGTGGTGGCTATGGGGTACAATCGTCTCAATTGGACGTTTCTACCATTCATTATGGTTATCGTCGGCGGCATGGCAAACAATCGTGGTGTGATTGTGGGAACACTACTCTTTGTTGGAGTACGCAAGCTTGTCATATACTATAATGACTATTTCGAGGGGTACCTACCGTTTGACATAATCTGGCTTGACTATTTGCTTCTAGGCGGCATCATGATATTGGTATTGATATATAAGCCGCGTGGACTGTTGCCTGAAAAAAAGGCGGTCTATAAAGACAGTTAAATATGCTAGTTTTTACCGATTTATAATGAACACATATATCGTTTTGGCAATTGCGGCGGCGATTATAATAGCTGGCGGTATTGCAGCAGCTGTTGTTTTACAGCCTAGCGACGATACCATGATGGACGATACCATGATGGACGTTCGTACCATTGACGTTGGTGTAATGTTACCTGCAACGGGCGACATTGCAAGTCATGGACAGGACAGCAGAATTGCAGTCGAATTGGCAGCAAATGATTTTAATGTGTACCTAGAAGAACAGAATGCAGACTGGCGCGTAAACCTCATAGTTGAGGACACACAGACAGATCCGATAATTGCACTGGAGAAGATCCAATCGCTTAACGCCAAGGGCATCAACTTCATTCTTGGAACCCAGTCAAGCGCAGAACTGAGAAATATAAAGCCTTATGCGGACTCTAACGGCCTAATTCTATTATCGCCGTCTAGCACAAGTCCCAAACTAGCACAGGTTGACACGATATTCCGCCTTGTACCGGATGACACCCAGCAGGGAATAGTCATAGGAAGGCTGTTAGCTCATTACGGGGTAGAGGTGGTTATTCCAATCTATAGGGCAGATGTGTGGGGCGATGGATTGTACGAGTCATCTAAGATGAACTCCGAAAACATGGGCATTATAGTCGATGGAGGAATCCGATACTCGCCTGAGGTAACTGTGTTTTCAAGTGAAGCAAGTCTGCTTAATGACAAGGTAGTAAGCTATCTCGATTCAGGACATGACATACAGGATATAGCCATTCTGATGATCTCCTTTAGCGAGGCAGTCCACTTGATCAACTCTGCTAGCGAATATGAAATGCTAGCACAAACGACATGGTTTGGCTCAGACGCGTCATCCAACGATGATGCCATAACGAACGACCCAATAGCTGCGCAGTTTGTGGCTGATGTGGGCCTAATAACTACACAGTTTGCACCATCTGACAATGAGTCATACGAGCGCGTCAAGGCACATCTTGAAAATGTAATTGGCTCTGCACCATCTAACTATGCATATTCTGCATATGACTCCCTTTGGGTTCTTGGACTCACAATAGAGCAGACTGGATCCACCGAGACTGACATACTAGTTGAGGCCCTGCCTGGTGTTGCAGCGAATCACGTTGGCGCAATAGGCTCCATTATCTTCAACGAGTATGGAGATCTGGCCATATCCGACTATGATCTCTGGCATGTGAGCAACGGTGAATGGGAGAACATCGGCAGACATAGTGCAGATACCGGCGAGATCATGATCTATGATTCCATGACTCCTTGACACCAATCTGTTTTAGGACATATAATCCACCATTTTTTATTTTTTAAAATCAAAAGTCAGGTTATGGTCCAGTAATTCGTGATTCTGCACTAAAGCCGCATGATGCGGGGGCATACGAGTGTCAGTGATTCTCCGGTAGCAGACTATGGCGGGTCTGTACACACTCAGGCTGATTCGGGATTCATGCCCTGATATATTCTGAGTCAGGTATAATGCATTAGTAGACCTGATCTTGTACGCGAATCTATGGCATAGATTTTTATCAAATTTGATCCGATTTTTTCCATTGCACTTTGAAAGGCGCGACATCATACTGATTGGGGCGTCAATCCTATTCATGCTCGGACTAGCACCGTTCATTGGAATAGGATATGCCCTTGCAGTTGCATTCTTGATCTATTTTGGAATCAAGGTGTTTGTTGGAAGGCGCCGCCGTCAGATCATGGGCGCCGTCGGGGAAGGATTGTGCGCCCAATGTGGCTCTAGATTGGTGAAAAATCGGTGCCCCGACTGTGATGCGCCGAGCGGCGGCACTAATTCGAAGCCTTGATAAGGACTAGGGGATTCATTAACCGTGTGCGGGGAATATATGAGTTAACTATCAGCTCAACTTTTACTCCATTTAGTTCTAAAATGATTGTTTTGGACTTAATTTAGTGTACATGAACATGAAAATCACCACCCTGATGTCATTGGCACTTCTGCTAGCCTTTGCCGCAGGTAGTACGGCAGACGCTCAAACCATGCAATTTGCCGATTATATCATAATCAACGAGGTTGACACAAACCCGCCTGGTGATGACTCTAAGACAATTTCCGAATGGATTGAACTCCACAATCCGACATCTGACACTGTCGATCTTGGCGGATGGCAGATTATATCAACAACCGTGAACAAGACCATGGTGATTCCTAGCGGAACGGTAATCAAACCCGGGCAATTCCTGACGTACTCGTATCAGCCGGTATGGTTCACCGATGTGTCTGAGTCAATCGAACTGCGAAACACCGTCGGAGTCGTTGTGGACAGGACGCCAAGACTAACCGACCTAGCAGGCGGCCTAGAATCCTGGCAGAGGATTTATGATGCGCTGGACTCGGACTCTGCAGATGACTGGACCTTTGGTACGCCCTCGATTGGATCGACGAATGGACGACCTGATCTAAAACAGGAATCCGAACCTAAAGCCGTGTCCGTAACCGTTGATTCTGACAGGTCATCATATCTGTTTGGCCAGACCGCGGTTATCCGTGGAACTGTGTCAGAAAGGGTATTCATGGAAAAGCCGACTTTCTTGCCAGAACAAATCAAGATTACAATCTCGGGGCCAGAGTATCACAGCGCCGTGACTATGTACCCTAATCTTCTTTTGGAATACTCTACCAAGATCAACCTGCGGCAGATATTGGGAGTCAATGAGGGAATATACAACGTCACCGTAACATACGGGGACGCGATTGATACCACGCAATTCTCTGTGGGAAATAAAATTATTGAGATTGAGCAGAGTCGGGGCGGGATCTTGTCCATTGAAACGGATTCAGAGTCCTATCTGCCTGGCCAGACTGTTGTGATCCTGGCCTCAACCACTAGGGAGATACCGCTTGAGGGACTTCGGTTCTCCGTCTATGATCCGAATTCAAACGTGGTTACAAGCGGAAACTTGTTTCCGAGCTCCGATGTGAACACACTGGGCATCTTTACGGATTCAGACAGTGCTCAGTTTGTGACAAATATGCTTATCAGCCCGATCTCCCAGGTATATGGACAGTACCGTATTGCAGGCCAGTATGGTGATCAGACCGCGGAGCACTTTTTTACTGTAAATGCTGACATCAAAGAAGATGTCCCCATTTCATTGAACACCGACAAGGATGTTTATGAGCCTGGTGACGCGGTTATGATCTCCGGCCGCTCTAACCAGCATTGGGTTGCATCACTTGATCTAGAGATAATAAAGTCAACCAACCTTGCACTAGGCACTGGTAGTCATGCCGGCGGGGGAACGGGGCTTAAGATATTGGATGTTGTGCGGCTAGCCGGTGACGGTTCGTTTAGCTATGTATTTCAAATTCCATCGTCGTTTACCTCGTTTGACGAGTATCGGATAAAAATCAGCGGCGATATCGGGACCGTTACCAAGACGTTTGTAATTGCAGAGAATGCCAAATCCCATTCTGTCCCCGATGATCCATTTTTCATATTTCCTGACAAAGGCAGGTATGATGTTGGCAGCTCCGCCAAGATAACTGGGATGATCACGGAACAAATACAGAAAAGCGGACTTCAAACCGAACCTGTCCATCTGAAGATTATCGCGGTTGATGGTGCTGATGTTTCCACCGTGGGGCTTCCTACGGATGCACAAACCCACACTCCCGGGGGCCTCCTTGCCGATCTTTCCATGACTGCAATTCCGGACCTAGCCGGACGTTTTGAGACTTCTTTTGAAATCCCGCACACGCTTTTTAATGATGGCATCTATGTCATAACCGCACGCTATGGAAACATGACTACGCATGCCTCGTTTGTGGTAGTTGATCCGATGAAGATAGGCAAGAACGAGATCATTGCATTCTTGGACAAGCAGGTCTACGGCCTTGGCGAAACCTTACAGCTGACCGGCACATTTGGCGCGCAGTCAAGGGACAACCAGGGCGTTACCATAACTGTTCACAAACCTGATGGTGATACCGACAAGTTTGGAACCACGATAGATGCGGGCAAGTTTTCTTGGTCATGGGATACGCCGCGCTTTGAGGTGACCACGGGACTTGGGAACGAGCGCGTGGTCCCCAAGTCCAACCTTGGCGTTTACAAGATCAACTTAGAAACTGAAGGCAATGACGCGGACATCTTCTTCAAGGTATCATTGGATCCCGAACGCGACTCGCTCAACCTAGAACCACTTACAGTATCCACTGAACAATCTACCTACAAGCCCGGCACCAAACTAGTTGTCAGTGGCCATGTGATTGCACGAATTGCTGGGGATGAAGGACTGGTGATTCCACCCTTGGTCAACATCAAGGTACTGTCCAACAAGATACCGTTTGCCCCCATCCACGAGTCCAACGTATATCCAAAGCAGGGTGGATTCTATTCTAGCACCTTTGAGCTTCCGGCGACTATATTTTTGGAGGGGACATACAAGGTCAAGGCCACCTACTTGACCAAGGTTGCATACACCGAGTTTGACGTTGTCAGTAAATTTGTATTCGGGGGAGATCAGCCTGTTGAACTTATTTTGAACTTGGACGGAGATACGTATCATCCGGGTGACAGCGTGATTCTGACTGGGCAACCAAACAAGATTGTACATATTGAAAAGTTCGACGTCAGCGTGATTCAAAGCTCCGAGTCCAGCATTACGTGCGGCTCGTTCTACTGCGGAACGCATGTGGGGCCGGTAACCTCGATCCGTCCGGATCCGTCAGCGGGATTCGTCTACAACTATACAATTCCACTAAAAGACAGCTTGGGCTCGTATGAAATTACTGTAGATGCGGGATTTGATACACGATCTGTTACCTTTGACGTGGTTGAACGGACGACTTGGATAGTCGACAAGGCAAGCCGGATTGCCGACTCTGAAATTACAATAACACCAGAACGCAAGGTCTTCAAGGGGATTGACCTTGCGCCAGTCGAGATCTTTGGATCATTGTTGACTTCTAGGGGCAATGAGCAGGGCGTCAACTTGCATGTTGCAACTACCAATGGGACATGTATAATCGGACAGGATGATGGATGCATTATATCTAACTCGACAGGACCTGAAGACTCTGCAACAATGGTTCATCTGTACGGCATACAGCACCTAATTAGATACACCGGTCCGGACGCGGTATTTGAACGGTTCTCCATCCTACCTGCACAGGAAGGCTCTGGACTTACATTGGAACCATTCCATGTATCCGTAATAAAAGAGGACCAGGTGTCTAGATTCTATTACCAAGTTGTTTATGAACCGGTTGACGATTAAACCTAGTCATCCATAAATCTGGGGGATATATCATGAACCAAGATGACCGTACATGTTATCCGACTAGAACCTGTGCCATGGTTGGTACCGATACGAATCACATGCTTTGCGGGAATTTATTGACATGTATCTGAACATGCAAGAATCGTGCAAATTTTATACCTGCATGAGCTACGACGCTGGCAACATGTAGACTGCCGTCGGATCCTATTACAATGTGTATACAACACAAGTAATAATATTATCTATAACGCGACCTTTCTCATTGCGGATCCAGATATTGATGCTCAGGCAGGACGATCCGGCAAAATGCACCGCCGCAAAACTCGTCCGGTTCGGCCTTGCACGTAGCGTCGGCAAGACGTCGGAGCGGTCCATAATACTAGATCCGTTTGCAGGACGATATCTGCTTCCATCCGATCGATCCCTAGGAAGATCTGTCACGGCAGTGGACTGTTCATGGAATATGGTCGGGACGGCATTTCCAAAGGGACTTGCAGGAATCAAACGTAAGCTACCGCCGCTACTTGCAGGAAATCCGGTAAATTATTCCAAACTCGGCAAACTGACCACTGTAGAGGCTATTTCCGGTGCGCTGTTTATCATGGGATTCAGGCAGGACTCTATGAATTTGTTAGACAAGTTCAAGTGGGGACACACATTTTATGCGCTGAATCAAAACCTACTAGAGGATTACTCTAATGCTAGATTATATGACGACATTGCCCGAATTGCACGCGATTATGGCCTAGGCGCCTATAGCCGTCTCTTGATGTAGATGGCCGCTACTGCGGCCGCGGTAGCAAGGGCGATATACATCCACCAATAATCAAACTCTTTTGAATCGACGGGTCTTGCAATTATATCGTCGTTGACGGAAACCATGTCGTCAGAAACTATAAAGCTTGTCTCATAAAAATCCGGCCTTAGAACGTCATTTGAGATTGCAAAGATCTTGATATTATTCGTGTTATCTTGCATGTTCTCACCTGATATTCTGATGGTGCTCGAGCCCGACTCTGCGCTTATTCTCTGTGATTCCACTATGCCGTCCTGATTTGAGACAAAATATATTATCTCAGACGCGTCCTTGGTCTCTATATCGAATTCAATTACATCTGATTTTGAAACTATTTTTGGAATGCTGACGTTTGTTATTGACGGAAATTCGACCATTTCAAACTTGGCCCAGCGCCCCTGCTCAAACGGATAGCTGGGATCATCAAAGGTTGCCAAGGTGATTGTTCTAGACTCGGGGGAATATGAATCCAGATAGAACGGGCCGTTACTGATCACTGCATGATCTTTCTCCTCGATCCACCTAATAGTCGAGTCATATCTTTCTTGGTAATAGTCGTCGCCAAGCCCGAATTCTCTTAGCGCGGCGGGGATGAATTCATCATTACTAAACCCATTGAGAATATCTCTTACGGAATATGCATCGCTTGGTACTAGTAGCGAGAGCCAGTTGACGTTCTTGCTGACTGCCTCTGAGCGTGAAAACGAGGCCTTGCCATCTAGTACTGCTCTCTCCATCGCGGCATAGACCTGCCATGGCATGACGCTCCATATTGACGCCCAGCTTGCAATCTCTGCCTCATCAAAATGCCAGTAATCTACATACACCTCGATCTGCGACTCGCCGGTCTGCCTTATTCCTACTAGGGTGGAGACCATCTGCGCGGCCTGCGGCGTATATTCAGAGTCAAAGGTTCCATCGTTTTCATCCCCCGGTGTGCCCCATTCTAGCGCAAAGTACGTGGAGTATAACATATCGTACATGTCCATCTGCACCCCGTCGTGCCATCTGCTGAAATCCAGATCGAATGTCACTTTGCTGACTGCCTTTGCACCCATTACGTTTTTCCATGACTGTGACTCTGGATCCCATAATATTGCGTCATCTGGCACGCTGATCTTTTGATTCGGACCATCGGTCTCCACA
Source organism: uncultured Nitrosopumilaceae archaeon (assembly GCA_964507825.1). GTDB lineage: Archaea > Thermoproteota > Nitrososphaeria > Nitrososphaerales > Nitrosopumilaceae > JAWVZS01. Next base: position 4,106 of record CAZDQM010000057.1, on the reverse strand, counting down.
TGCCATTGTGTTCTTATTGGGATGGTGTTTCCGGTAAACGGGTGCTTGAACACACCTGGATCCATGACGGGATTCCAGACGTGCGAACTGTAGCTGTCTGTCAGGCCTCTCACAGGATTCCATGCTCCTTGGTAGATTTGCTTGACACCTATTGTGAGTCCGTCGTCCTGCCCTCTTGCGTTAATGGGTGTAAACCTTGTTGGAACACCGGCGCCAAAGTCGTTGATTACGCCGTCGACGCTCTTGTTTACTACGTATTGGTCTATCTTGCTTGCGAGAAAAATTCTAACTGACTCGCTTATCGCCTCGGTCGTGGCCATCTGAATAAGCTCGTTTCTTTGTTCGGCGGACTCAAAGTCCCCGGTATAGATCCTTTGCGTGATGTTGTCTAGGCGCTGGTTCTCATAATTCCAGTATGCTGGATTGTTAAAGCCAGGAGTGTTTGAAAACCATGGGGAATACATCTGCGCTAGGCCGACCGGATCGTATCTGACAAAGGCCGAACGGCCTCCCCATCCCTCCGTGTACAAGCTCCATTTTGCCTCGGCCGGATTAGAGCCATATACTATGACGAACGCCTTGTTCAAATCCCCGTAATCCTTGATCACCTTGAATCCCATGATTTCTAGCTCCGACGCTAGAATCTCGCCGATTGATTTTCTTACCGGGTCGTCGCTCCTGATGAACATGGTAATCGTAACGGGGTTTCCCTCATGCATCCACAACCCGTTGATTCTTTGGGCACCGTTTTCCTGGAGCGTCTCTGTAATCATTTGTTCAGCCAGCTTGGGATTATACCTGAATTGAAATTCTTCTAACACGCCAAGGATTGTAAGGTATTCGGGATCAAACGGACCATAATTTGAAATCATGGGTACGCCGTACCCACCCATCAATTCGTTTACAATCAGCTTCCTGTCCACCAAATAGTTCAATGCGAACCTGACGTCCTTGTAGAAAAACGGGTTAAATTCCTCGGTCTCTGCGGGGTTGATTAGAATGCTGTAAGAGCCGCCGGTTGAATCAAAGACCTTTAGGCCCTCCCTTGAATGCGCGCCCTCGATCCTGTCTGGGGAGACCCTGTAATAATACATGTCAAGGTTTCCATTCCTGACCTCCTCTAATGCGGTATTCTCATCAAGATACTGAATGAACGTTACAGAGTCCGAGTTTGTGCCGCTGGCATAGGCAGCTAGCATGCATGATGATGCAAAAACTGTTACAATTAATATCAAGGCTATCGCATGCACGTTCCTGTTCTAATAACAGACATAATTAAACGTCTTTTTTAATTCTGTAAAACACTTAAAGTCACACCGAATTGATCATACCAGTGAACGGATCCCTTGCAGTAAATGCATTGCGTGCCATAATACCTGACGGGATATCTGTTGATGATTTTGCCGCAATGACGGGGATGGATGCCGATAGATGCGCCCGAGTTCTTGACGGCCTGATCGAGGAGGGGATCGGCCAGCTTGTGGACGGGCAGTATATGTTTACTATATCTGACAAGCTGTCTGTTGCACTGATGCTGATAGCGCAGGGCGCCATGATTGACGATGTTGCAATTCATCTGGACTGGAGGTCCTTTGAGGGGCTGGCCGCTAGGATACTTGAGGCCAAGGGATTTGCAGTCATGAAAAACGTAATCCTGACGCGTCCTAGGATGGAGATCGACGTGGTGGGCGTGAATCTTGGAATTGCGATCCTTGTTGACTGCAAACACTGGAAACGGTACGGCTCATCTGCGATGCGCAACGTCGTCAAAAAGCAAGTAGAGCGTACTAAACAGTACGTGGCAAAGACTGCCGGCTCTATGGCAATTCCTGTCATTGTGACGCTATACAAGGACCGGATTGACTTTATCGACCGAGTCCCAATCGTTCCAATACTGCAGTTTCCGTCGTTTGTAGACGAGTTTTATGGCAACCTTGAAAGCATGCACACTATAGAAACAGGGTCGCAATGAACAGCGCGAACGAACCGCTTGCAAAGAACTTTGTGATCCGTAGCGAGTTGTCTATTGCCACCTTGTAGTCCTCGAAAATCTTGGGCCCCATGATCTTGATTTTTGATGTGTTTTGTAGCAGTTCGAACCTTCCGGGACTGATGGTCTTTTCGGCCTCTATTGCTATTTTCAGATACCATCCGGCGATCTCTTCTGGCTTGGACATGATTCCAAACTGGTAATACCCGTTTTTGTTGCGCACCCTAACCTGTGAAAAGTGGGTGTCGGATGTGAACAGCTCTAGCAGGTGATATCCATTGTCCTTGAAATCTTCTACTATTCTCTCCCTTACGCCGTTTTCCATGTTGTTGGCATCTGCCCATCCAAGAAAGTATTTTTGATCCTTGATCTTCAGGCACAGTATCCCAAGTCCGCCGTTTGCTAGGTCGACCGTGTACAGGTTGAGCTTGTTGGAGTTGGCATAGCCGAATTCAAACGAGTGTCTTTCCTTGGTGATTAGGGTATCTAGGCATGATTTTGCTGCCTTTAACATGTCTTCTGAATCTGACTTGGAAATCTCCCCGCCCATTGCATTGTGGCAGTCTACTACTAGAACCTGATCAAAGTTTCGATTCTCTGCAAACTGCTCAATCTCTGTTTTTACATAGCTTGGCAGGTCCTCCATACCGTGGGGTGACAGCGACAAAAACAAAATCGGCTTTCTGTCAAAGAGCAGGCCCGTCACCCGTGCCTTGTTGATTTGAACCACCACGGGCTCTGTACATGTCATTCCATGATCAATAGTAGCGGTCTTTTTCAAGTCATTGAGGTACTTTTCAACCTGCCTTTGCGAGGGAATGTTCAAAGAGTGATCTGAGATGCTGTGCATGACCATTGCCGAGGAGCCGAGCGCCTCGTAAATTTTGTACGGGATGTTGCTGCCGCCGATTGGGTGGTATGGGCCGGGATGCACGTCTGGCAACACTAGTCTGACGTCTACATCCTTTTCGTTTTCCAACCGGATCTGATGCGTCTTGATCGTAGAAGGGTTTGAACGATCCTCGATGATCTCCTCGATTGGCTCGTTATCGCTTCCCTGAGATGACAGGTATAGCTGGATCAGCCTATGCGTGCTCTCTATTCCGGGCCTTCCTGCACCATCAGTTATCTTTGACCAGACTGATGCAATGGCGATAAAGATCGCGCCGAACGCAAGCGTGGTCGGATCGGTCAGCACCGCATTCCACATGTCCATCGGTAGCAGGGCCAGCAATATTGACAGTGGCTGGATAAAGCAGACTAGCCATGCCTTTTTTAGGCTCACGCCAAGGACCGTTGTAAAGATGCCAATTCTAAAACTTACAAACAAGAACATGCCTATTACAAAGTGCATTGTTGCAATCTCCGGCTTGCCCAAGATGTATGCCGCTATGACTGCTGATCCGGCAGTAATCAGCCAGATCAGGTTGCCAAACAACGACATGTGCAACGCCTTTGAATACTCTTTGTGCCGGATCAGCCTAGAGTCGATTACTTGCGTGGCAAGCAGGATTGGAATTACAATTGTGACTGCTAGTGGAAAACTGTCTGATATCTGGTAGCTGTATGATACCAGCGCCGTGATTGCTACAACTGTACATACTGCAAAAATCAACGACTGGTAATGTGATGACGGATTGAATAACGTGAGTGTATAGCGCTTGTGAATTCCGGAGACGCTGTCGGCAGAACCATTCATCACGTTATCCCGATATTAATATTAGATCTAATGCCCATGAAATGGCAATCAAACTGATCGGAATGGAGACTACGATCCTTGGATCAATCTTGAACCCCTTGGTCTCGTCCTCAAAGAATCTAAGCAGGCCGGCGCTTGATGCCGGGAGTGGTGCACCCTTTTTCTCAGCCATGATGGCCTGATCGAATATTTACTTAAAAACCTATTGTGACGCATACTGTGTTTCTTAATTCGCCATCTATGTGCTACCAAGTACCCATCAGACGGCGACATGGGTGTCATGTCGTCATGGTGTCACCTCGCCTCCCGCGCGATCGACTCGTCCCTCCACTTGTTGTATAGAATCATCTTGAGTTTTACCTCCTGCTCGATGTTTTTCCACTTGAGGGCCATTAGGTGCTCTCCAAACAGGCGCTT
>CAZDQM010000056.1:0-3307 GCA_964507825.1 uncultured Nitrosopumilaceae archaeon | reverse complement strand
AGTATGTCATACGAAAAGTCAGGAGATGTCAAACTATGCGAGATGTATATAGGAATCCACTCAAAATGTATGACACAATTAATGATATTGTGTGTGGGTTGGTCAATAACAGAATTTTGTGGAAGACAGCCTAGATCAGTTAAATGACATGTCAGGATAGACACGGCGTGTAATTGGGGATCGCTTCTCTTCCACCCACTCCCCCCAAAGATAATCATAAAAATACCACTGCTTCCAATACCATACGATTTCAGATGTCGAACTATGCTACGTATGCATCAAGGACAGGTCGTGCGGAAGTAACTGGATCATGACTGCACAGAGCGTGATCGGTGCCGGCGCACCTGCTAGACGGACGGAACAAAGGAAACAGAGTCTAGAGCAATACTTTACGAGCACCCCGATCTCAAGATTCATGGCATCCATAATGTCATACAGGCAGAAGGCCATCCACATACTCGATCCTGGGGCAGGGGCAGGATCCCTCTTCACTGCATGCGTGGAACGTATTTGTGAATCGAGGAAGGTACCAGAGAGGGTCGAGGTTACCGCATACGAGATTGACGGATCACTGTCACACGACATAGACGAGGCGTTAGGTGGAGCCAGACGCCTCTGCACCAAACGGGGGATTAAGTTCTCAGGCAGGCGGATTCAAGGTAACTTTGTGACCGAATGCGCGGGATCAGGTCCCAATGGGTTCACACACGTAATCATGAACCCACCGTACAGCAAGATCGGCACCCGATCCCCCGAGTACACTGTCATGATGGACAGGACCGGCCTCCGCACCACCAACATGTACACGGCATTCGTGTCCGTGGCCCAAGACATGCTGGGTCATGGCGGACAGATGACATTCATCACGCCACGCAGCTTCTGCAACGGCATGTACTTCCGGCAGTTCAGGGGACGCATGCTGGACTCCATGGCGCTGAGGAGAATACACCTGTTTGATTCCAGGTCGTCGCAGTTCAAAACCGACGGCGTCCTGCAGGAGAATGTGATAATGTGTGTCAAGAAGGGTGGACGCCGCGTGGACGTGATCGTCTCCTCCAGCGCTGGACCGACCTCACCAATACTATCCAGAAAAGTGAGAGTAGACGAAGTGGTCTCCACATCCGACCCCAATCTCTTCGTCCACATTACACCCGACGCTAGTGAATCGACCACAGTGACAAAGATGAGAGGGTTGAAGGCCACGCTGGACAGCTTGGGCCTGAATGTGTCCACCGGCAAGGTGGTCGACTTCAGGGCTGCGGACGCACTAAGGAGCAACGGACGCGGGAGAGCAGTGCCACTGGTTAGACCATCGGACATATCAGCTGGAACTGTAAGGTTTCCAGCAGGCGGAAAACACCCCAGCTTCATAGAGGCCAGCGAAAAAACGGCAAAGCTGCTGGTGAGGAACGGGACGTACGTGCTGGTAAAGCGCTTCACTGCCAAGGAGGAGAGACGTAGGATCGTCGCTGCGGTGTGGACTCGCAAGGACTATGGAACACGTCTGGTCGGGTTCGAGAACCGCATCAACTACTTTTACCATCCCGGCTGCTCCATTGACAGGATCACAGCGCATGGACTGTGGGCGTTCCTCAATTCGAGTGCTGCTGACACGTACCTACGGCAATTCAACGGCAACACACAGGTAAATGCGACGGATCTCAGGTACATGAGATATCCGCCCTTGGACATATTGCGAGCGATAGGGAGAGCAGTTGGTCCCGGGGCGGGGCAAGACGAGATAGATCGAACTGTAAGCAGGCTGGCGTTGGAGGGATCGTCATGAATGCACGGAATGCAAAAATTACCGAAGCGCTCCACGTACTGTCACATCTTGGACTGCCGAAAAAACAGCAGAACGTGAGATCGGCGCTGTCACTGCTGTCTCTGCTAGATCTGAAGCCCGACGACAAGTGGGCCAAGGCCAGCAATCCCCTGATTGGAATAACTCCAATGATGAAGTTCTTTGAGAGACACTACAACAAAACATATGCCCCCAATTCGCGCGAGACCGTAAGGCGCCAGACGGTGCACCAGTTCCTCCAAGCAGGTCTTGTCGACATCAACCCGGATGAACCCGATCGACCCACAAATAGCGGCAAGACCGTGTACCGGATCAGGGCCGACGCGCTGGCAGCGTTGCAGACGTATGGGACGGAATTGTGGGACACACAATTGGCAGTGTACCACACAACCCACCCTTCACTACAAGCATTGTATGACAGGGAGATGAGATCCGGCACGATCAGACTGGTTCCATCTCAAGGAAGAGAGGTCAAACTGTCTAGTGGGCGCCACAACGAATTGGTCAGAAATGTCTGGCACAAGTTCCGCCGCAAGTTTGTACCCGATGGCCGCCTGCTCTACGTAGGAGATACATCCAAGAAGCTTTCATACGTAGATGATACTTGCACCGCAGTACTGAGGATGATTCTGGATCCACATGGAAAGATGCCCGATATGATTATACACGACACCAAGCAAGATTGGGTGTTCCTGATAGAAGCTGTCACCAGCCATGGGCCGATCGACCCAAAGAGACGAATAGAGTTGGAGGATTTGTTCTCCCGTGTTGCATCTGACCTTGTGTATGTGACCGCGTTCGAAACCATGTCGATGATGAAGAAATACGCCGGTGACATCGCATGGGAAACGGAGGTATGGATTGCTGAATCCCCACACCACATGATCCACTTTGACGGAGAGCGATTCTTTGCACTGCACAATAGAGATTAATCGTTGTACCTCGAAAGAATACAAGATTGACGATATAGTAGCCGTGCCCGGCAGGGGTTTTAACATCTCGGTGTGTTGGAAATCTGAAACTATGTGGCCTCATGCGCTTGCCAAAACATGAACAAGAGGGCCGACTACGCGATTGTGGGCGTCAAATATGATGACGGCCATTCACGAATACTTGTAGTCAAACGTCGTCCTGATTTAGGAAATAAATTGGGGACGGAGACCATCGAAAGAAGAACGGAGATTAGAAGCGATTCTCAATTAGCCGTATTTCATTAACGGACCTCAAAAGATCCAAATAGTATCGCCAACTAAGCATATTTTATGTCTGTATACGAAAGATTATCAAAAAATCCCACCACTGTTCCAGTCCCTCTTGGGTATTTCTGTCGAGTAGTGTGATGGTGGAAAAAATAGAAAAAATATATACAAAAGCAGAGAAGAAACGCCTCTCAAGAAAAAATAGGAAACGCGCCATCGGTGCAGGACGTAGATTCTCTCTCAATATCAGGGATCGCGTGCTGCTTACACTATTTTACTTTAGGACATATGCCTCGCAGAGGCT
>CAZDQM010000055.1:0-14422 GCA_964507825.1 uncultured Nitrosopumilaceae archaeon | reverse complement strand
ATTGCAACATCCCTTACAGAAATCAGGGACGTTCTAGTCGACATCAGTCGTAACCTCAAGACAAAATAGGCCACCTTTTAGACACATCCAATATTTTTTTGTGACCTGACAATCATCTTCAAACCGGCAGTACCGCGCCCTGCGCGGCTGACAGGCAGGCCGGTGTGGAAGATGGAAACGTCCACGAATGTGGTACATGATAATTCTGCATGTATTATTTGGGGCATTTCCCCATACCAAATTTTTTAACAAGTAACTCTGGTGCGGCAAAGAATACCGCACGGTACGGCATCAGCCGTACAACGACTCATAAATCAAAAGGAGATGATTCCATGAGTAAAGAAAACAAAAATAACAGAAAAATCACCGTAGGAGTAAAGAGTTACCCGATACCATACGTATGCAAAAAAATACGTGAAACATTGGGACTGAATTCCGCGGTGCATCAATTAGGCGAGGTGTTTATGTGTGATGGAGATGTCGTTGCAATATACTCTAAGAACAACATAACACTCGTCACAACAGGTAGACAGCTTGCAATGTCTAAACGCGAAGCAATTCTGACAGAAATTAAAGGGATGCAAACCCTTCCAGATGGCTTTATCGAGGCAAACAAGTTTGACGAGACAGTTCAAGATGAACTAAGCTCAAAAGATGACGGCAACATATATGCCCTCGGCCACGGAAAAAAAGATGATTATATCATGCTTGTGTTCCTTGATCCCGGACACAACGTTCTGTCAACCGCGACTGCCAAATCTTCAGTAGACAGCATGGCTGAATACCTGCCCCGATTTTTTAGAAAAAACCATGCTCCAACGTTCATGATTCCCTCTGAAGAGATTGCGTTTGCAATGGATGACATGATGGGTCATGATCAAAGGATCATAAACAAACAACACCGCAAGGCACGGATTCCAGAGCTGCCAATCAGGTTTGAAGAGTCCAGACATGTCTGCTCAATCATCCTTGATGCAAACGAACGGATTGTGAAGATTGAAGAAGAACGGATAACTGGTTGTGACCTGATTGCAAATGCACATATTTCAGATGGATTTGCATACGCGTTTGCAGATATTATATCAGACGAGACAGATTGTGCAATATCGGACTATTCATCCGACCATGATGTCGGTGTAACTGTCCCGAAACACGACGGAATGCAAACAGAAGTAATCCCCGACGGATTCAATGCAGACAGGACGGTATCCGATCTTGCTTTAACCACAGGTGGTAAAAGATCCCGAGCAACCACACAGAGATCCATCAAAAAACCCATGCCAAACAAGAATGTTATCGAGGTCATTAGAGACCTCGGTGCAGTCGACGAAAAGACCGTCAAAAGGACCACCTCCAAGAGAAAGGCCGTAAATGTCCACGATTCGATCAGGTTCGACGCTACAAAGATAGGCAAAATAAGACATTTGCAAAACGGCCATAAACTCAGCCCCGCCACAAGAAATCTTGTGGAGGCAGGAAAAAAGATTGCCAACACATGGCACCAACATGAGGATGGTGCACACAGATGCAACGAGTGTGCATATGAGGATCACAATGATGATCTAAAGGCAACATCCAACATGTTCCGAGGCATGAGTCCTGAAAATCTTACAAGGCTTGCAAAGGATATAGAATCTGCCGTCACAAACTGGCCATCCCAGGTGACTCGTGAACCAATAGAGCTAAAAATTGCAAGGACAATCCTGAATGCCTCCAATTCGACCAAATGCGTCCATGGCAACCACCATACTGATCGTGCAATATCTGAGGCAAGAAATCTAGTAGAACAATGGCATGTGCATGACGGCAAGGAATCATATTGCAACAGGTGCGCATATGATGAACCGTCAGATGCAGACATAGAGTCCACCATGAACATGCTCAGGAACATCGATTCCACACGGCTTGCAGATTTCATAAGAACCGCGGAGACATGTCTTGAAGACTATGGTCATAATGGAGGCTATGTTCCAATAGAGCTTGGCATAGCTAGAACGCTCAGCCGGTCCACTATTCCTTGCTGAGCGCGTCCAAGGCAGCAGAGATCATAGAGGCCTTGCTAGAATCCGGCAATGTCGGCGTGGCACAAAAATTCTTCAAAAGCTGCGGACCCAACTGGGAGGGCGCATTTTACATGCTTGCAGATGACTCCAAGTTGGTTCTCAGATCACAGACCATGCACGATACAAAGACCAACCCACGCGTCATGGTGACCGTATTCAACGCACTTGCGGCAGCTGGCAGGGACGACATGATAGGAATACTGTACCACGCAAGGATTGGAAACATGGGCAAGATTAAACGATGGTGTACGTCCGATGCAAACGCCGCCATAAGATCTTTTCATGAGCAGGCATGTAAGGCATAACTACCTCGCATCATATGGAAAATCCCACTGATGAGTCCGCCATAGCCATTGTGCATGAAGCGGACGCTGGCACTGCTGGTTGACCTTTCCCATCCTGAAAAAAGGGAGGGGTCGAAACATTCCCAACTAGGAATGTCTGGGAATCATACATTCATGCCATGAATACAAGATCCCTTGTGCGCTGGCAGTTTTGAAACGGCACCGAATAAGGGCTACAACCACAGCAATATGCAAATGCATGTTTAATACCACCGCATGGCCGGAGGTTGGACTGGTGTTAGTCAAACGCATGCACATTAGCAAAAAGAGCTAAAAAATGGATCCAAAAAACATAGGCATGAACAATGTCGAGACAACATGTTGTAACGATGTTGACATGAACAGTATGGCATGCAGATACATGCCTACTGTGCAAAATATGATTGTGGCAAGACACGACGATGAGTCAGATTGTACAAAGTTACACCGATATCCATAAAGGATTCCCATGGATTTGGTGCAAGTGGCATCGCGTACTTCATTGAACTATGCTCACCGCTAGTGTCATGGCCAAACAAATACAGAAAAACCACATGGAGGGTTGAAGATTGAATCAAGTTACAAAGTATACAGGAAGATACGAGACGGCAGAATCACTGCCAAAATCAATAAAACAGGTAAGGGCATCAAGTCTTGTGCCAAAATCGCAAGCAAATATTATGAATCACATTGCAGGAATCTTTGTTCGGTACAATGACAGAGTGTTTCTAGTATCTCGCAATCAAATGATACCTGAAGACTCTAGTCTGGTTCTAGATTCATCACAGCAGATCTGCGGTATTCCCGTCGTGGCAGGAGGTGAAATATCAGATCAGAGTCGGTATGTACGACAGGATGCACTAGCAACCTGTCAAAAACAGTGTCAAGTATCATGTAAAGTACGAAATCATGAAACGGATCATTTCACACGTTCAAAGGCATGAATCCGGAAACCATCTTGTTAGAGGAGCGCCAAGATCTGTTGATAATACAGGATCGAAACGGCGTATCCACAATTCCAAGATCCGAATACCACATACTTCGAATACGGCACTACAATGGCAACCGTATATTCTACGACTGGGGCTCAAACGGAGCCACAGTCAAGGAGACATACAATCAAGGCGTGTTCAACTGCTGGTATGAGTCCAGACAGATACAAATATCCGATGGGGATGGCATTGCAACATGCATTTTGAACAAGGATGTCAAGGCGTATGCAAAGCTGTTCAGCGGGTGGTTTGAGACCGTTGCTCAAAGAAAAGTCATAGACATGATTGTGTTCCAGTATCCTGGACGCGTATCGCGCATCAAGGATGGCTATGCCGTTGACGGCGTATTCATGGTAAACAATCATGGCGTGGCGCATTGTATAGAAAACAATAGTTGGAGACATCTGTGCCTTGTGGCCATCGGCACAGAAAAGGAAAAACACATGAGCGTGGACGGAATCGGGGATGTGGTCATAAACCCAGTTACAATGACCATCATGTCGAAGATCAACTTTCTACTGAATCCAAACATGGATGATTCAGTGTTCACAAACCAACTGACCGAACAATGCAAAAGACACCTTGGAATGGAGAAGAAATCTTGAACATCATCGAGCAAAATTACCATCGAGTACATCCAATGATAAAACAGAGTAAATACGTGAAGAGTGTGCCGGCCGCAACCATGGTGCATGACAGCAGCGTGTTTTGAGAATATGATGAAAAATCCTGTAAATATCGCCTTCAAAACAGTCTCAAATCCAAGCATGACGAGTCCAACAATTCATGACCATCTAATTGAAGATTGCAATAGGTGTGGTAACATCAGTCTGCTATAATCTTGCGCGCCGTTGAAAAAAAGAGTGTATAATCATGACTAGTACCACAAATGCAAGGAAGGTAATGATGGAGTTGGTAGGCCTCTTTTCCAGGGAGTCATTTCCAGATATAGCGGCCAAGACATACATCACGGCTCCTGAGGTTCCCTCATCATCATGGTCGCTTGGAAACAGGCTTGTCATGATGATATCAGGTACCGCTGATGCGCGAGGGTTCAGGCAATGGAAGAATGTCGGCAGAAACATAAAAAGCGGAAGCAAGGCCACGTACATACTTGGACCAAGACTCGTAAATGCCGATGATCCAGAAGATCCAGACCGGAAGATCCTAGTTGGATTCCGCGCGATTCCCGTGTTCCGATACGAGGACACGTACGGGGCCGCACTTGAAAGCTACAAGCCAAGGGAGCTCCCCCCGCTGTTCGAACTAGCAGAACTAAACGGGATAAATGTCAGATATGCCAACAGCACGTTTGGTGAATACGGTAGCATAACCCATGATGGAAAACACATCGTCTTGTCCACGGACTCTCCAGATACGTTTCTGCATGAACTTGTTCATTTTTACGACTTTAAGAATAATGGGATAAAGAGCGGCCAGAACAAGGTCCAGGAGATAGTAGCGCAGCTTGGTGCATGCATACTTGCTAGGATGTACAACGTGGATAAAGGCAAGGTAATCACCAAGTACACGTGGAAGTACATATCACACTATGCAGACACCGATTCATCCGAGAAGATAGGACGTGAGTGCATGGCGGTTCTCGGCAGGGTGGATGAGGCAATAAACCTCATACTAGCCGATGCAGTAAGGACTCAGTGTCGGCACCAGCTTAGACAGTCAGAGTGAATCAGATGATCGATTCACCCACCCATTCAGAAATTTTGCACCAGAGGCATGACAAAGACGCCAACATGTTCATCAGCTACGGCCTAGTGGCATCCAGTATAGCAAGAACATGGCCATGGCAAACAAACGTAAAAGACACGCCCACACATGGCATAGCCAGTTACAGCAGATACGATGCAGGACATACCAAGTGCATGGGCGTTAAAAACCGCGGTTGTCTAGGAATGGTTCAGGTCCCAACGAAAATCAAGGACCAAGTGAAGAAGAATTCGGAGCCATTGCGAACACAGCACGGCCATTTGAACGGGTCGCATACGCACCCGTCACCACAATACAACCAAAGGAGGGTTGAAGATTGAATCAAGTTACAAAGTATACAGGAAGATACGAGACGGCAGAATCGCTGCCAAGATCCAAAAAAATGATATCGGCGTCAAGCCTTGTGCCCGAATCACAGGCGAATCTGCTAAAACAGATAGCCGGAATATTCGTCAAGTATGATAACAGGGTATTTCTGGTATCCAGAAATGAGATGGTTCCCAAAGGCACCAGTCTAGTTCTAGACACATCACAACAATTGTGTGGAATTCCGGCAGTAGCTGGTGGCCAGGCATCAAGACACGTATAATGGACATGGTAAAGATATCAAAGCCAAAAATCAGGGGCGAGTCCCCCTGCATCATAGAGGGCGCCGATACATCATATGCAGGCAAGTTAGCCGAGGCAGTAGGCAAAGGCGGCCTCATCAATGTGCAACTAGAACAGGATGTCATTATACAAAGAATCTCCCATGATCTATACAGCGATCCAGCCTCCGGACTGCGTGAGCTATACGCAAACGAGAGGCGGGCGTGTCTGCTTGCCAAAAAACGACATGGCGCAACACCGAGAATAGAGGTCACATTTGATGAGCCCAACCGCGGCCTGACAATACACGGAATCGACTCGCTTGGCATCGAACAGGATGTGTTTATACAAGTCCTGTCCGTGCTCGGTAGATCGAACAACTTTGATCGTAGCATGCCAGGACAGTTCGGGATGGGGTTTGCCTCATATACGTGCCTATCAGATATAGTAATAGTCGAAACATATGCTAGAAACGGCGACAGGTACGCAGTAATGGGAAAGGGCGGACTGGGATTCCAGATACTGCCAGAACCAAAGATGGACTCATATGGTACCAAGATAAGGATCACGCTCAAGCCAGGCATAGATTACGCGGCGCTAGACAAGATGCTCAGAAGATGTGCCATGTTAAGCGGTGTCGATACAATTCTGTACAGGAGTGATTCTGAAGGAACCGTGTCACATACCTGCAAGAGGATGACGCTAGCAGAGTCTGTAAATGAGTATAACGGCCACCGCGGCCGCCCCATCATCTCCTTTGAGAGTGATTCAGTAAGCATTGCGGCACTCTTTTTACGTGGAGGATATCCTAGGGTAGAGGCACATCTTGCAGGAATGCCAATCAACTTCGAGTACAATGGCAGTTTTGATGACTGCATGTACTCCATGGCAATCAATGTGAAGAGCGAGGGCCGGTTTGTTCCAACCCCGGATCGTGAAAGATTCACCGAAGACAGTTCCAAAAGATTGAGCGTGGAGATCGACGAATTGATTGCATTGAGGATATCAGAGATGACATATGAGACGCATCATGAATACGTCTCGGATCCAGAATCTAGTCTGCTTGATGATATAACCGGCACCAAATTCATACGAGACGGCGTAACGGCAAGGATAAAACAGTTTATGGATACAGTGTACGTGACCGACTGTTTTGGAAGTAATCGTATAGCGAATATAAGGAAAAGTCACAAGCCTTTGATTGCAAAATCGCTGGTAAAAAGAAAGATCAATGCCGCAAGATCCCACGACAACAGCACCGTGGCAGTGCGCGTCCCTGAGGCAGACTATGACAGCATGAAGGCGTTAGGATTCCCTACCCTCGATGACTATATCAAAACAAACAAGATAGTCATAGACGGCACAAGGGGTATCAAGACGTATCGCGTCTACAGGATGGATTACGGGGAATACACGCCCGTACCTGTAGACGACATTGGAGATGAAGTAATAATGGCAGGTCGTGACTTTGATAGACTGTATCAGAAATTCAGGTACGCCAAGGAGGGAAGTAGTATGAAAATCTGCCGGGCAAAAAAGGCAGGCAATCGAGGCACTACGCTAGAAGAATACTATGACAGGATATCAGGATACCTGTACAATACCAACCATGGGGTGCTAACTGCCTCGCAGATCATCGGGTGCGGCCTTGACGTCTGCACCACAGATGAGCGGTTTTTCCACATGGTACGAGATGATATCATGGCCGTGTATCCCGGGATGCATCCGATCACTTTAGATATAGCACTGAATGGAGGTATCAGGCCCCTACGATACTCACAGCTGCATAAGGAGCACGTATCGCATGCTAGGGAGTTCAGAGTCGATCTAGATGGTCGCGCTACGGAACATGTGCTGTATAGATTGTTGTCAAAAAAACGTGGTGACGTGCATTTTAGTAGGTATTATGAAAAGCTAGCTGATCTCGTACCGACACGCTTCCACAGTGCAGTATATGACGCGCTTGACGAGCTATGCACGGAGATTGAGGAATCACATAGCCGGAGGTACCAAGATGGTGGGAAATAGACGCGCGGTCAACGGAGATCCCGTCGCCGAAACCAATCTGAACTCCATAATACAGTATCTGCACTGTAGCATGTGCATGCGCGATATACCCGATGGAGTATCACCGGCATTATATCAGCGTGTAAACGTCGGGTTTACAAAGATCGGAATGCAGGTGTGGTGTGTCAGACACGGTGTCAACATCATACATGTTGACTTTGATGGTCACAAACATCGGGCAGATATGACGCGCTCGGTTCCAGCACCGGCAGATCCAGAGTCACTTAGGTGAGCATCATGGCTTTACATCAAAAATGAATATGTGATACAGACCCTCCCAAACCAGATTGGATCATGCATGCGGATTTGCCATATGGAGATGGTTATACAGTTCTATAACTTCCAATATGATAGTCAAAGAATCGAACATTTGTGCATAAGAGGTGATGGTAGCATTTCTACTGTTTTGCTACCATCTCCCAACCATCCCTTCGAATTTCTTTATCAAAGCTGAAAATATAGTATTTTTTTATAAGGTTGCATAGCAGGTATCGATGTTCGGGATTCTCGCCGTCATAGCATATTATCCGATGATCCGACGAATACACCACAAGATCAAAGTCAACCTTTCCCAGACTCTGAGAATTTGCAAGTCTCCAAGATTCAACTCAGTCATCCAATGCCCGCTGACTCAACGCCCGCTTGTGATCTGCCACCGCCTTGTTGGTCATGTCAACGTACGAGGTATCAATGTCTGTACCACTAGTCTACACCGAGCCGGACGCACGTCAAGGCGTGACGGCGCCCATGACGAATTTAATAGGCCCTGAGCGATCTTCTTCATTCTCGTTTATAATTCGTAGGAGGTGTACCCATGACAGTTGAATCGTACGATACCATGCGGTTTTGCAAATACTGCCGCTCCAACAATATGGTAAGGCATGGTACGCGCCGCAACAAGCCAAGGGTTGTGCAAAGGTTCATGTGCCTCAATCTTTGCCATGCTACTAGTAGACTATCTACGTAATATCAGTATGCGGACCAGTGGTCTTCATTGACAAGATGCTGGAACCACGGCAAAATGTGCTACAATATATTCAGAATGGATAAGGATCCGTCAATGGTAAACGCATGCCACCTTGAGATCAATACGCGGCACAAGAAACAGGCAGACTGTGTAACTATACAGAATAAAGACTACCTGCCGGCAGGAGATGTCGAGAAGGTGAGCTTTTTAGTATGCAACCTATCGTACATAAACTTCCACAACTTTGACAGGAACTTGATCACAAAAATAAGGTGTGACTTGGGGGTAAAGTTCAGCATGCTTACGAACATGTACACGCAGCTATGGTCAAGACAAAGCACTCCGTAAAGGATGGTGGAAGGATAGCGTTTATCACGCCGTCTGAATTTTTCCATACGGGCTACGGTAAGACGCTCAAAAGATTCATGTGGAGAACTTTACAATTGACAGCTTTATCACGTTTGACTTTGACTGTACCGTGTTTGACGGTGCCCTGACGACCACTACAATATCACTAATGGTGAACAAAAAGCCAGAAGGCGATCACCGCGTCAGATCAATCAAGACCAATGAAACTAGGGGGAAGCATACTGCCGTGCTCTGCCAAGATTCAACATGTCACCATCACACATTTTGACTTTGAGAGGGTGATCGACGAATTGCCAGATGTGGCGTTCCTGTTCATCGACCCGTCCTATTATGCCACCGATCAGCGCAAGCTCTACACGCACTAGTTCACAAGGGATGATCATTTGAGGTTTCGCGACATGTTGAAGTGGAACGCCGATCGACTGAATTTTCTGCTCACGTATGACGACCACTCGGACGTGCTGGTCATGTACGAGTGGGCTGTACAGGACACCAAGCAGTGAAACTACGCGATAAACAGGACTGATGACTGGCGCGTCTGCCTGCCGCGTAGCATTGCCCTTGACGACGGAACGCTACTAGGGACACCCGCAGTCATGATGAAAAGAGATCCCGACTGGTTCGGGTTGGACGAACTGGCTAGGAACTTGCGAAGATTGATAAACGGTTCAGGTTGACGACTAGTCGAGACTGCGCGGGTATCCCATAGGGATGCTATCACACCCGCGTGGTTCTCTCACACTTTGTGCCCATCAACCGAATTTACACCAGTACCGGCTGTAGGAGATGGCAAATACATGACCTGCCTGACCGTATGTAAAATCATGACACAGTAACATTTTGTGTACACTGCAAATCTTTGCATCCACCTGATTGCAATCGTTCATAAGATTTTACATATACAAATTTCAGCGTCACCCACACTGGTAAGATTAAAATGCATAAATCTGCAAGCAAGTATGATGACAACGAGGCAAAAAAAACGTGTTGCTATTATTGGCGTTACAGGATCCGTAGGGCAGGAATTCGTTTCATCCCTCGACGGCCACGAATGGTTCGAGGTCACGCAGATTGCCGCTTCGGAGCGCTCTGCAGGCAAAAAGTATATCGATGCCATACGCAACGAGTCTGGCATAATTTCATGGGATGTGGACGGCGAGATCCCTGAATATATAAAACAGATGACCGTGCGTAGTATAAACGAGCTTGACACATCAAGCCTAGATCTGGTATTCTCTGCAGTAGAGTCGCAGGCTGCCCGCGACATAGAGACCAAGATGGCTGCCCTGTTGCCTGTAATATCTACTAGCTCCGCGTACAGGTACGAAGAGGATGTTCCAATATTGATTCCCGGCATTAATGACGAGCAGGCCGATCTACTCGATGTGCAGAGCAAGAACCGCAACTGGAAGGGATGGGTGGCCCCGTTGCCAAACTGCACCACCACCGGACTTGCCATAACGCTTAAACCATTATTCGACAAGTATGGCGTCAAGCGTGTCATGATGACCTCGATGCAGGCAATATCCGGTGGAGGCAAGACAGGCGTATCTGCAATGGGAATAACTGACAACATACTACCATGGATTCCAAAGGAGGAGGACAAAGTAAAAAAGGAGACTAGAAAGATACTTGGAACGCTCAACGGTGGAAAGATCAAGGATGCAGATATCGGGATAAGCTGCACATGTACTAGAGTACCCGTAATCGACGGACATACCGAGTCTGTGTTTGTCGAGACAGGCGACGATATAGATCCCCAAAAGGCAAAGGAGGCATATCATGACTACAACCAGGGCGTGTCGGTGGACGGATTACCGTCAGCGCCCAAAAATTATTACGCATTTCATGAGGATCCGACTAGGCCTCAGCCGCGCATGGAGCGGACTGTAGGCGATGGCATGACTACCACGATCGGCAGAGTCGAAAAGGAGGAATTGTTTGAAAACGGGCTCAAGTACGTATTGTTCTCACATAATAAGAAGATGGGTTCAGCAAAGGGAGCAGTGCTACTTGCAGAAATGCTGTACAAAAAAGACAAGATTTGAGATGTGTAAAGTTAGCACTAGTACAGACAGCAAGGGCGTGGTGTTTGTCCAAATGTCAGAGTTAGTTGTAGGATTACGCATGTTTCCAGCTTTCGCATCTTGCGCTCCCAAACCACACAGGTAGTGAGTTTGGCAAGTTTGAGCATGCCATGTTTTCACAGTAATGGTCACATATGAGTCGTGTATGATCATGCCTTTTGAATGGCATATCATGTAATGATAAAATAATCACAGCATGCCAATTCCAAACCCTGCCCAGTTCAGATCATCACAACACAAGACATGCAAGGCCAGAATACAACTAGGATTATGATGCAATACGGCATCGCTACATGATACTAGGCTATGAACATATGCGCAACAGCTAGTCCAATGCAGGTGCCGTACACCTGATCATGTCAGACAGATGCGGCTATATCTAGAACAGGCTAGTCATCATGTAGCCGCGGTCTCAAGGCGGAACCGCATCGTTGCGCGGCGCCCGCAAAACATGCAAGGATGCAACGAAGGAGAGAGTCAATTATGAGGTGTTTTTATCCAGCCCATGTTGGGCAAATAGCGGATGTAGAATGTACGATAGGCGCGCGCCAATAGAGTTAGAAGGTGTGCTGCTAGTGCCAGATACCAACGTCCTTCTAAAGGCGGCATCATACGACGACAAGGACAGTGAAAGATTATATCAGACGCTAGAGAATGCCGATCTCGCGATTCCTAGACCAGTACTAGAAGAGACCATCAATCATCTTCTTAAAAAAGACTATAGACATGATGCATTAGATATGTATCTGTCGCGCGCGGTCAACAGCAGGGCGGATGAGCGTGCGTTAGAGGAGGCGGTGTCACGTCATAGGTATCTAAGATCAAATCCTCTAGTCCATGATGCTCAAGCATGGTTGCTTGCAAAAGAGCGGGCGCTAGGGGTGAAGATTAATCCCAAATCAATCAGCATAGAGGAGCGCGGCATACTACTTGAAAGATTACAAAATAAAGCGCATTGGGACAGAGTGATATACGCGCATGCGGTATCACTAGCCGCTTACCGCATGGTCGTACTAGTCAGTGATGACGCAGATCTGCTAGTACTCGATTCCATAACGCCTGCAAACATGTCCATAATAAATACTGGTGGCATTCCAAGATGTAATGGATCTTCAAAGACCGCTAGGATGAAGACTCCGAAGACAAATTCACAGGTATCCAAAAAACAACACGATACTCCATCTGCAGTACATGGTACAAAAAGATGCAGGGTTGGCAATGGTGCATCCATGGCTCTCAAATGCATTATTACCGCAATCATGCTTGGAGTTATGATCCTTCTAGTCGCGTTCGCGCATCAATTAGACACAGTACTAGATGTTTCAGTCTTTATGAAGTATTTGCTAATCCGTGTGCCAATACCAGTGATGGATCTTTCAATGGATGTAGAATTTGGTCGGTTTCCGCCGATCGAGGCACCAATATTTGAACGGCCAAGTATGCAATCCAATGAGCTCCTTTCCAAGCTTGATGCCGGCGAGGTGGTCACAGGATGTACAATGCATGCCATTCAAGCAGTCATAGATGTAAGATGCGGCGATCTACAAAGTCATCGCTTTTTATCACTAGCGGTTGGTACAGCAACAGTTGCAGACGTCAGCATCAGAAAAGATGGTCATGACTATATTGTATTCTTTAAGGGTCAAGATGGAAGCATTATAGCATATACGGTGATCGCTCCATGACGGTACAATCAGTCCAAAATCACGCCAATCTGCTCACATCAGACAACAAATCAGAACAAGGCATCCCGCAAGATATTCGGAAACAAGACCTATCACAAGGCCGACGCCGGAATCAGTAGCAAGCGCCTCGGTAATCTAGGCGGCTCAAGCAGCAACTACCACCCATCAAACAACCGCACGGAATGGTTTAACGGCACGGTGTGCGACTGTGAAAAGACGTTCTGGTACCTCAACAACACGGACACGGCGGTGTTCAGGGCATGAAGGTGCATTATAGCGGCGCTCGTAAATTCACGACCCCGGCAGAATTTGCCGAACTATGGTATATTACAAATGAATGATCCACTAAACCGTATGTAAAATCATGCCGAAAATAGTAACATTTTATGGGGTCCACTCCATCTAATATCAACTATGAGATCATCAATAATCGCAAATACCTCTGATACAAAATACGCTAATTCTGTCCACATGTTTATCACTCTTGCAATAGGTAGATATGTACGCAGCTGTTCTAGTTTTACACGATGGCGAAACGACCATGAAACTGCTGCGAGTGTTTTTGCACAGCCGGTATTTTCAATGATATTGGATTATGCCGAAATTAATCCCCTCTTAGTTTCTCAAGACCGGGTGGCACAAGCTGAACGGATCGCGCAGGTAGTAGAGAACCTCCCAAGCAATACAAACGTAGGCCAAGCATATCAAGCAAATGCGGCTACATATGACAAGAAAGGTACAATAATAATTACAGATCCACCTTATTATGACAATATTGGATATGCTGATCTGTCCGACTTTTTCTATGTTTGGTTTCGTCCATTGCTTCATGAGGTACACTCTGATCTGTTTGCCAGTATGCTAGTGCCAAAAGAAGAGGAAATGGTAGCCACATCTAGATTCCAGAACCCCGAAAGACGATTTGAAGAATTAATGAGTGATGCGTTAGTATTAATTCGAAAGCATGTGTCGCAGGAATTTCCATGTTCTATTTTTTATGCTTACAAACAGGAAGAAGCGACACGGGAGGGTAGAGCATCCACTGGTTGGCAAACAATGTTGTCTGCATTAACTTCTGCCGGGTTTCAAATCGTGGGAACATGGCCCATACGTACGGAGCTACAGGGCCGATTGCGGTCACATGATTCCAATGCTTTAGCTTCATCAATTATTCTAGTTTGCCGTATACGATCTAACGATGCTCCTGTTGTCACTCGAAGGGAATTTGTTGACACTCTACGATCAGAATTGTCTAATTCTCTAGCTCATATGCAGGCAGGAAATATTGCACCGGTAGACTTGGCTCAAGCTGCTATTGGACCTGGCATGGCTGTATTTACACGTCACTCTAAAGTGTTGGATGTTAATGGAAATGCAATATCTGTAAGGGGTGCATTGGCTCTTATCAATCAGACTTTAGATGAGATACTTGCAGAACAAGAAGGAGATTTTGATGTCGACACCAGATGGGCCATATCTTGGTTTACACAGTTTGGATTTGACAAAGGAGATTTTGGGGTGGCTGAAACGCTCTCCAAGGCCAAGAACACCAG
>CAZDQM010000054.1:0-7301 GCA_964507825.1 uncultured Nitrosopumilaceae archaeon | reverse complement strand
GAAAAATGTGATTGTGCATGAATTCTATAGCAGTTGCTAGCACGTAGAATAAATCATGTTGCCGTCGCGCGTCATCCTAGTTCTGGTTATATAATTTTCTCATACCTTCCTGGCAAATCGCTGAAATTCTCACGAGTCTGCTCCATCATCGATTTTGTAATGTACATGAATTTACGAGCGTCGCTATAGTGTCCAATATCAATATCATTTACTATAGTGGGACGCGGTCACACTATGGCAAAAGTTCAAAAACTGTCAAGATTTTGCTGTTCGGAATACTTTTTACCGATCTCCACACATATTCTGCGTAATCTCTGCATCGTACTAGTGCCAATCTTTCCTTCTTCTATCTTGTTCAATTGCTGGTTGAACTCACTATTTCTCTTCCTGAGTGTTCTAATCATATTTTTGATCTTCTGAGTCAAGTTCTGCTTGTGTTCAGAGGACATCTGTTCATGAAACGGATGAATAATTCTGAGTATCGATTCTGCCATCTCGGAATCAACTGCGATGGCAGGAGCGTCTCGTCCTTTTTGGAACAGATAGGCAATCAATCCAGGCAGGACGTGTGGAATTATTGCAGAGTTATTGTCGCCCGGCGCGAAAGGGTAGTATCCGATGGGTTCCTGCATTCCATCAAGACTAGTGGGTTTGCATAGTGCATCGTTTACTTCCTTTTTACCAAAGTCACGAATACCCCTCATCTCGGAATCAAACGTGATAAAGGGCCGTTTGGTGTACGATTCAAGGGATTTGTGATTAGCATCTTCATCTGCATAGCAGACAACATGCGTCAGTTGGTTTGGGTCATGTATTGTAATGTGATACACTAGGTCGCGCGATTCGAGACTCTCGTATCTACGATCTTGATCAGAATTGATGTTTTTACCACTTTTACAGTCAAATACCATTGCATGCGTCAGCCTGTTGGATACTGCAACCACGTCTGGTGCTATCTTCTAGGCAGATTCTCGTAGGGATATTTTCTGCTCTATCAGCTGGACTTTGTAACCCAGCTTGTGCAGGATGCTGGGCCAACAGGCGGTATCCTTGCAGAGCCCTATGACCATATTGATCAGTCTGGTGTGTACGCTCATGTTCATGCTACATCACAACCTGTTTGCACACGACCTTAGAGTCGTGATAAATCTGAAGATTGGTAAGCAGGCGCATGATGGTATTTCCGCAGCTACCTTTGAACAGGTATGCGCGCATCAGATTGTCTGCTATATCAAAGTTGATTACGGTGCCCGCGTGCAGGTCGGTCGCTGTGATTTTGTAATAACCATCACGAATCTTTGTCTTTAGCCCCCACAACTTGAACGGTTCGGTGGCATTGAACACCCTTTCAATAAAACGATCAAGATCTTGTATGGTGTTCTTAAACTCAAAGTCAAAGGACACCCCCTCCACGGTCGTCCTTTCATCAACCGTTTTAACCCCGATACTGGTGTCTTCGATATGTTCGACTGTCTTGGAATAAGCCTCCCTGCAGGCATCCACGAGCTGCAGGTGATCTTGCACCGACTTTCCGCGCTTGACTGAAAAGTAGCCCTCATGCGTCACGTCGTCCTGTATGTAGTTATATTGTGAGTCCTGACCGCGCTGTATCCGTACCTTGTCAAAGGCTATGGTTCTATTGACGCGTGGTTCACTGTTGACTATATCAAGTACGTCGTGCGCCAGCGAACCGTTTATGGCTATCCTCAAGTCGTCTATAGAATTGTCCCCGTTACCATCGTCTGACAGAAATATGTCGGCGTATTTGACTCCAAAACCCTTGAAGGTATTACCGTTTTTTTTGGTAAAGTCGTACAGCATGTTGGAATAGAACCAAGCATTGTCAAAGGAGTACCGTAAATCACCCGTAAGCGTTCTGATTATTTGGCTTGCATCCTCGGATCTTTCGTTGGTGTGAAGTATGAAGAACCTCGGATCGACGGTGTCTAAGAAGAACTCGAATGATTCCTCTCCCCGATGAGTCCGAAGTATCTTGATCTCGTCTAGGCCGGTGCTTTCCACTTCACCGGTTATATCACCTGAGGAAAACTTCACCGGAAATCCTCCCTCGGACTCGAGCATGTAAGCTTTTAGCTCTCGCGGACGTCCTCTTGGCTCCTTCTCGTCCTCTCTAGACATGGCGATTGCTTCTTCCATATAGTCCATGAACTCTTTTCTTGTTTGAACTTTTGGAAGCCTATTATCTTTGATCATGTTCATTGCATTGGTGCTAGACTGATGATGTTTATAGATTTTTGTGGGATCAAAATGTCATCAACTATCCTTCATAGTATAATGAGCCGTGTCGTAACGTATCTAGAAACGCCCACGGATGAGATTGCCTCATTAATGCGCCGCGCGTTCGTGATACACGCGGACGAGACGTCCATGCATCTTAACGGCTCCATCATGTGAATCTTAGATCCTGTGACGGGCAATGGTAATACATTCCACTCGGGGTGCGGATGTGCCCCGGGAGGTGCTCGGGGAGACATGGGATGGAATTCTCAATTGTGACGGATGGACGTCGTACAAATCATACCGCATACAGCGGTGCTGATCGCACATAATCAGGTAAATGGAATATTACACGGTGAAATGCAAGTGCAAGAAATGCACTAGGGTAGCCCGGTTTCACTTTATACATCATTCCTGTCTCTCATACCAAGTTATCATCATGTACGAATTTAACGACAAATGTCTAATTGTTACACATTGCCGATAAATTAGAATGATTTTTCAGAAAACTGTGATTATGCATAAACTCTATTGTACATGAATTTACGAGCGTCGCTATATCTATTCTGTAGGCTCAGTTGGCTTTAGAAGCATCAGACACGATTACAGGCATGAATCCATACAAAGGCAGTTTTTTACGATGGAATATAATTCGAACTACATCCTCAATCATAGGTATTTGTCAAGCAACAACATGTCAAAGAACCACTCCAATCCAACGGTGGCGCATCAGAAAGATTTGGAATGAATGGCGCAAGCTTGAGGACAGGATCAAGCCAGTCAGGATCCAGATCCATAGCGGATTTAGATTGGCAAACTATGGCAGAGGCGGGGTCCACACCAAATCATCCTTAACTCAAGCCTGCACCTGATCGCAACTGACCCGAGAGTCTAGACGGTATACACTACAAACGGATGCGCGATATTCAGTTGTAGGTGAATGTCAGAAATGTAATGACAGGCTCCTTGAACCTGTACACTATGCTCAAACCAGTATTAAACTCAAGCCTTAGGTCTTCTCCGTCCGGGCACGTCATGCAACCACTGATACTACCTAGTGTCAAATGGTTAGCTATGTCGATAGTGCGTTGATATATCTCACGCTTATCTTTGTCCTGCCTAGTCATATGATATTTAGTATAAAATCAACGTGAATACTTGCGATTCCAGCGCGTCTTTGGGTTTTGACGGGTCATTTTCGCGTATGCTAATCCAATTCGTCAACGTCTTTTAGGTTAAGGTACTCTGTGTCAATCGTGTACTGGACCACGGCATCGGTGTCTCTGTCCGTCCATTTAGTATCTACGATGTCTTTTTCCCAATCAGTTTGCGGATGTGGAGATGACATGTATGCAAGTGCCAATGTTGGCATTTTAAACTTATCTCTCCTTGAAGTTTGTTTCATAACTACTCATAAACCGTCTGGTGTAATACAGGTAATCATTTGATCTGATATATCAAACCGAAAAAGCTGAAGAGTATAGTTATGCGCTATACCTGTTGGCAACTGACAATGCAAAATACGTCGGGCGCGGAAGGGACTTGGTAGCGTCTTATGATCAAGACCTGAAAGTCAATTGTTCCAATGGAGGTACGACTCGTTTGAGTATGCCGATGGGTTGATCATGACCGCGGCCGCACTGTGGATCATACTAGAATACATTACAGATAGTTGCTTGGGTTTCCTTATGGGGATGCTAGAGGGGCATGACACGCCGCACTATTCCGTACTATTCAGGAGGATAAACCGTCTTGATGTAGACATTGATGGCATGATTAAATCATGGCTTTTGTGACGGACTGTGCCGAGTTATCCAACAAACTTTTGCGCGTAACATACTTAAATATACCAAGATGTGCGACACGATATGAAGCATACTTCCTACGTGACGCAATATTACAGGTACCGTATGAATTCCAACAACTTGAGAAAGATGCAAGAGGGCAAAGCTGCAACCTATCAGGCCGAGGCAGACGATGAGCTCAAGTATCGTCTAAATTCATTGCTTTATAACGTCGAAAAAGAACTGAAAAGATGATCATGTTTGAAAACGAAGACAAAGTCAAAAAGTCCATCGTATACTTTAATCGTCTTTCGGATAAAGACAAGGCCATAATCGTATCTGATCTCAATCCACGAACCTTCAAACTGAAGCATCACTTCAATTCTTTGTTTCCGTTGCTCTCCAAGGTTCAACGTCTTCTCTCAAAACATGACGGGATAAAAATTGGAAATAGGTTAGTTGAATTGGGACTCGAAGAGACTTATGCGCGTCTCATCGTATCCAACATGAAAAAGCATGCCCCTACAATGGCGTACCAGCTTAACCAGCTGCAATTGATGAAGGATGATGCGTTCTCCCAACTTGAAGAGATCACCAATGCTATCTGGATCGATCATGATGACATGAATGCCGTTGTTGAAAAATACGGCATAACAAGTGACCAATTTCATTCGATTGCAGCCGTGACAAACTCTGTAATAATCAACTTACTCCGGGGAGATGTAACTGAAAAGGGAGCGATACAAAAATTTGTAAACAAGGGTCTCTCAAAGGCAAGATCGGAGCAGTTACTAAGCGCTGTCCAATCCCACAAGGATGCGTGGCGCTCCACAGTGACGTTTAGCAACCTGCAAGATGTATACTTTAAAATGCAGAAAATTGAAGAACAGAACTATACCATACTAACTAGCATAATGGAAATAATCAAGCTGCTGAAGATAAAATCCAATTAGATGCTTCCTTGATACGGGAGCCTAAAAAATCACGCGTGTCTATCTTATCCTTCCAAAACGCGGCGTTTGTCAACACTCGTGCAGTTTTTGTATCTGTTTCCCACACACCTTCATTTCCTGTGCTATCTCCGTGGTATTCTTGCCCAGATCCTTTCGCTGTATGATGTATCGTACCTTTACGGGATGAATCCTTGCCATGACAAGGTACTTCTGCCCCCATTTCAAACACATCGTTTTCCTAGATTGCATCTTAAATAACGAACTGATTTCGTGACTGTGGACGCCCAAGTCATGAAAATGCAAAAATACCACGTATTCAAAGATACATAGATGCACTCTGATGTTAAAATAGAGGTAAGCGGAGCCGCCCCGTTCAAGCAGGCAGGCGTATATGAGGTTCAAATACTCTTATCCGAGAAAAAGCCATCTGGCAACTCCATTCCAAAGCGCTCATTTGCAGTGCTGTGGAAGGACGAATTCCACCTAAAGGTCAAAGACGGTGTGTTTACACAGGTGCTTGGAAGCGACAAAAACCCGATTCCGAATTCGGTATCTGGACTGGACTCTGTCTGGATCACGGTAATAGATCAGTTATCACCATTATACTCTTCATTTAGGATGCAGTTGGCAGAACAGCGTCAGCAGGATGCCAAAAAGTCCGAACCGGCACCAAGACCGTCACCTGATACATCACGTCCAACTGAGTCGTACGGCAGTAGTAAGGTATCTGCCGATGGGGACAAGGGAGGTCAGGGTCCGATGGGACCGCCCGGTGACAAGGGACCGCCCGGCTTTCGTGGTTCCCCCGGAGACAAGGGACCGCCTGGAGACAAGGGAATTACCGGTGACAAGGGAATTACCGGAGACAAGGGACCGCCCGGTGACAAGGGACCGCCCGGTGACAAGGGTGACCGGGGTGACAAGGGCACGACAGGTGTTGCAGGAGACAAGGGCGAGCATGGTGCAACAGGTCCTGCCGGCGACAAGGGACCCGTAGGCCTGCGCGGTGTACAGGGCGAGAAAGGCGAAAAGGGCGCAACAGGTCCTGCCGGCGACAAGGGACCTGTAGGCCTGCGCGGTCCGTCTGGCGCAACCGGAGACAAGGGCCCGCAAGGGACGCCCGGTGACAAGGGACTGACCGGAGACAGGGGTCCTGCAGGAGAGCGCGGCACCACGGGCCCACATGGGCCTCCGGGTGAAAAGGGACTTCAGGGTCCGGCCGGGGAAAAGGGACCGCGTGGAGCACAAGGACCTCTTGGCGACAAGGGCCCGCAGGGACCGCTTGGCGCTAGGGGTGATAAAGGACTGACAGGCCCGCAGGGACCTCCTGGAGAAAAGGGACCTATAGGCGCCAAGGGACCGCTTGGCGACAAGGGAACTACCGGTCCGGCAGGACCTCTTGGCGACAAGGGCCCGCAGGGTCCGCAAGGACCTGCAGGCGAAAAGGGCCTGACAGGAGTTCCGGGGCCGCAGGGCGAAAAAGGCGAAAAGGGTCCACAAGGGCCGCTTGGCGACAAGGGCACTACCGGCCCGGCAGGGCCGCCGGGTGACAAGGGCCCACAAGGCTCGCAGGGACCGCAAGGCGAGCGAGGCCCACAGGGCGCGTCAGGTGAAAAGGGCCCACAAGGCCCACAAGGGATTCAGGGACCGCAAGGCGAGCGAGGCCCACAAGGACCGGCAGGTCCTGCAGGTGAGCCCGGACCGCGTGGAGAGCAGGGGTCGGTCGGCCCTTCGGGTCCAAGCGGGCCGCCAGGGCCGCCAGGAGACAAGGGGGCTCCAAGTGGATTGTCCGAGTCACAAAAGGTGTTGTTCAAGGAGATGCTGGAGATCCTGACTGAAAGGGATATCATCACGACAGAGGAGCAGATCCGGCTGATGAGTCACCTGTACTAGTAACCTTTTCAAGTGACCTCCAAACATTCCAATCATGAGCCAACCAGATGAAAAGATTGATTTTGAGATGCTAGATCATGAACGGATTGAAAACGAATACGTCTCGTTTCGGCTGGAGGATGGAACTGTCGTCAAAGTCAAAGTTGATCTTGACAGGGTCGGCAAGGCAATCAACTACAAAAACCCTGATGGCACGTCGCATTATGCAATCAATACTGCGGTAAAATTATCGATACTTCCAGCGGAAAAAAAATTCAGCGTGACAAAAAGCAACCTAAAGAACAATCAAAAGTCCCCGCCGGGACAGATGTTCAGTTGATTTTCTGAATTATGATAAAAAGGTAAACAAATCGCCAGGGTTTGGCGATTGTTAGTTGGAAGATGTGGTTGTTCACTATCTTTTCTTCTTTGGAGCCGCCTTTTTCTTGGTTGC
>CAZDQM010000053.1:0-32370 GCA_964507825.1 uncultured Nitrosopumilaceae archaeon | reverse complement strand
AGGCCGGCGAACAGCATCAGGTTCAGCGGATACTCGCCGCTGTCCGTACACCTGCGAAAGTCATCCCTGAACAAGAATATTTCCTTGCCCCAGGCAATTGCTAGGCCAAGCTCCACCATGACGCCTTCATCGGGCGGCACGCCGTTGACTATGGCAAGTATGCCGTCACACTCGCGCACGTCGCGCACGTCTGCCTGTCCCACGCGGTATGCCGCTCCTGCCTCTGCCATATCATACTGGTTGTTGCGTGCAAACGGCTCCCAGACCTCTGCTCCCATGTGATCCAATATCCCAACGATCTCCTGCAATGGGCCTCTGCGCTGCTGCTCGGAGAACCCGTAAGGGCTTGCAAGGTAGATCTTTTTGCGTACTTGGGACACTAGAAACCGTATGTATCGGTGATGTATATTAACATGGCTTGTAATCGCACATCCGCGCTAATATCACGGTCTAGTATACATGGCGGGAATCCTACTGTATAATTCAAGCATGCGATACAGCAAATCACGCGTCAGTATTTGATATTAAATCCTGGTACCACTGGATCGACTCTTGGAGGCGCTGTTCTGATACCAGACCTCCTGCCGATATCCTGGAATACATCTCTGGATACACGAACTCGCGTTCAGAGTATCCTAGTATCTTGTCATACTCGCCCATGTAATAGTGCTTGATCTCCTCGGAGCCCAGCGTCTCCTTTGTGGGCAGTTCATAGGCATGCGCAAGCACATCGTGTCTGAGCCCCTTTGCATTGAATCCGTTGAGTGGAAGATGCATCTGTAAAAAGTCGATCACCTGCGGCTTGTTCATCGTCCACTGGTACAGCCTCCACGGCTCATCTATATCATACTCTAGCATCCGATTATACAAAAAGAAGAGGTCGAACCCGAGTATATTGTGCCCTATTATCTTTAGCCGATCATCGGAGCTGCCCCATTGAAGATCCCGTAACAGGTCATAATATTTCCTGAGTATAACCTCCTCGCCGTCCTCCCATTCCATGAGCCTGTGTACGTTTGCATTGTTCACCTGGTACGTTATCAGGATAACCCTGCCGCTAAACGGCATGAGACCTCCCCTCTCAAACTTCCAGTACCTGTCCCTGTCATCTGAATTCCTTGTAAGTAATCCTGAATCGACCTCCTGCTTTGTACTAAAATACTCTTCACGCGACATGTCCGGTACCGTCTCGATATCCACAAACAGGTCAACCATGCAACTAGTTGAACACCATTTCAGATAACCTTTGTGCCACCTTGCTATATTGTGATACCCGGCACAGCACCGCCCGGATACATCATCTGGATACATCACCACCCTGACATATTTTGTGACTATCTTTTTGGGGCCGCCTTTTGCAGTTGTGTAATCGACACCTCGACTGCCTCGAGCGGATCTTCGGCCTGACTGCGCCTTATTGATATCATCTTTGGCTTTTCAAAGTCGTCCGTGCAGTCCGGACACGCGTAAACGAGTATCCTGTACTCGTTGGGCGCTTTTGGGTTTGAAAGGCGTGGATAGTATACTAGCCGCGCCCCGCAGTCAACGCAATACCTGTTTACCCTCTTGGTTCTAGCCAATGTACATCTCCTGCATACCATATTTCCGGCAAGTTATTTGATCTGTACTGTCTAATCATATAGACAATTTGGCTTGTTCTAGGCACGCCGTAAACGTATTACAAAAATTCCCGCATGCGCCGACTCTCTTGAATATTCATGAACAAGGCGCCGCCCACCAGACTTGAACTGGCGACCAACGGATTAACAGTCCGACGCTCTACCACGCTGAGCTAGGGCGGCACTAATTAAGGTCTCTGGGAATGCGATTTAATCCTTACGAAACGAGGGATCATTTGAACCTTGAAAAACATTCCGTGATCTCATCAGAATACCCCTCTATCATCCTGATCACGTCTGCCTTTTCAATCTCGTCAGGCTCTCTTTTATTGGTCATGTTTAGTATGGCTATGGCCGTGCCAAAGACCTGGCCTACAAAGAATCCTGCCAAAAAGTCGCCCTGGTTTGCCGGCGTCCACTTGGCCATGATACGCGGCGACGCGTCTGCCTCCTTGAACATCTTGAGGGACATTTCGATATATTCTATCATGCTATTTTTGAATTCTGGATCCAGAGACATGGCTCACTGTATACCCTTGACTAGCTCCGTAACGTAAATTCCGTCCAGAAATACCCTGTGGTCCTTCCCCTTGACTCTGGTCTTTAACTGTATATTCGCAACAGTCTGCGACACGTCGGTCTTGACATGACCTGTAACTATGACATCCTCGCCCTTTGGGGACACCTTTGCGGCGCCGCTGATCATTGCAACCCTCGCCGAACGCTCCCCCTGAAAGTTTTCAATTAGAACTCGGTCGCCGTCGACCTTTACTGTAATGGGAAAGTGCGCAAAGACGACCTTCATCTTTGCCGTATATCCCTCCATTACTCCCTCGCACAGGTTGCGAATTATTGATCTTGACGTATTCATTATAGAGCGGTCCTTTTTCCTAAACCCTGCGGCCTTTAGTAGCACTATATTCCCGTCTATCCTTATATTCACGGGGATCTTTCTGAAACTCTTAAACGTTTTACCTAGCGGGCCGCTGACCTCTAGCATATTCCTGTTGAGGCTTACGGTGACGCCGTCGGGAATGTCTACCCTGGCCTCAAACTTTTCATCCTTTTTGTGGGATATCTCTGCTACCTGTTTTGCATCAGTAGACATATCCTATCAAAAATCCCCCGATTCCCTTGCTGACGGCATCATGGTGCGACATGACTCCCTGGTTTGTCGTGACTAGGAGCGTGCCCCTGTCGTATGCGGGCAGATACTGCTGCTCCCATACCGGAAACTCGTCCTTTTTCACCTTGAACCTTGGCGAAATTGCGCCGCACTTGTTTATCTTTGCCAATAATTTTATCTTGAACTTGCCTCCCCTGCCGTCATCTATGTGCTCAAACTCCCCGATATACCCGTCCCTTTGGAGGGTCTTGAGGATCTCGATGCCGAGCTTTGAGGTCGGCAGGACTGTACATTCGCTTTTTCGCCTCGCCTCGTTGTTGTACAACGTGACAAACAGGTTTGCTAGGACGTTGGTTGCCGGCATTATATCACCTGTTCTTCCTGAATCCTAGGGAGCTTGCCACTTCCCTGAAGCACCGTCTGCATATCATGAGATCGTATTTTTGAATTACTGCCGTATAATCCCCGCACCTCTTGCACCATCGGGAACCCCTTCCAAATTTGTGCTGCTTTCTGCCCGTGGCCTTGTATGATCTGTCCTTTGCCATTATGCAATACTCACCCCGAATTCGGCCTTCATGTAATTCTTTGCCTCCTCTTTTGTGATTACGTGCCCCTTGCCAACACTTGCCTTGTGCTTGCTGCGCTTTCTTATGCTGTAACCGGGCCTTGCAAGCGCGACTGCCGCCTCCATGCCTAGTATTCCAATCTGCGGGTCGTATTTTACGTCAGGGATGTCTATGTGCTCCCTTATTCCAAACGAGACGTTGCCAAAGTCGTCAAATGATCTTCCGTTTATTGTATTTGCCTTTGCGTCAAGTAATCTTTTGAGCAGTATTACGGCATCATTGCCCCTGACTGTAACGGCAACGCCGATCGGCTCGCCCTTTCTCACACCCCAGTCCCTGTACGTCTTTTTTGCAGCCCTTGTATTGGGCTTTTTACCTGTTATCTGCTCTAGGCATCTGCGCCCCGTCTCCACCGCGTCACCGGATCGTCCTATACCCATGTTGAGGACGACCTTTTCTAAATAAATTCTCTTCATTGCCTGCTGTACCTGTTCTGCCATACTCATCACTGGATTTGAATTACCGGTCCGTCCATTCCTACTACCATTGTGTTATCTGTTTGAATCTCTATATTCCTGCCCTCTAGCGCGATTAGCGCCTTTCTTGGAAGATTAAACGTACCCTCGTCGATCTTTTCAACGGTACCTGTCTGCCCCGCGTTTGCACCCTTTGTAACTATAATATGCGCGCCGGCTTTTAGTCTTATTATATCTATGATCTCTTGCTCTGGGACCTGAATAACGCACGTGTCGCCCGGCCTTGCATCAGAATCTGTAATTATGGTCCTTCCGTCATGGAATCCAAGCTGCATTTTTCCGCCCTTGATCGTGGTCTTTGAGGTGACCCTGCAGAGCTTTTTGGACTTTTCATCTGCGCTAATCTTGATCGGAATGAGTGGAGACCCGTCTCTGGGAACTAGCCTGTACACGTCATTGATTCCTGACAGCTCGACTATGTCCATCAGACCGATTCCGTGGTGCAACGACTTTCTTACTATACCATCCACCTTTACGCTACCTGCATAGATTGCGGATTTTGCCTCCCTTAGCGAGGTGACGATCTTTAGAGTATCCCTTAGAAATACAGCGCTAGGTATTGACAAGTTCTTTGGATGCGGACCTGGCCTTACGGTAATTGCAAACCTTTTATCTTTTCTGCCAATGCCCCAGAACAGGGGCGCCATCTGGCGCTTGAGCTTTTTACTTCCAGATATGCTTACCATTATTCTTCGACCTCCTTTGACTTTTCAGTCCTAGTCTGCCTTGGTTCTGATTCTATATCCTCTGCCATCTTTGACTCTTTTACATCCTCGGACTCTATACCCTTTTCTCTATTACCTTGTGGTTCTATATCCTCTGCGATCTGTTTTTCTGATTCTATATCCTCTGCCATCTTTGACTCTTTTACATCCTCAGACTCTATACCCTTTTCTATAATATCCCCTGAATCATCATCTTGACCATCTTCTATATTATCATCGGGCGCCTGTTCTGTCTCAGCCGGCTTTGAGGGCTCGCCCTTTTCACCTCGTAGCTTCTTTTCCCTCCACTTGTCATCCGTGTTCAGGTTAGTTAGTATGATATTTGACGAGTGGATGAATACGTCGTACTTGTCACCGCGTTTTTTCGTGTTCTGCACGCTCTCGATTGCAATCCTGCCGCCGACAACATCAATCTTTGCCACGTTTCCCTCCACACCGCGGTACTCGCCGCGAATCACCTTTACGGTATCTCCTTCGATGACCCTTGCACTCCTCCTTGAATACTTTTTTTGCATGTCCTTGGAAAGATGACTGAAGAGCTGCCTGCCTGTGGCGGTTGCGTACCTTTGCTGATTTCTCATCTTGGTCGGCTTCATATCATACCACCATTGATGCCAGGTTTGCAACACGGGGCCATTTTTCAGACGCCTCTGCCGCAACCGGTCCCTTTATGTCAGTGCCCTTTGCCTCGCCTTCTGAGGTCATGAGGACTGCCGCGTTGTCCTCAAAGACGACGCGCACGCCGTTTAACCTCCGTATCGGATATTTCTGCCTTATAATCACGGCTCCAAACACCTGCTTTCTTAGCTCGGCGGGTCCCTTTTTTACTACCACGTTTACAAAATCACCCACCGATGCCGCCGGGAGCCTAGATACCCTAGTCTTGTGCCCCGGCACCATTACTATCTCGACAATCTTTGCACCCGAATTGTCCGCACAGTTTATCTCCGCGCCAATTGGAAGCGCCTTTGTGACATACGGCCTGAATTCGGCCACGCCCTTTGTCTTGCCCCTGCTTCGTCCCTGCGACATTACCTTCTGACCTCCACTACTACGTAAGAGACGGACTTTGATATGGGCCTGCATTCGGCAGTCCGTACGAGATCCCCGTCACTTACCGAGATGCATGCGGGCACGTGTGCATGGATGGTACTCTTACTCCTTGCATATCTTTTGAACTTGCTCATGTATGTCGGGGTGTCCTTTTGCAGGGTAATAGTCTGTCTGGACTTTGTACCTGTTGCAGTTCCATCAAAGAGTTTTCCGCGTATTGGCAATCTGCCATGGAACGGACAGTGCCTGTCGTCGCATTCCTTGTCTGGGACGTCTACATCTAACCCTATATTCCTGCTCATTTCTTGATCACCAACCTGTCTACCGGACGCCTTGAGATGTCGCTACCGTGAACCTGCATGTCGCGGCCATCTGCCGTCAGCGTCCATGTATTGATATGTTTTGGAATTGACTTTGTTCCCGAACTCGTCTCCAATATAATCATGGATTTTGTCTCGTATATTATCCGTCCGGATGTGCCGATCAACTGCGGATTGGCAGAGTCTGATACCGTGGCCTTGAGGCCTATTATTTCGTGCCTGTAAATATTATTCTCCGTTATCATCATTCCTCATCTCGTTTTGTCTAGTCATCATCCTGGCAATGTTCTTTTTAGTGGCCCTGATGTTCCCGCTTTCCTTGCGTAACGTGCCCTTGGCCCCGTCCGTTTGCAACCTTCCTAGCTCGACGCGTGCATCGTGCATCTTGTGCATGAGCTCATCCTCACTCATCTTCCTGATTGCATCCATGGTTAACTTCATCTCAGCTTGTTCTCCTCTTCCTCAAGGGTCTCTATCTCCTTCATTTTTTCGGCCTCCCTTGCAATCTGTTCGGACTCTGTCCTTGCCTTGCGCTCATTCTCCGTCTCGTCCCTCATCTTGCCGGTATCTGCATCCTTGATCTGCCTAGGCTGCTCGGACTTTAATTCAAACTCTGGAACAATCATCTCCTTTCTTGCAATTCTTATCCTGACTCCGATTAGTCCCATCGGGGTCTCTACATGCGCTACATCTTCTGATACTATGATCTCCGCATGATGGCCCGCCCTTGGCAGGATACCCTGCGTATGCTTTTCAAACGCCGATCTGTCGCCCCTAAGCTTGCCTGATACGGTAATCTGTACGCCCATGGCTCCGCTCTCCATGATCTGCTTTAGCGTCCACATGGTTGCACGCCTGAATGCCACCCCGCGCGAGATGTGGGCTGCAATTCGATTACACATGACACTTGGAGAGAGCTCCGGCTTGTCTATCTCCACTACTGCAATCTGCGGATTCTTTAGTCCGAATCTTTCGCCTAGGGTATCTGTCAGCTCTTTGATCCCCGAACCCTTCCTGCCGATGACTATACCCGGCCTAGTCACGTGCAGTGACACCCTTGTACCCGTCGGCGTCTTTGCCATCTCCACATGCGAGAATCCCGCGTCCTTGATGCGCTCTCTGAGATAGTCCTTGAGAAGCATCATGTTATAATTATCCTTGATCACGCTTTTTACCGACATCTCTTATACCTCCTGGGCTACTAGTTCGACGTGAGTCCGTACGTTATTTTTTGGAGATGCCCTTCCCATCGCCCTTGGAGTGAATCGCTTTATCAGCACTCCCTTGTGGCTTGTCACATTTATGATCTTCAACCTGTCCATGTCCATCCCCTTAAACTCTGCATTTGACTCTAGGTTGTCTAGCAGTTTCAGGAACTCTTTGGCCGACTTTTGCGGATAGCGTCCTGCCATGAGTCCAGGGTCTGATTTATGCCCTACCTGCTTTTTGAACCGCTTCATCGGCACGGCGCTTTCCATGTTTGCAACGCGTTGCAGATAATCTCTTGCCTTTTCCAACCGCATGCCGGAGATTCTGCGTGAGATCTCCCTTGCATGCTTGTGTGAGATGTCCTTTTCCCTGATCGAGGATCTAACATGCTTTGTTGGATCATAGTTTTGAAATGCATAGTCGAATCTTCCCATATTGATCACTTTAACGGTACGTACAGGCTGGATCTTGACGCTCCCACGCCGGGGGCGCCGTGTTGGACCCGCTTGTTGGTAATGACGTATTCGCCCAGATAGTGCCCGATCATCTCCTCCATGATTGCCACTGGAACGAACTCTTTTCCTGAAAAGACATTGACCGTAACGCCCACCATGTATGGCAGGACTATTAAATCCCTGACGTGTGTCTTGATCGGGGCTGTAATCTTGCCGGCCTTGGCCGCCTTTATCTCCTCTATAAGCTTCCTCTTGTTATCTGTGATTCCTCTGGTAAGTGACCTTCGCTGGCGTGAGTTGAACAGCTTGAAGAGGTTTTCTAGCGACATGCTCTCTAGCTCAGCATGCGGGATTCCTCTGTATTTGAACTCTTTAACCATGATTCCTTTTCTCCATTGATATCAGCGAAAATTCATGCGTCATATTAGAGCATTCCTATTTTCGTTGCCAGATCCCTGGCCTTCTCCGCGTCCTCAAACTGTACAAAGGCTTTTTTGCCGTATATCGTCCTTGCCGTATTTACCTTGATTGCCTGCATATTGTACAGCGCCTGGACCGCCTCGACTATCTGCGGCTTGTTTGCAGACCTGTCTACAATAAAGCAAATTTTACTCTCGGTCTCTATTGCCGCAAAGGTCTTTTCCGTGATGTACGGCTTTAAAATAACGTTCATTGCCTGATCCACGTTCATCGTACCTTCACCATTACCTCTAGATGCGGGGATTTTATCTTTGCAATCTCCTCTATTGCTGATTTGGAGTATATCACAAGTCTGATCAGCGTAGAGCCCGGCGCCAGGTCAAGCACGCTTAGATTCTTGACGGATACCGCATCGACTCCCGGGATCGAGCTGGCCGCCTTGGAAAGATTGTCTGTTACACTGCACACAAACAGGATGCTTTTTCCGACCTTTTTCGTCCTTCCGCGTAAGGCTGCCTTGCCGGTCCTGGACTTTCTATTCTTGAGCCTGTCCAAGTCGCCTGTAAGATTCAGGGCATCTATGACCTGTATTAGGTCCTTGGTCCTTGAGATTGATTCGATGTCGTCAGATACTATAACGGGAAATGATTCGTTGGAGCCTACCGCGTGGCCCCTTGACTCGATTAATTCCTTGGATGCCGTAGCCGCAATTGCAGAACACAGCGCAAGCCTGTTCTCCTTTTTATTGATCTTTTTGTGGATTACCTTTTGCACCTTTGGTGGATGGGCCTGTCTTCCGCCCCTTACGGATGCAACGCCGCCGGCCTGTCCCTGACGTCCGCCGCCTCCTCCGCGCATCTTTGCAATTCGTGATGAAGCATGCCCTGTCGGCGGATCATTTGATCTTGCAACCACGTCCATGCCGGCAGTCGGATGCGTTCCCTTTGGCTGGAACCTGTGCGACTCTAAGTTGATGTATGCCTTTGCAATGACGTCCCTCCTTGTAGGGGTGTGGAATATTTGTGGAAGCTCTACCTCGCCGTCCTCTGATCCCGATATTGTATATGCACGCGCCTTCATGCAACAACCTCTAGTATGTTTGGCTTGGATGTCTTGGCAGGCTCGTTTCTTATCTGCTTTCTCATCTTGATCAATCTGCGGTATGTTCCCGGTACCGAACCCTTTAGTATGATATAGTCTCCCCTGACTAGGCCAAAGTGCTTGTATCCGCCTGCCGGGTTGATCTTTATGTTCCCGTCGTCCGCGTTTGAGACGACCATGATTCTCTTGTTATATTCTATTCTTTGATGAAATCCCATCTGTCCGGCCCTCGGGACCGTGTACATGATATTTTGTGGTGATATGGGACCAAGCGAGCCTAATTCCCTTACCGTCTTTCTTGATTTGTGCTGCTTTCTCTTTGCGCCATACCTCTGGATGACTCCCTGCCATCCCTTGCCCTTGGTGATTGCGGCCACGTCGATACTAGAGCCCTCCTCGAAGACCTGGTTGAATTTTACCTCCTTTCCAAGAAGATCCTTTACAAACTCAAACTGCTTTTCTACATTGCCGCCCCTTACTGGCACCTCAAAGACGTACGGCTTTTTCTGCTCTAGGCCGGCTGCTCTTGGAGATACTGCCACGATTGCAAATATTTCCCTTGTCCGGCCAAGCTGTTTTTCGGCACTAGTCATTGCATCAGGACCGTTTTTGATCTTGATCTCCTTTGAGATATTTTTTGGAATGTCCTCTGAATAAACATCAAATCCGGCATGCATTCCATTGGAATCCTTTGTGTATCCCCTGACTCCCAGGACTATGACGGGTGGGGTTACTAGGACTGTTCCTAGGTTGACTAGCTGCTTTCCATGGTTTGGGACATGCTCCCTGTCGTCGATCGTGACGATCTGGACGCAGCCTGCCTTGAATCCGCAGTGCGCAACAAGCTG
Organism: uncultured Nitrosopumilaceae archaeon; assembly: GCA_964507825.1. GTDB lineage: Archaea > Thermoproteota > Nitrososphaeria > Nitrososphaerales > Nitrosopumilaceae > JAWVZS01. The sequence continues at coordinate 22,389 of CAZDQM010000053.1, read as the reverse complement.
CGGCTCGTCGGATTGTACGTGCGGCCAACCTTGCATCCTGATCCTAGCCTCCATGCTCTTGGCGCGCCCTCTTGGAAGGTATGCAAGGCTTCCCCTGCGCGGCTGACTGTGCTTTCTATGCCCCATTGATAAACGAGCAAAGTCGTTAACCCCATTATATACCTATTAAATCACGACGAGTACACATTCGGGTCGATTCGGGATTCATACCCCTGTATATTCTTAGTTTTGAAATTTCAGGTATAATGCCTTTAGTAGACCTGACATTGTACCACGACAAGGGGGGATATATCATTTGATCTTTTTTGGACTGTGCAGGATTCGTTCCTTTGTCATCAGGCTTTTGCGGACTAGAGTTTGCGTTATGTAGTTATATCATGGTGATTTGGAAGACGAGTTCTGATTGTGTAGTGTAGACTAGTCCTGTCTTTTTGTATTATATTCTTGATTGTTATACCTGACTCGCTTACTGTAGATACTATGGATGCAACAGACCGATTATGATATCATACATGACATATCCGCCTATGATGACGCCGATTGCCCCGACTCCGATTGCCATGGCCAAGAACCTTCTGTCTTCCATGATTATTTACTCCGCATTTGGGTCACCATTCATGGCAGGTTTAGCATTGAAAGCGTTCCTAGCATTGCCTCCTCCATCCTTACGGTATCTGTTGCCTGGACGGGAAAAAAGTTCAACACCTTGGAATTTGGCATGCTGTTGGGACTCCTTCCTAGTATTTCATGTATTCCCTGATCCGTGGAGCCATATGCTACTAAAATAGGGTCGGTGGCGCTCTGATAGTTCCTGATCTGCTCTGTAGATATGGGCCTGCCTTTTCTGGATGTAAGTATGGTGATTCCCGTCCATGATGCAAGGAGCTTTGATAGCGCGCCCCTCTCCTTTACCACGTACCCCCAGTATTCTGGCGCCTCGTCCTTGAGGATCTCCGCGTACTTGAACTCGGGCGCGCCCGAGCTGAATCTTGCAGTAATTCTTTTCCCGATACCTGTTGCACCTCGGTACGGGAGCAGCTTGTTGATTCCAAAGTCTGCAAACAGGCCGCCGCGCGCTCCCACTATTACACCGTCGCGGACCGTCCCACGATTAATCTTCTTGTCGTCAGCAGGGGTAACGTGGCTTGGAATCTTGAGTGGGTGGAGTACACCTGCATACTTTAGCTCGTTCATCCTTGGAAACAGTCTCTTTCGCAGGAACTGCGGCGTGTCTAAATATCGAAGAACTGTCATGAGTAATTCCCTGTCGTCTCTGCCGCCGCCATGATCGTAGACGTAGATGGTACCGACTCTGAATATCGCGCATGTCCTAGCTATTATTGCAATCTTTCTTGACTTGTCTAGGTTTGTGGCCTCGTCCTTGAGACAAGAGTCTGGGATGGCTATTGACAGCTTCAATTCCAACTAATCATTTTTTGTCGGCTGGGAATTTTTTCTTGGCCTTTGCCGAGTATGCATTTACACTATCTTCGGAAGCAAGCTCAAAGAGGCCCGTTGATGACTTTGCCTGGGCCATCCTGATGTTTTCCATCTCGTCGTCGTCGCTTGCCAGATGGATTGATGCAGTAGCCAGTACGGACGCGTCATCTAGCGACATGTCGCTCTTGTATGATTTTTCTAGGAAACTTGTCACCTTGTCGGAATTTGCACCGATTGCAACTGCCTCGTATGAGATAAAGGTCCCGCTAGGGTCGGTAAGGTATAATCGGCCACTATTCCTGTCTACCCCTGCTAGAATTAACGCTACGCCATATGGCCTTACGCCTGCATACTGTGTAAACTGTTGGTTTTGATCCGCTAGGTGCCTTGCAATCGTCTCCACCTCGACTGGCTCGTCATAAATCAGCTTGTTGCTTTGGGAGAAGAATCTTGCATTGTCGACCTGGCTCCTTGCATCGGGGATGTACCCTGCCGCGGCCACGCCCACATGCTCGTCAATCTGAAATATCTTTTGTGCATTATCGGTAACCTGGAGCTTTCTTGCCTTTTCCTCTACGGCAATGACTACGCCCTCGTTCGTCTTTATGCCTACTGCGATGGTGCCCCTTCGCACGGTCTCGATTGCATACTCGACCTGGTACAATCTGCCGTCTGGCGAGAATACCGTGATGGCCCTGTCATATCCTTGTTGAGCTGGAAGCAATTCAATCTTGTTGGTTTGAAAGTTTAATTTAAGTCTAGCCTAGCAAACCATCGTGCAGTTCCGGATTTCATTTTACGGTCACGAAAACATACGATCTCTGCACCAGAATACCATTGAGGTTACCAGGGATTCGAATCTTACGCCAAGCGGCGACTGTATTGTCGGGATCGGGGCGTCCTGTGCATGTCGGGATATTCCAGACGAGCTAAAGGAGCGGCTCCGGGATCCCAAACGCAAAATACAATTTCGCATCATTGTAGGCAGGCGGACGTTTTCATTTGAGGCCTCGGGGCACCCGGGACTCGTACTAAGTCACCCTGAAGACATTGTAATTAGGAAGAGCGGCTTTGTTTGCCCGCGGACACTAGCAGTACGGTCCGATGCCGCCTCTGATTCTGTGCCGCGTGAAATGATAAGGATGCTTCAGGATCCTAAATCTGTTGGCACGCTAGTAATTGATGCCTGATCGGGTGCAATTTTATACCCTTGTCGAGTACATGCCTTGATGGGACGCGGGTCCAACCTGTTCATCATAGTACCGCTGGCCGTTTTCGGGGCGATAATCTTTGGATTTGGGTTGTATAATACACTGTGCAAGAACTCTAACGTGCCGTTTTTTGACTGTTGACGGATGTATAATGATATCACGTTTATTTTCATAATTTCATATGATGAATTTTTGTGTGACTTGGTGTCTATTCTCTTGCGGCCGTGTGCAGGTGGTGTATAATTCCATGATTTACGCGCAGGAAAGACATTTTGTCCACCTGCATGAAAAGAGATGAAAAGTTGCAGGTTGTATTATACGCGGCGTAATCATGTCATGATACACCTTGAATTTTTTTCCTCTGCTGTCAAATTGAATTCAGCATGACTTTGATATGTGGGGGCGCATTGCGTATATTAATGGAAAAGACACATGTCGAGCTTGCCGTATGCGGCACGCCCACCGATGCGCAACTGCTCAAGCTGCGCGAATACTTTCGGGACATGCCGGTCACTGAGATTCTTGCGGGACTAAAGTTTGCCCGGAATCGCTGGTCTGCTAGGGATTCTGGAACGCTCAAAGTTGGGCGCCGAAGCATCATTCAGAGGGAGATTCATTCGGTGACTGCCGAGCAGGCTAGGTGGAGGCTAGACAACTGGAAGCTTATGATATCCGATTATCGGAGGCGCGGATACAGTTATCCTACAATATCACGAATCAAAAAGCGCCTGGTTCAAAAGAGCGCGGAATAGCTACCTGCCCTGATCTGGAGAGTAGAACATCTTTAGGACGTTTTCGACGTCCCCGGTCCACAAGTCATCGCAGATCATTATTGTGACTCTTGACGCGTTTACGATGCCTATTTTTCTGGACCGTCTTAGCTCCGAGATCCACTCATTGGACGGGGCGCATTTGTAATCGAGCATATACGCGTCATTTCTTATTATGAACCTGCATCCCATCTGATGACCGTCCGGCTTTTTCAGGATTATTCCCTTTAAATTATAATCAAAGCCCTTGCTGGCAAAGATCTCGCACACCTGCTTTGCCTCCTCGCTGTTGTCTATTATACAGCACGTGCTCTTGCCCTGAAAGTCAAGCAGCTCGGTCTCGTGTGTGATCATAAACGTGTTATCTGATGATTCTGACACGTTCTATTAATAACATGATTTTCAAGTTAAAGGTTTCTCATACATTCCTGTGTATAATCGGGAGCGTACGATTACATCGACACGGCAATTTATTGTCCGCCTAGGTGGGTCAGAATCCTTCCGGCGGGTTTTGCACAAAGACATTGCAGACTAGGGCGTCGGTATTTTTGTCCCTATACTGGACGTTGCATGTAACGAACCTTCTAGCAAGCGCCCTTTGAAGCTCGTCCCGTGTCGTCTCCTTGTACTGTGGATTGCTGGGATCGTCTATCTTTGCTATGATGACCTTTTCTACCGTATCGTACTGTTCTTGATTATCCTTCCTGTAATGTGTCACTGACATCTCAAACGCGTTACCTGACAGGCAGGATATCACAGGGCCTCCTATTCCGTCTCCCATGAATTGTATGATATAATCCGGCCTAAATAATCTTGTATGCTATAAGTTAAATTGCAAGCCGTGATTTTTTTTGAGCGTGGACACGTTTGAGGCAATCCGGACTAGACGCGCCGTAAAAAAATTTGATCCCGGTTACATCATGACGTCCGAGAATGCAAGGAAACTAGTGGAGCTGGCCATCCTGTCGCCGACTAGCTACAACCAGCAAAACTGGAGGTTTGTAACCGTCACTGATCAGGATACCAAGGAGATGATAAGCGCCGCCTCGTACGGACAGGCGCAACCCCGAGACAGCTCTTTGGTTATAATATTATGTGGAAACCTTCGATCCTGGGATCAGGATCCCGGGAGATATTGGGAGAATCATTCGCCTGACAAACAGAAAATAATTACAGAAAAGCTGCGATTACAGTATAGTGAGAATCCTCGGGAAATGCGGGATGAGGCGATGAGATCCTGCGGCATTGCCGCCCAGACGATAATGCTGGCGGCGCGGCAGATGGGGCTGGACTCTTGTCCGATGACCGGCTTTGACTATGATAATCTTGCAAAGATCATCAACCTGCCATCAGATCACGTGATTGTAATGATGGTTGCCGTGGGCAGGGCGCTAGAACCTGTAGCGGGCCGCGGGGGACAGCTTCCACTGTCAAAAGTGGTATTTGAAAATAGGTTCTGAATCGTCATGGCGGATTCCTGGATACTACAAAATAAGAAATTCTCTATTATTGTGGTGGTGTTGAGCTCGGCATGCGCATGCGCCCTTGGGACATTGTACCTTCTCAGGTAGGGATGAGACTCTGATGGCAAGTCTGCTGATTTTGTCTATTTGGGGGGGGGCTAGCACGTACATTTTGACACGAATCGTGGAAACTGGATTCTTGCGTGTTATATCGTGATTTCGCTTGAACTAAATATCAGGTATCTGATAGCATGATCATGTCTGATAGGTCCGACTCGGATACTGTTGATACCCCGGATACTACTGATTCTGGTACAGCACAAGATGCACCTAATACCCAAGATACTACTGATTCCAACACTGTATCAGATACACAGGATATTCCAGACGTTGCTGATACCCCGGATATTACTGATTCTCATACTGTACCTGATACCCTGAACACTGCTGATATCGATATCACACCTGACACTCGTACTGATTCCACAAAACAGGACACTTCTGATGACGTAACCATGAAAAGAACAGCCTATTACGGCCTCGTGATCACCGCCGTGGTTGGAATTGCAATCGGCGCCTTTTTTGCAGGTTACTTTGTGGCATCAAGCGCAGATGCGTCCGAATATGTGACAAAATCACAACTGCGCGACATATTATCAAAGGCACAGCCTGCCGCGGCAATAGTCCCGTCGGCGCCGACAATACCAAAGCTAATAGTATCGATAGATGATGATCCGATGATCGGTGATCCTGACGCGCCCGTTACCATCGTGGAATTTTCCGACTTTGAATGCCCTTTTTGCATGCGGTTCTACCATCAGACGTTCCCATCAATCATGGAGCATTACGTTGAAACCGGGCTAGCCAATTTTGTATATCGTGACTTTCCATTAGATAACATTCATCCCAACGCCCGAATCACCCACATTGCATCCGAGTGTGCCGACGAGCAGAACATGTTCTGGCCCTATCATGACCTGCTGTTTGAACGACAGTTGGAATGGAACAAGCTTGGCGCAGGCGATATAGTCACCCGAGTAGTTGAATATGCAAGTATCCTATCACTTGATATCGACGCGTTTACATCCTGCCTGAATGATCCTGCGATCAACGCCGAGATCGATGCGGATATAGCGCACGGAGTCCAGTATGGAGTTAGTGGCACCCCGGCATTTTTTATTGGAAATGATGACACCGGTTATGTTCTAGTCACAGGTGCCAAGCCGTTTGAGGCATTTGTAGACGTAATAGATAGAAATCTTTTGGGCTAGATCAGTGTCCGTGACCTTTGACTCTTGGGTTGCAGCTCCGACGGGATGTCCGGAATTGTTGACTTTGCCTGGCTCTCTAGGAGAGACTGGGCCTCTGCAAGAATCGAGCTGGTCTCGCCGCTCACATGTTCGCTGATTCCCATATCCGCGCTACCCACAGACGAGTTGTTCATTATATCTCCTAGTATTGATGACAGATCCTGCATCGAGGCGTTGGCCTCTGGCATGATTCCTCCAATCGAGGAGCTTAGTCCCCGTACGATTGACATGCACGGACTAAGTGTCACCACGACGTCTCCAAGCTCCGATACCGTGTTGAGTCTTATGTGAATCTGCTCCATGGCCAGCTTTGCATTCTTTACCATGTGATCCATCTTCCTGATCTGGGACAGCTCGGTGGCATACGCCTTGGCATACGGAACATTGTCGGACCTCTGGGCATTCACTATCCTCTCAAAAATCATGTCATGCTTTTTTTGCAGTTTCGCGTGGATAGAGTCCAGCTTTGTAATTTGAATCGATAATTTCTTTTGCGCAACCTCGATCTTGTTTTTTAGCGGCGCACCATGCCTTACGGTATCTAGAACCCTGTTTGAAATCCCGGTTCCCCCGCGCTTGTTCCACCCTTTAGAAATCATAATCCCCATAATTGATGTAAATCCGTTCTTTAAACCGAGTTGTCACCGCACCTGCCGTCACCGCGGTTACATCAGAGTCCGGTTACAACCGGACTATGGGGGGGGCAAGCCTCATCCGAAGGTAAACGTATACATCTCAAAGCCGGGCTCGTCTATCATAATTCGTATCGTGTGGGCCTCTGAAACATCTCCCTCTATTACGTTGTACAGTCCTGGTCCGTCCACTGACAACATGGAATCTGTTATACTGTATCCGGCTATATTTTCTGGCACGGCTTCGTTATCCAGGAATACTTGTAGCTGGCTCTCTCCGGAGGCTACGATGTTTACCTGTTTTGCGACATATGGTAGGTGTATGACTCCTTTACCTGATACCAGCTTCATGTGATCCTCGTTGTTCTCCCAGGTGCCCTCCATGTAGAACTTGTGCTGTTCAAGCGGCTCTGTAATTGTATATGTCACCTGACTGCCTGGCTGGAATCCCTCCTGGTTTCCAAGCTGGCTCCTTCCAAACGCGAGTTCGTATCCCAAGTACAGCTCGGGAGTCCTGAATCGCGTGTGTTCGAACTCGTCTAGCTCGACTAGGGGTGATGCCTCTGCCACGTTTAGGCCCAGCGAGAGGGATCTCTCCTTTAACAGCTGCTGGATCACCCTTTCGGTCTCTGCATATCCGCCCTCGCCTATGTGATCATACCGTATGTAACCCTCGTGATCCGCGATATATTTCCTGGGCCAGTACCTGTTTTCAAATGCCTTCCATGTCTCCCAATCGTTGTCTAGTACCACGGGGTACGCGATTCCGTGCTTTTGCACTGCCGTCTCTACATTATGAATATCCTTCTCAAATTCAAACTCTGGTGTGTGCACACCGATGATTACTAGGCCCTGGTCGGAATACTTTTCGTCCCACGCCGTGATATGAGGAAGAGTCCTTATGCAGTTGATGCAGCTGTACGTCCAGATGTCGTAAAGTATGACTTTGTCTTTTGTGATTTTGTCGAGCTCTTCGGGAGTGGTGTTTATGTACTGCTCGATGCCAACTATTCCCGGCGATACCTTAAAGCGCGACTTGTCGATCTCGGCAAGCTCGACACCGTCTTCTGTTTGTACAATCGCGTCTTGAAACGGCTCTGCATCATACTGTTGCAGTATTATGCCAACTATGCCGACTAGGCCTCCGATTATGGCCACCATCATTATTGCGGTTTTGTATTCACCCTTCATTATTTCACCCTAGGAGCAGCAGCTCGTTTAACAGTGGAAAGTTTGCAATGTATGCAAGCTGGTTAAAGAATACAAGCACGCCGAGGACGATGATAAATGCTCCCAGTATTACTGAATAATACTTGAGATGCTTACTCATGGCGCGAATAACCCTGCTTGCCCTCGAAAAGAATACTGCCATAAGTATGAACGGGATTCCAAGTCCGAGCGAGTATGATAGCAGCAGGTTGAACGCTATTGCGGGGGTGGTGGCGGCCAGTGTAAGTATGGTCCCAAGGACCGGCCCCACGCACGGTGTCCATCCGGCGGCAAACGCTAGGCCAAATACAAACGACATTGGATAGCTTGCCTTGTCGCGTTTTGGAATGAACTTTTTCTCCATGTTTAGCCTTGCAATTCTGGTAGATAGCAACAAAAACGCTCCGAACCCCATTATGATAATTCCACCCACCTGGTTGAAACCCGTGGTGAGATCGGCGGCGGAGCTTGCCAGTACACCGTTTATGACTACGCCGAGTATGGAAAAGACGACGGAGAATCCAAGCACGAAGAATACCGCGTTTAGTATGATGTTTGCCCTGTTTATGACCATGGTACTAGACCTGTTCTGGCTCATCTCGGAGACCGTGGTTCCCGATATATATGCAAGAAACGCCGGAATCATCGGCAGGATGCACGGGGCGACAAAGGAGCCGATCCCTGCAAGCACGGCTACTGCAATCCCGACTTCGACCATGCTACGATGTTACATCTTTTCCTTTAAAGTATTATTCCAGATCTTGCCCAAAACTGTACAATGTCGGACCGTCTCCAAATTCGTGCCCAAGATGATAACCATTCGTGAATTTTATACCTGCTATATCGACTCGTACTATACCGCGACATACAAAAAAGTACAGTGTAATGACAGACACTATAATTTATAATCATTGGAACGGTGGTGACTGCATGCTTGGGAGTGCGAGAATGGTGTACCGCAGATACGTACCCGTGCCGGTTCGCGCAATCGTCCGCGCAGTCACCAAAACCGGTCCACGCCGGCTGGCGGCCGCGTGTCTGTATCCAGTACGGTTCAGGTACGCATACACGCGACACTATTTTCTAGGACTCGGCAATGCAGAAACGCGCTCGTACGACCTTGGTATGATAAAACCCTCTGACATGGGAGCGGCCATTGGGTATGCCATGGGATACCGGAACCTTGAGAGTGTGTTTGACGTCCTGGGCGCGGACCTCAACGACACCCACGCTCTTCCCACACACATGAGTGGACTTGAACAGGTACGGGCACTGATGGCAGGTATGACGCGCAGGCCCAAGCTCGTGCTAGACGTGGGGATCGGAAGGGGCGAGCTCTCCGCACTGTTAAACCACTGCGGCATCAAATGCATCGCGATCGAGCCCGCTGGCGTGGGACCGGGTATAATGCGTGAGACCTGCCGGAAGTATAACTGCGACGAATTTCCTGCCGAACGGTTCCTGAACACCGGCCTGCTCAATGGACTAAGGCGCCTGCGAAAGGAAGGAATAACGCCGGATACCATTATACTGTGCGAATCATTGGAGCACATACCAAGACGTGAATTTGACAAGGCGTTTGAGATGATACGCGATATGCTGACAGGAACAGTCACGGGGGAAAGACGCGGGCGAGGTGGAATCCTCATCATCGTCAACTGGCCTGATTACCATCCGATAAGGCCCGTGCGATTCGACTGGAATCACGTCCGTACGGTGGACGACCAATTATATGACGAGCTGGCCAGCCGCGCGGCGCGCACGATTTTCCGGTGCGGCTCCCATCTAGTCTTGGAGTTTTAGCAAATCATGACACGCGGGTAAAACTGCCGCGCCTAGGTTGCCACCTTTGGGTCCGTATCTAAGTACATGGCGCGATATACTAGAGCTTATGCGTAATCGACTAGAAAAATTTACCCAAATAACAAAATCTAACAATCACTGCACCATGTTATGTGAGTCACCAAAAAAAAGTGCGCAACCTTGTGCATTCCGTACTCTGTAATATACTCCCTTGTACAAGGAGTCCCCTGAACCTTGGATAATTCCGTTCCGGCTTTGCTATTTGTACCTTGAATTACTCTCCCATCTTCACATTATTTACTATGCAATGGATTTTTTGCTCTAGACTAAATATGGACTGATATCGCGATTACGTATAATCTTTATTCCATGACTATACCCGAGTACCAAAACTACTAGCTTGCTTTTTATCCCAGATACGCGCACGCCATACATGAACAAGCGTTACATCGTTGTCGGTACGATTTTAGCGGCACTTGTCGCATTTGCATTTGTGTTGGGGGCGCCCATATTTGGCGGCCTTGATGCGTATCGCTAGATGATACCAAACCTTCTTCCTGCCCCCTCAAATGCGTCTAGTATTGCCTGAATATGCCGCCGCGCAAGCCTAGAGGTAACTGACATGCGTATCCTAGCTTGATCCCTTGCCACCGTCGGGTACCTTATTGGCAGTGCAAATATGCCGCGTGATTCCAGATACCTTCCAAAGGCCACGGCATCCCTTTCACCCCCTATTATAATCGGTATAATGTGACTCTGTGATTTTATGTCATAGCCCATCTTTCTCATACCCGACAGTATGGATTTGGTATTATAGCATAACCTCTTCATGTATGGAATACGTTCTGCCTCTATTCTCTTTAGTGCATGTGCCGCGAGGGCGCCGGGAAGCGCCGACGTGTATATGAACGGCCTTGACTTGTTTATGCAGTACTTTATAACATCAGAATCTGCCGCAACATATCCGCCAAAGGAACCAAGCCCCTTGCTCAAGCTGCTTGTATGTATGTCGATCCTTGATGAAACCCCGAGATGATCGGCCGTGCCCCTGCCATCCCGTCCGATTACAAAGTCCCCGTGCGCATCATCAAGTATTGTAATTATGTCATTTTTTTGTGCTATATCCGTAATAGCGCCTAGGTTTGCAAGGTCGCCATCCATGCTAAATACGCCCTCGGTAATGATGAATTTCCTCCCCCTTGCACGTGGAATCTTTCTTAAAAGATCGTCTGCGTCATTGTGCCTGTATATTACCGTGGCCGCGCCTGCAAGCCTGCACGCGTCGATTATGCTGGCGTGATTCAACTCGTCACTGAATATGGTGTCACCTTTTCCGGCCACGGCGGCTACGATACCAAGGTTTGCCATGTATCCGGTGGGGAATGCGAGCGCGCGCCGACTTGACCTGTGACGTGCAAGTCTTTTTTCTAATATTACATGGGACTCGTCACTGCCTGATATGAGCCTAGAGCTTGCCTGCATCTGCATGCGCCCGATTCCCGTCGCCGGCATACCTAGATAGTCGTTTGAGCACATGTTGAGTAGTTTTTTACCGTTAATTGTGATATATGGACCTGAAACGCTTCCGGGATGTAGCCTGCGGTACAGGCCGGACTTTATTACATTATTCATCTCTGCATTTATGCGGGAGAGCTTATGGTTCAAGACCTATCCTTTCAATCATATCTCTGTCCTGCTCGGACGTGTTCCCGCCGGTAGTCAGGTATCCTGCAGTGATGATGCCGTTGGCGCCGCTCTGCAGGAGCTCTACTCCAGAGTCCTCCGTGTTTACTTCGCGACCTCCTGATATCTTTATTATGGATTCTGGCAGCGCGAACCTAGTTACCGCAAACATCCTGACGATCTCACTGTTTGGCAGCCTGTCTTGCAGCTCTAGCGGGGTTCCTGGAACCGGTACCAGTATATTGATCGTGACCTCCTCGGGCCGGAGTGCCGCTAGTTCCTGTATAATCTCGAGCCGCTGCTCGCGCGTCTCGCCCATGCCGATAATCCCACCGGTGCACAGCTCAAGCCCTGCCTCCCGTGCGATTCTCAGCGTATCAAGTCTGTCCTGATAGGTATGCGTGGTGCAGATATCTGGAAACTTTGACCTGGCAGTCTCTAAATTATGGTTATACCTCTTGACGCCAAGCTGCTTGAGGCGCACCGCCTGTTTGGCAGTCAGGAATCCCAGACTACACTCGACTTGGATTCCCACCTTGCGGTTTATCTGCCCTATTATGTCGCAGACTGTATCAAAATCGCCTGCAGACGGCTCCCTCCATGCGGCAACCAGACAGTATGATTCGGCGCCCTGCTCCATTGCAGTCCTTGCCGCATCGACTATCTTGTCTGCGGGCGGCAGCCTGTATGCATCTATATCCGTATCAAAGAATGCCGACTGTCCGCAGAACGTACAGTCCTCACTACACGCGTTCTTTTTGATGTTGTTTAGCTGCTCGATGTCTATCTTGGCGCCGTGGATCTCCCTAGTTATCTTGTTTGCAGACTCTGCAAGAATGTGCAAGTCGTCGTCTCGTACGCTAAATAGATACTGTATATCCTTTGATGACATGGATATACCTGCTAGGACATCTTCCGTACATTTGGTGATATAGTCACCGTCCATGCCGTGACTATTCTATTGTGGTAATTAATTGTTAACCATGTTGGGCGCATGGGTTAGCTTGTTCTTTACATCATTGATGGTCTTGATGGTGCGGTTTATCAGCATGTCAAGTTCCTCCTTGGATATTGCCAGTGGGGGAACAAGCATGACTATGTTTCCAAGCGTCCTAAGGTATATGCCGTTTCGGCGGCCGGCTTTGAATATTATACTATTAAGTGATCTTTCGCATGTTACGGGTGTCTTTTTGGCCCTGTCTGATACGAGTTCTATTCCCATGAGCATCCCCTTGTACCTTACGTCGCCTACGATATCTATTGCGGCTATCTCCGGGATATATCCTGAAAGGATCTTTGAGGTCGATGCTATTTTACGAATCAGTCCGCGCCTTTTGTATAATTTCAGGTTTTCAATCGCCGCGGCCGCCGCAATCGGGTTCCCGGTATATGTGTGCCCGTGAAACAGGTGGACGCCGTCGTCATAACTGCCCAAAAATGAGTCGTATACCTTTTTTGTTGCCAGTGTGGCGGCCATTGTGATGTATCCGCCGGTAAGCATCTTTCCGTATGATACTATATCGGGGGCCCCGCCCTGTTCCGTATATTGTATCATGGGGCCTAGCCTCCCAAACCCCGTTGCAACCTCGTCTAGTACCAGCAATATGTCGTATCTTTTGCACAGTCTTTTGACCCTTGACTGGAATCCTTTTGGGAAGATGATGGCACCTGCGGCCATCTGCGCCCCACTCTCCATGACAAACGCCGCAATATTATCATCCCTTGCAAACAATTCCTCGATATGTTCCAGGCATGCATTTGCGATTCCCCTAGAATCTGCGCCGCTGGTATCGTGATATGAGTCGGGCGCCGGAATCTGCAGAGTTCTAAACAGGTGCGGCTTGAAACCCTTGAAGAATTCTGGCACGTATCCGACGGACATTGCGCCAAACGTGTCCCCGTGGTACCCGTTCTTTAGCGAGGCGATCTTGTTCTTTTCAGGCCTGCCTGAATTCCTCCAGTACTGGAGCGCCATTTTGAAGGCGATCTCCATTGCAGTCGATCCGTTGTCCGAAAAGAAGACCTTGTGCATTCCTGGTGAGATTCCGACAAGCCGGCTTGCAAGATCCTCGGCGGGCTCGTTTGTCAGGTTGAACATGGGGCTGTGCTGCAGTCTTGAGGCCTGCCTGCTTATGGCCCTGATCATGTCGGCATCTGAGTGGCCCCATACGTTGCACCACATCGATGCGACCCCGTCAAGCATTCTATACCCCTTTGAATCGACAAGCCACATTCCGTCTGCGCGCACTATTTTGTCAAAGCCGGACCACTCGCCCATCTGGGTGTTTGGGTGCCAAACGAAACTAGATGCCAATGATCCGAGATGGTACATGTTTCTTAATAACCCAAGCGGAGGCTTAATCAACGGCTTGTGGTGAAATGTCATGGTTGGACTCTGTATTCATAGCGGGAACCGATACCGGAGTGGGAAAAACCGTCGTCACGATGGGTATTGCACGCGCGCTCAAAAAGCGCGGGGTGGATGTGGGGGTAATGAAGCCCTTTGCATCGGGAATACCCGACGGGACTAAATTCAGGACCGATGACGTGCGGCGCATAATGGAGGCCTCTGACTCTATTGATGATATCGGACTGGTAAACCCGCAGTTTTATCCTATTCCTGCATCGCCGTACACTGCGGGGCGGAATCTGGGCTCTGATGTGGATGTATCGCGGGTATTGGAGTCGTTTTCTAGATTGTCCGTGATACATGATACTGTTCTAGTCGAGGGCATGGGCGGCATCATGGCACCGATTCGGCGGGATTATTTCGTGTATAATCTTGCCGGCGACATGGGCATACCCGTACTCCTTGTTGCAAGAAACAGGGTGGGAACCATAAACCACGTGCTGATGAGCGTAAAGGTGTGCCGGGATGGACGAATCCCTATACGCGGCATAATCATAAATGATATCGACGACGGGTATCCTGCGGATCAGCTCAGGCGGGACCTAGAAGATCTTACGGGTCTGCCCGTACTTGGATCCATACCCAGACTCTCATCGCTTGACTATGATGTCGTCTCTGAGGCCGTATCGCGCGGCGTGAATCTAGACTGCCTTGAAGATTCTAAAGCGGGATGATTTATTCCCGTCTAGGAATTCGTTGATCTGTGTAATTATTCCTGAAAACGGGCATTTCATAGAACCTATTGCGAATGTTCGGTACCCGACGTCTATATGCCTTGGCGCTATAATCCATATATTATCATGATTGGGTTGTACTTTGGCCGCATCTGATATCTTGCGCTCAATGCATTCCTTATCTATACAATCAAGTATGCACAAGATGATGCAAGAGTTCCAGCTGGTTCCTAGCGTCTTTATGTCTGGGATCACTACATCTATGGGTATATCATCTACCTCTACCTTTCGGTGTGAGGGAATAAGCAGGCAGGTAAGCAGATAGTGCATTATTACTGTGGCCATGATTCCAATGTTTTCATCCGTGTCTCCGGGCAGCCGGCGCACGCGGCCGATGCATCCTGATACTATATCATCGATTATTTTGGGGCCGTTATTACGAACAAAGCCCTCCTGAATTACTGCTTCGGTAAGATCTGCTATCCTTTGATATACGATATCTCTGATTGGTTCTGTCATCACTCGTTAAAGCGGTATCTTCGCTCCCCGCGTGAGTCCGGCGCAATCTTTACATCCATTAGGATGAACTCGTGGCTGGACTCTAGGACGGACTGGTCGGGGCCGCGCCTGTTTTCGTGCAGATCCTCGTACTCTTGCAGGGTAAGCCTCTTTCTGGGGCCTATCTCTACCTCTAGATTCATATCGCCTACGACTTGTGCGTATCCTTCTTCCACCGTGCCGCTAAACACCATTGCACTACTGCCGCTCCCGTATGATCCAAACCCTATTCTCCTTCCGGCTAGATCGATGCCCTTTTGGTACTCGAACTCTAGGCAGCTCCTGAATCCTAGGTATAGTGACGCCGTGTACAGGTTCCCGATCATCTTTGATGCGATCAGTGAGCTTGCCAGCTTTGACTCGTAAACCTCTTGGTACTCTTCCGTATGGGTAAACCGCTTTGTAAACTCGTGATCCTTTGCCATGAATTCCGTGTCATCGAGGACGGACTCGACGGTTCCTCTGGGATCCTTTGGAGCCGGCTCCTCCATGCCAATCTTTTCGATTATATTCTTCCACCGTGGCAGGCTCCTCCATTCGTGCCTTACTAGGTATGCCAGGGCCTTTTTGCCCATGTTGCTGTACGGCAGGTGCATGTTGATATAGTCGATATGATCCAAAATCGTCTCATCCTCCGCGAGTCTGATCAGACCCGTGTGCAGTGCCTTTTTCTTGTATGCGTCTAGCGCCCTTCGTACCTGGATGAGGTATAGTAGGTTGGAATACTGGCCGTGTACGATCGGCGTCTCCTTTCCAAATGGCCTGTAAAAATCATACTCGTCCTTGATTGACGTGGCGGTGACCTTTGGATCAAAGGAGAGGATTCTTGGTTCGTCGTTGAGCAGCATTGCCAGAGCTCCTGCGCCCTGCGTCATCTCGCCGCTAGAGCCGAGGTCGTACTTTGCTATATCTGATACGACTACTAGGGCTGCCTTGCCCTCGGACTCGCCTGCCCTGATCCAGTTGGCGTTGTCGTATAATGCGTAAGAGCCGCTAACACAGGCAAACTTTGTCTCCACGCCGCCGCAGTGCATGAATGTGTCCCTGCCGTAGACCTGCTCGAGCATTCCGACCACAAAGGAATTCATGGCCTTGGATTCGTCAAAGGATGACTCCGTTGAAACGTACAGTCTCCCGATGTCATCGGGGGAGAGCTTGTTCCTTTGCATGATCTTCAGGCATGCGTTGGCGGCTAGGCACGCCGGATCCTGATTCGTATCTGCTATGGCCATCTGGGACACGCCTAGTCCCTTTTGCAGCTTTTCTGGGTCAAGCCCCCTTGCCTCTGCAAAATCCGTCGCATCAACATACAACTTTGGAATGTACAGGGCAATGTCATCGATTCCTGCGGCCATCAAGCTTAGCCATTTCTAATAAAATAAAAGGCTATCGTACGGATTGCCGTATATGGGGGCTCGCTATCGCCCGCGTTATACATGGTAAATTAAACGTCATGAACTAAACCCAGACTAGGTCATTTTTGCAGTTCTGTATCAAAGACTCTTTGAAAGACCTCGTATGGCTGTGCGCCGCTGATCTTGGTGATGTGGCCGTCTGCCCCGATCACAAAGAATCCCGGCGTCCCGGTCAGTCCTAGGGCCCTGGCATCCGCGTTACTCTGCTCTATGACTCCGGCGTGGCGCGCGTCTAGCATGCATTCGGTAAAGATACTGATATCTAAACCTGTATTCTGTGCAAACCGCAGGAGGTTTTCGGGGCTAGCCCATCCGTTGTTCTCCCCGCTCCAGTTGTTGTACAATTCGTCATGATACTGCCAGAACATTCCCTGGTCGCCCGCGCAGTGTGCCGCATGCGCGGCATTGACCGAGTCCGGCCCGATTATCGTAAAGTCCTTGAAGATCATCCTGACGATTCCAGTGTCCACGTAATTCTTTAGAATCTCGTGCTCTGTCTCATGGAAGAAGACGTTGCAGAAATGGCACTGATAGTCGCCGAACTCGACTAGGGTTATCGGGGCTCCGGGGTCGCCTAGTAGGGGGGAGCCGTTCTCTAGGAATATGGCCATTGAAGGCCCTTTTTCCTCTGTAACAGACTCGAATACCAATTCCTGCTCTACATTTGAGGCGTTAAATACCAGAAATGACGCGATTATTGCGGCCGCGGCAATGCCGGCACCAAGTCCCAGTGACGGGCCGTGAATCATCACGCCTGATAATAATAAAGCCCATTTAGGCTTTTGTTTTGACTGTCATGGCATCAATACCCTAAAAAAAACCCAGTGCCAACACTGAATCATGAAGCGCGTCTTTGTCAACGGGTATGGCTCCATTGGGAGCAGGATAGCGGCCTTTATGGCAGATGATCCCGACGTGCAAGTAATAGGTATTGGAAAATATTCGCCTGACGAGCAAGTTTCAGAGGCGATATCGCGGGGTCTTGCAGTATATGTACCGCAAGAGCGCATCGATGATTTCCATGGGTTGAATATTGCAGGCAGCATCGAGTCGGCGCTAGATGACTGTGATCTTGTCATAGACGCGTCTCCGGGCGGCCGCGGGCATCAAAACAAGAAAGAGCTATACGTGCCAAAGGGGCTCAAGGCGATATACCAGGGCGGCGAGTCTGCAGACGGGGATAATGCGGTCTCTGACATCTTGTTTAATTCGCGCTCAAATTATGACGAGGCGCTAGGAAGGACTCACGTAATGCAGGGAAGCTGCAACGTCACGGGCATGGGGAGGATTCTGGAACCGTTGCGCGATTACTTTGGGGACCGGCTGGTACGTTTTGACGTTACGCTGATCAGGCGCTGGGCCGACATTGAACAGACGGACAAAGATGTTGTAGATACCATCGAGATGACGCAGGCGCCGCACCACGGTGATGACGTCAAGATGTATTTTGGGAGGGACTCGCCGCTGTTTGTCAGGGCCGTCAAGGTGCCTAGCAGGCAGATGCACCTGCACGTGATGGATGTGAGGTTCTCCGGTGATGCGCCGCGGCCCTCTGAAATCCATGACATCTTTCAGGATGAATTCGGTGTTGCCGTACTCTGGACTGCCACGGGGACGCGAGACGTGCGCGAATTTGCAGACGGGATGGACTTTAACTTTAAGGATACAAACATGATCCACATACATGCCAACATGACTGCGTCCATAGGGGATACGGTACAGATGATGTATTCTGATGATCAGACCGGGATTGTGATTCCCGAGAACCACATGCTGATGCAGGCGATGCTCTTTGGCCGCTCGTACGAGGAGGCGGCGGCGCATACTGAATCAATATTTCACATGAAGGAGAGAAAACGGATACTTGAGGAGCGCTTTGCGGCGGCCTAGGATATCCTTGATATCCTTACCTCGCTTGGCTTGTTCTTTGATACCTTTTCGACTATGATTCGAAGCGCCCCGACCTCGATCTTGTCGCCCTCCTGCGGGATATCCTGCAGCCTTTCGTGCAGCAAACCGTTGAGCGTGGCATAGTTGTCGCCTTCAGGCACGTCGGCCTTGAAGAACCTGTTAATCTCATCTATCTTTACGTCGCCGTCGGCGATTATCGTATCCTTGTCGATTTTTTTGTATTTTCTAGGTACCGCCTTGTCGCTCTCGTCTTCGATCTCGCCTACTATCTCCTCTAACAGATCCTCGAGGGTGACTAGGCCTTCGACCCCGCCGTGCTCGTCGATCACGATGGCCATGTGCGTCTTGCGGCCCTTCATCTCCTTTAACAGGCTGCTGACGAGCTTTTCTTGTGATGCAAAGACTGGTTCTCGTGCCATCTGATCGAGGGCCGTCATCTTGTTGTCCATTTCTAACTCCTTTAGGACGTCACGGACGTGGACGAATCCCACTATGTCGTCCCTGCTTGCGCCGTATATCGGGATCCTGGAATGGCCGCTCTGGTTTATGAGGGGGAGGGCCTCAAACAGGAACATTTTTGCATTCAGCGAGAACATCTTGGTCCTAGGCGTCATGACGCTCCGGATTACTGTATCGTCAAATTCCAGCGCCCCGTGCACGAGTTCCGTCTCGTCTCTTTCAAGCGCCTTTTCTGCTAGGCCCTGATCTATAACTCCCTTGATCTCTTCTTCGGTTATTGGCGGCGGCACATAGCTGCTGCCGGTAATCCTGACTACCCCCCTTGTGATATACTCGAACATCTTTACTACTGGGTACAGGGCGTAGCTGAACGCCAAAAGGACCGGCGCAAACCTTAGTGATATTTTAGTCGCGTTTGCATTACAATATGTCTTGGGTGTTATCTCGCCGAAGACTAGTATCAAAAACGTCATTATGCCGACTGCTATGCCGAGGCCGTCGCTTCCAAAGATTCGGATTGCCACGCTAGTTGCCAGAGCAGACGCGCCGACGTTTACCAGATTGTTTCCAAGATTTACGCTTGCCATCATCCAGCCTGGATTGCTCTTTAGTTTGTGCAAGGCACGGGCGCCCTTGCGGCCCTCGTTTACCAGCTGTGTCACCTTGGATCTGCGCGTGCCTACTAGGGCGACCTCGAGGCCGCTGAAAAAGCCCGAGAGCGCGATAAGGACTGCAAGCGCGGCCGCCTCTGACCACAGATCAGCCATTTAATCCTCCTTGTAATATGACCGAACAACCGTTATACCCGACCATTATAACTTTGATACCACCATGCTTTGGCAATATTGTTAAGTGAGACGCGCTTTTAAGGTTTGATATTTTTTTTAAATAGGGATTTTTGGATGATTTTGTAATAACATCAAAAAACAAACACGAAAACTAACTAGTCTAACTTTAATGACGATCATGATTACGGACAGGATGACAATTGCCACTCCTAGCTTTATACCTGACGCGCAACTCGTCCTTACTGATGATCCTCGTGGTTTTTAGAATGTTAAGGTAACTGTTCTCCTTTACTCCAACGGTCATCGATTCTTGATCATTGGAACCCTGATATTCCTTATCGGAGACAACCCATTCAAGCGCGCGTGTATATAATATCAAAAAAGAAATCCGGAGACGGGTATTTTTTTTCAGAGGGGATGCGCGCCCGGATCCAGGTGGGCGAACTTGCCTATCTTGCGCGTGATGAAATCAGAGGCCCACCGCGAGCTCTCGCCGTCTATCACCTAGTCGTCCTCTATGACTATGATCTCGCTCGTCCCCTGGCCTATGGAGACCACCATTCCGGTATGCAGATCCATGTCGACCAGCGTCCCGACCGCCTGGGCCACCACGTCGCACCGGCCGGCGGGGACGCACTTTCGGACCAGCCTTGCGACTGACTCGCGGCAGTCGGCCGCCTCGTACGGCAGGCCGACTGCCATGCGGGCCTTCTCACCATCACCATCACCACCGCCGGCATCCGCGCGGCGGCCCGCGGCCACCCGGACCCTTGATACGGCCTCCCGGACCAGCATCTCGACCTGCCTCTGGTACCGGGGGTCGGGCCTTCCGCGCACGACGAGCCGCACGGTGGCCGCCCCCACCGTGTGCATCATTACAGCCGCCCTCTCGCCCACGGCCTCCGAGTCCGCGGCCGCCCAGTCCCCGTGCGTCCTCTTCACGTACAGCGACGGGAACCGGACCGCCCCGTGATCCGAGACGCACTTTACAAAGCCCGTCCCGATGTCCAGCCCCATCCTCAGCATACACACGGAGACACGGGATGCATATAAGGCGGATTTTTTTTCTCACGCCCGTCCGGTGCAGAGGCCCCCGGCGCGTCAACAGGCGGACTTGAGCCGGTGCGCGGCCCTTGCAGGAGACATCACACTGGTCAAACGCGAGGGCGGACTACCGGCGCACGTCGACCGGGGAGGCAACTTCATGCGGATCTGGAATCCGGAGAATGCCACGTTCACGCATGGCGGCAATGAAGAGTGCGTCGCAGGCCCCATACACGTGGGAGACCGGGACGTGGCCGAGACATGGCACGAGAAAAGTACTCGACGAATAATCAGCGGCGATCCACGACGGCAGGAGCTCAACATAGTGGTCTTGGAGATGGACGCCGACCTTCCCAAGGCGGTCAAGAAGATCGACCGGCTGGGGCGGCAGCTGGCGGACCAGGCCGGATCGCAATAGTTCTATCCGTTCTACACTGAAGCGTGGACCGGCGGGGACTTGGACCTAGACCTCGCAGTTCTCAGCCGCAGATGCTACCATTACACCACCGGCCCACAGGATTTAATAATCCGGCCTGTGTATTGATGGTGGTTCTCAGCCGCATAGTGCGATCATTGCACTAGCCTTTTTTTCATCTAGCCGCTCTAGTGGCGCCGGGCGCGATGAGCTTCCCACCGTGCACCTTGGCCGGGCCGGCGGCCCCCAGCACCGGAAGGGATTGCCGCAAAGCCCCCAAAGGAAGGCGCCGCCCACTACGAAAGAGACAGCCCCCGTATGAGGGTGCGAACCAAGCTCTTTTGGCACAGCAACAAGATCACGCACATCCAAGTGGCAGAGGCTGCCGACGGGCCAATGGCCTTGTGAAGCTCGTCCCAGACGTCGAGCTTGCGCGTCCTCCACGTCCCGGTGCAGATGAGCATCATGCAGTTTGATGCCGGCCCTCCCACGCGTGGTGTCAACGGCAGGCGTCCCGCGCGCACGCAGGCGGCGCCTAGGACCAGCGGATTGCCTGGCGTATGGCCATCTCCCGGGTATAGCCGTACTCTTTCATCAGCAGCTTGGCAGTCTCCTCAATATCCCTTGGGTATTTTTTGGATGATATGGCTATCGTTGTCCCCGCACGTACTTGATCATTATCTTCCGCCCCTGCGCCGCCTCCAGCGCCCCTGCCGCCGCGTCAAGCCGCCTCACGAACCCGGCGGGGCGCTCCCCGTGCACCACGACCCCCCGCACCACGGGTTTTGATCCGGGCCTGAGGTGTATCTCCCACTCGCGCGTGTACACGCCGGAGTGGCTTCCGCCGAACATCTCGTACGGGCTGTACGCGTGCCTGCCCCCGCGCGTGACGCGTATAGCGACGCTCGTAAATTTATGTACATCACAAAATCGATGATATTGTGAGGATTTCATCGATTTGCCAGGAAGGTATGAGGAAATGATATCACCAGAACTAGGATGACGCGCGACGGCAACATGATTTATTCTACGTGCTAGCAACTACTATAGAATTCATGCACAATCACATTTTTCAGCTGACTTTGTGCCATGAGAATGGTATACCAGCTAGACGATTATGCATGAAATCTTATCTATCTATATCTGCGTCGTTTCTTGGAGCTACTCACCTGTAGCTGTACTATTGCAGGATCC
>CAZDQM010000052.1:0-2950 GCA_964507825.1 uncultured Nitrosopumilaceae archaeon | reverse complement strand
AGGATGTGAATACATGCACTCATACAAGTGGGAACACATGGTGCAGGAGATACGGCTCAGAGTGGCACAGTACAACAGATGGCAGGAGGTAAAAGTGTAAGAATATTAGATGGCATGGTCAAATCATGGCTTTTGTGATGGGCTGTGACGAGTTATCCAATGAATTCACAAAATCAGGTACTGTTTCCAATTCGGGTGGTAGGCGTCATGCCTGACCTTCTCCAAGATCGCGGCTGCGCTTCCAGTCGGCCACGATGCGTCTGGCCGTCGGCATGTGTGGCACGTCGGCAAACGACACGAGGCCGGAGGCGTAAAAATCGTCGTCCACATTCCCAAGTCTAGGCTCCCAAGTTTCCCGCACGTTGTCCAGTACCCGGTATAACTCCGCAAGCGTCCTTGCCATGACTGCACGTGTCCGTTGTCGCTATTTATGCCCGCCGCCTTGGGAAGAATCAGCCGAATCCGGCGGCTTTGAATCCGTAAGGGGCGCGTCGTGGGGCCGTCGTCGCCGTTGCGGCATCTGCCCGTCAAGCGCGTACAGGGGCCAGTCCGGTTCCAGCATGAACAACCCCGACGGTTTTATGCGGCCCGCTTTCACTGCGTCGTCCCACATCTTTTCGGGGTCCATGCTCGGTGATCCCCAGTGGTAGATTTCGTCTATGACGTACTGCTTGGTCTGGAGGAGGCCGCCGAACACGTCCTTGAGCATGTCCCGCTCCTTTGGCGGCCTGTCTGCCTGTGGGTTCATGCCGTATGTGGGGTGTCATGCCCCTAATGAATCGTGGTTTGCGCGGATGCGGCGGGTAGGCGTGCAGGCAGGGCTCACTTAATGTTGCATAGGACGTGCTACCAATCCGTCAGGATGTCGCCCCTGCCGTCCCGCCTTCGCTCATAGAGTACCCACACTAGCTCGCCAGCAAAGTGTATGCGTCTGTCCATTTCCTTAAGGACATTGTTCGGGTATGGGTTCTTGCAGTATGGGCGAAAGTCTTCGATGGTTATCCCCGGCAGGTTGAATCTCTTCTGATGCAGTTCGTACATCAGCAGTGTAAAGTTGCACCAGTCGTCCTCGCCGGGATACTGGATGTTCAATACTACGCCGTCGATTTTGCGTGCTATCTTGCGTCATTCTTCCTCCGTCAGCTGGTTGTCTGACATGCTGTCTTTGTACGTGGAATGCATATTATTGTTTGGGTCTGTTGCAGGTGTGACTAATCTTCTGTCTTTTCAGTATGTGCCAACTCAGGGCCAATCAATTTTCTAGCACGGATCACTCTTTCTGCCTTCTCATATGTGTATTTTATTGAATAAACCGAATTCTTGACCTTGACGATCATCGATAGATTAGTTATGTTGATATACCGCATGGTGTCTTTGAACATTCTTTCAGTAGGAATGAAGTTATCCAGCACGACATTGGCTTTCGTTTCACCTATCAAAGAAAGCTGCTGATTGAAAAGTGGGGATGGTGCGATGATCATTGAAAGAGATCACGATGTATCTCTTTTATAGCTTGCTTTGCGTTTTTGTACCTGCAAGCAACTTCATCTTCACCTTTCTGATACCTGTCTGTGTCTAGAATTCGTACCATGTCTCGACACTGACTAATGTATAATATAATCATTACGCGGTCTTGAAAAAAGTATGGTACATGACTGATTGGCGGCTATCCGTTGCGCGGCGGAAGTTGTTCTTTGTAGATGATTACACACGTCTCGGAGTCGGGGAACTTTATGTCCCTGATGGCGTCCCGCAGCCTAAGGCATTCTATGTTGATACCTGACTCGTTTAGCTGTCCGGTAATGATCTTGACCTGTAATACCATACCCTCCACAGGCCACGGCCTCATATTAAGATCAGGATCTACCGCATGCGGTTTACACCCTCTGATCCGTCGCAATCAGGTACAAACTAGAGTTCTGTATGAGCGTCTTCCACTTGTTCCGGCCCTCTATGGTGATGCCTGCCGCCTCTGCGGGAGTCTTCTTGATACTGTCATGCATGCGGCAGTGATTGTTGTGGACCTTCATGCCGTCGAACACTGGCGTGTCAGCCGTACCGAGTCCGCGGAACGTCTTCTCGCGGTCTCGGATCGTGCCGTTCAGTCTCTCCATTTTATTATTCGAAGGGTGGAAGTTTGCATGGTTCTTCTTGCCCGACGGCCCCACGCGCTTACTGCGTATGCCAGCGTCGCACTTGTGGTATGTCTTGTTTCCGAATATTCTGCGCGCCGCCTTCCGGTATGCGGGGAGCTTGTCGGTGATAAGGACGGTAGGGTTCTTGCCCGCATGATCCTTGGTCATACGAAATATGTTGTCCGCGTCGTGCTTATCCTTTGAGTCCGTGAGCTCCCCGGCAAGCCAGTATCTAGTGTCGTCGTCCATCGTGGCAAACAGGTAATATTTCTGCCCGTTCACCTTGACCCACACCTCATCGCCGCGGTACCAGTTGCCTACCTTGGGCTTGAGGCTGTCCGTAAACAGCCCCGCAATCTTTGAGTAGCGGCGCACCCACTTGTATATCGCAGAGTATGTCACCGCGATGCCGCGCACCTTGAACAGGTCGGATATTGAGCGCACCGACATTCCCGAATAGTATAGGTGCAGTGCCTCGCTTACTATACTCTTGTCATGCCTGCGGTAGCGGAACCCGAAGTTTGCCGAGAATCTTTTGCCGCACGTCATGCACTTGATCAACTGCACGTCGCCAGACTTGTTGTGCCGCACGCCCTCCCTGCGGATGCGGTCGGAGCGGCAGTGTTTGCAGAACCGCACCATATCGTGTGACTCTACCTTCATGCGGCACGCCTCTACTGTGTTTCCTAATTCGCCATCTATGTGCTACCAAGTACCCATCAGACGGCGACATGGATGTCATGTCGTCATGGTGTCACCTCGCCTCCCGCGCGATCGACTCGTCCCTCCACTTGTTGTATAGAATCATCTTGAGT
>CAZDQM010000051.1:0-2460 GCA_964507825.1 uncultured Nitrosopumilaceae archaeon | reverse complement strand
TTTCTGGACTGCATGGCTGCATGTATTATATCGAAATCATTTCGCCTAGTCATGTAGGTCCTCCTCCATCCATTTTGGGTTGTTTTTCCTGATCGCTTTGGTGGCCTTTTTGTCCGAGAACGCCATCAGGGGCGTCTGGCGGTTACGGATGTCAAGGGAGAAGTGCAACCTTCGCTCGTTATAGTATTTGATGTACGCAGACAGGCTCTCGTAGTGGAATATCTCATCTTCGATGCTCTTGTGGAATCGTTCCAGATTATCGTTGGTCTGCGGGTGGTACGGCCTAGAGTTTATCAGCTCAATTCCCATGTCCAGAAGCTCTACCTCAAAGGCAGTGGGCCGCCAGGATTTTGTGGGCGTCCTGCGGCCCCTTCTGCCTACAAAGCACGAGCCATTGTCCGACAGTATGGTTGCAGGCGTGCCGAATCACTTTATTGCCTCCCTAAGTACTGTCACGGTGTTCTCAGAGGTGGCCTCGGTGAAGACTCGCGCTGCTACCACGCATCGGGAGGCGTCATCAAGGTACGTGACTAGTTCAAGGCCCCGAAACCTCGAATCCTTCATCTCATGCCAGTCGACGTGCCACATGGCGTTTGAGTATTTGCGTTCGAACCTCACCCACTTTCGGCGCCTTGACTTGGCCTCCGAGTGGATGACTAGCCCATTTTCCTTCATGATGCGGTATACGCGTCTATGGCTTATATTGTGGTTTTCCTGCAGGTGTGCGGTCAGTCGTACCACTCCTACTGGTTCTTTTGCATGAGCGTCTAGCACAGCCTGTATCTCCTCTGATGTGGGCAGGACCTGCCTCCGACCCGGGTCACGCTGTGCGTGATATGTGCCGGTACGCCGAAACTCTGCCCATAGCTGTCAGATGCGCCTCCTAGTCACATCGAGTTTCGTTGCAATCTCTGCCGTGGATCTTGCCTTCAGGCACTGGGATACTACGTACCTGATCTGCTTTTCTGTAAGCCTGACTTGTCTTTTTTGCTGATCGGTACAGCCTAAAGTAATCCCTTGTTATCCTCCTAAAGGTGCGGCGAAATGATTTCGGTACAACAGACTTGTACAGTTATTACGCATAAACTCTAATATTATAGTAATGTCAGGGCTGCCCAAACCAGGCAGCCAAACGACAAGATGTCTGCAAAACTAGGAGTTTGTTACAACTACAGATAAACGCTGTAGACTTTTATGTATTTTTTTGCAAACCACTGGAGAAACGCAAGCTCGTTCTTCCCCACCTGAGCCTTCTCCAGTGAGTTGTAGTAACCGCTTCTCTCCTCATAGGGAATATCAAGCATGGGATACCTGTTCTTGTTCAGTATGAAATTCATCGCGAGTCTTGTAATTCTGCCGTTACCGTCACCAAACGGGTGTATTGTCACTATCTTAAGATGAATCAATGCGGCGAGCATGACTGGATGAATTCTAGATTTGTTGCTTTCGTACCACTCGAACATTTCAGTCAACATCGGCCGTACCTCATATGGCGAAGGCGGAACAAACTTGCTTCCAGTTATACCCACTCGATATTTCCTTATGTCTCCGGCAATGTCTAGCTTGGTCATGCCAAAGAGGTCCCAATGCCAATCAAGTAGTAGCTGCAATGTCAAGTCACCTTTGAACCCGAGCATTCTGTGGAATAGTTTGTTGTGCAGTTCGGCTTCCTGCACGTCTGTCATCGGCCTGTTTTTTGGAGTAATTCCTTTTTCGAGCAGATCGGCAACTTCCCTCCTAGTGAGCGTGGAGCCTTCTATTTTTTGCGTGTCATATGTAAACTGCACTGCAAAGGACCGGGTTTCTTTTTCTTGAACCGTCTTTGGCATAATCCTGCGTTCCTTGGCAAAGTTCTTTCTTATACTGTCAATGTCAGCACGCCATCGTTCATTATAGATCTCATGCACAAAATCTTGCATGATCTCGTCCATATTAGATGGGAGCATCCTTCCGACATAGCGCTCCTTTTTTCGTATCTTGCCCTCGTCCCTCATGCTGTGCTCAAGATAATAGTAGGCGCTGCCTCTGAGTCGCCTTTTTCGTACTCGTACCATAGATGCTGTTACCCCTACATACTTATAAGATTGTATCTTATCTTGTAAAATATAGGGGTATAAACCAGCCGCGGCAAGATGCAACAGGGGCCGTTACCCCAAGATCGCGTTGGGCCACTGCTTGTGGCGCACGTCCTCCCCCTCCTCTACGCACACCCCCTAGCGCGGCGGTACGCAACATAGCGGCGTCCAACTCACGCGCCTGCATAGTGAACTGAATAAAGATCCGATAATTCTTGCAGGCTCTTATGATTATGTGCTTACACTCTTCTGATCATGTACTTGCATATCTGCCCGTCCACTAAACTGACACGCTCCGGGACGCGTCGACCGTGCACGCGTCACAGGTGACCGGCACGGCCGGTCCCGCTCCGGGCGTGAAACCTGCAGAAGTGTGCGCAGTCTG
>CAZDQM010000050.1:0-39866 GCA_964507825.1 uncultured Nitrosopumilaceae archaeon | reverse complement strand
GCATGACGTTCACGTGGCGTCAGCCTCCTGCTCCCCAATTGATACAATGGGGCATGTAAAATGTAATTTCACAGGTTTTAATCAGAGAGTTCAGTTAATAAAGATTGAGTTTTTTCTTTTTACATTATGGATCGTTTTTTTCTTTATCTCCCCTTTCAGCAATGCATGATATGGGTTTAAAATTTAAGCTATTACTAAAAGAAAATTGACAATGAGGTTGACAAACCAATGGATAACATCCAACGAGTGAGATTTTGTCAATCCACATAATCAGATGCCACAAACATGCAAATGCCCCTAAATCCACAGATCGACGGATAATGAACCGTTGATATTACCTTGCCCCCATATACAACAAAATACCATGATCGCATAAAATCATTCATCGTGCACACGAACACAAAATATACTAGAATCCGCGTAAACAGATTCACGGCACAACAAGTTCATACTCGACAAATCTCGCAGTGTTATAACACTACCCTGCCTCCATTTCCCGAACTAGATTACAAACAGTATGATTTCAGACACATATTATGCCGTTTGCTCTCATGACATCCCATGGATCTGATTTGATCCATTCCCCAGTATGAAACTACACTTTACTATTAGTCATGCACGCATCTAGCAAACCACCGGTTTTTAAAAGACGACCATGACCTTAAAGTGAATAAATTTTGAATGGTCATAAAATATCAGGAGAAAAAGACATCATCAAAACCATCGAGTCATTCTTTGACATAGGGAAAACGAAGGATCTTGCGCCGTTAAGAGATATACAGTTAGACGACCCAAGGTTTTCAAGCTTTAGCGACGTTCCACCCCACGACCTAAAGGACTACAAGACCACAATTATTCTAGAGGAGTTAAGATTCATCGGTATTTCAGACTATAACTACAAGATTACAAATCCCAAGATCAGCATATTCGAAGACACGGCAGTGGCCGCGTTTGAGATCATGCAGAGTGGAATGCTTGTAGACACCAAGACATACACCGGAGAGCACATGGTGATTCATAGTAGGGCATCGTTCGTCCTAGTAAAACAGGGCATATGGAAGATTGTCCACATCCACCTTTCACAAACCAACAAATAAAATTTCCAAGTTTTATCTACAGGACCGGCAATCCCCATCCAGAATGTTTCTCCCACAGATTATCCTGTTGCCTGCTCTGACCGCGGCTCCGGCGCCGACTCGTCACCATGGTTGGAACCACCGCGTCCGGTCAGTCCAGTGTATAATGAATGTGCCTCATCAACTGACATGTTATTATGTACGATCGATCGTATGGCGCGAATCATTGCAACAGGATGATCCGACTGCCAGATATTCCGCCCCATGTCCACACCTACCGCCCCACAACTGACAGCATCATGAGTCAGCTGCATAGCATCGCGTTCTGGAACCTTCTTGCCGCCTGCAACGATGACAGGTACCGGGCACGAGTCCACCACCTTTTCGAATCCGTCACAGTAATACGTCTTGACTATATGGGCCCCCTGTTCTGCGGCCATCCTGCAGGCAAGCGAAAGGTATCGCGCATCCTTGCCAAGATCCTTGCCGACTGCCGTGACCGCAAGTACCGGAATCCCGTATCGTTCCGCCGTGCCTACAAGCTTGCCAAGGTTAACGATGGTCTGATACTCGTATTTTGAGCCAACAAATATCGACATTGCCAGCGCGCTTGCATTGACACGTATGGCATCCTCTATACTTACCGTAATATCCTCCTGCGACAAGTCCTCTCCGATGATGCTAGAGCCGCCAGAGACCCTAAGTACCATTGGAACCGATGTCCTCGGATCCACGCAGTTTCTTTGTATTCCCCTTGTCAACATCAAGGAGTCACAATACTTTAACAGCGGTCGGATTGTTTTTCTTGCATTCTCTAGCCTTTCGGTCGGTCCAAGAAAGTAACCATGATCTACTGCAAGCATCAGTGCACGGCCGTCCCATGGCTTTATGATACTAGCCATCCTGTTTTGAAATCCCCAGTTCATTTATCTCGGTTTGTGGATATATCTCGCGCCTTTCTTAAGCCTTTGTAATGAGAATCTTCATCGCATTATCACCGGTCCTAGCATGATCAAACGCCATTTGAGAGTCCGTAATCGGGTATGTGTGGGTTATCAGCTGCCTCACATCAACCTTCGTTGACAAGATCATGTCTAGCGCGTCCCTCGTATCGGCATCAGATGCCGCATAACTTGCAAGTAGTGATATTTCCTTAGAGTATATCATACTCATGTCCATCTCCATAGTGTTGCCCTTGGACGGAACGCCGAACATCATAACGGTGCCGCCGCTACGTACTAGTTCCATGGCATCTTTTAACGCCGTCAAGCTGCCGGTTGCCACAATGGCGAGATCGACCCCCAAATTCCCAGTATGCTCCAAGATTACCTGCCTTTTACGCGCGTCGCCAGAATTCATGACATATGTACCCTGAAACTTTTTTGCAAAGTCAAGGCGAAAGTCGTTCGGATCCAAGCAGAAGATTTTTGAGAACCTTTTTGCCTGTGCCAGCATCACGTGCATCATTCCGGTCGGTCCCACGCCAAATACTGCAACAGAGTCACCGTCATGATATCGGATCTTTTTCCATGCCCTGATGCAACAGGCAAGCGGTTCAATCATAGCCGCCTCCTCAAAACTCATCTGCTCCGGAATCCGGAGTACCCCGCCGTGAGATACATTCCATTCTGGAACCACATACATCTCAGAAAGCCCGCATGGCGAAAGATTGGTTTGAGAATACATGGGGCAGATCGTCTCGTTGCCATGTTTGCATAGGTGGCATGAATAGCACGGAACATGGTGATGCGTAAAGATCCTATCGCCTTCCTTGAATTCGGTCACCCCGTCCCCGACCCTTACAACTATACCGGCAGGCTCGTGTCCTAGTTTCATGGATGTCTTGCCGTACCTTCCGAATACCTTTTCTAGATCTGAACCACATATTCCACACGCCTCCATTCCGACCAAGATCTCCCCGCGTGCAGGCTGTGGAACGTCGGTTTCAGACACATCGATTTTGGAGTCTCTTCCCACCGACGCGGTTTTCATTATTTGGCTGTAACGGTATCCCGTATAAGTAGATTAAACGCCAAGAATCTTCTTGAGCATTGTCCTGTAATCGACCTCGGATTTTTCACTGCCAACTGCAGGCAGTGCAAAGACTAGCGCGGATGTTTGCGCCCTAAGGTCAGTAAGCTCATCAGTAATGGGCTCAGCAATATCATCACTTATCAACACGAGTCCGACCTCGTCATCACCTGCAAGCTCTTTGATTTTATCTAACGCCTGCTCTGACGTGGTAGACACTACACCGGGTACTCCGGCCAGCTGAAAGCTTGCCACAAATGACTTGCTGCCCACCGTGCAAATCTTCATGAACCTGCTTGGCGCGGTTGCAATTTAACCCTTTTCAGGAATATGGATATCCACGATCCAAGTAACTTCCCCACGACATACAAGTATAGAAAAAACTCAGGCAATCCTCTTGCCACCAATGCCCCCATGCACAAAGACATTTCATTCTCACAGAATCAGGACTGGCAAGAAACGTCATGCAGGTAACGTCCACGATACAGCACAAACAGGGGAGTGGTCCCCTGTCATGGATACCACTTTCAGCATAATTTTATTCACACTTTCCACTCCCAATTATCCGTTGTTTCCTGGGCTCGGCGCCACTGCAATAGTCCTGACACTGCCGCCACATCTTGGGGAACTCTGACGGCGTCATGTATCCAAGCGATGAGTGGATCCTCTCGTTGTAATAGTCGTCAAAGGCCGCGCGTATCGCCTCCTATGTATCCTCGAGGCTATCGAACTCGCGGCCATACGTACTCCCTCTTGAGGGTCTTGTGGAACGACTCGATGTGTCCGTTCTACTCCGACATGTTGACGTAGATGTATTCTAGGGATATACATAGTGAGGCCATCGACGCCCGAAAGTCCCTGCTGGTGTACTGGGAGCCGTTATCCACTCGCAACATTAGGTTAAGGTAGGACAGGTGATATCATCTAAGAAACAGATGTAGAAACTGCTGTCTGCTATTACACAGGTTGTCTTGTTGCTCAATTTCTTAGCTCGTTATACCCTTCTTCGGTGACTAGTCTCTTGGAGAACAGCGAGTTGGCTAGCCCGTCTCGGTTTTCCCTGTTACCGATCAGTTCGTCATAAATATTGGATGCGTCAACATAATCCGGATACGTCATGGATATAAGAAACAGCAGCTCATCTCGTCCCAGTTTATCATATACGTTCCGGGTCAGTTTCAGAGCTTGGAGCAGGCTGGCAAATCTCTCGTTTCCCTTGTGTTGGTCCACGATCTTGTTAAAATAGTCCCTTCCGGATTGAGTGATGCTCACAGCTCCGTCCTGTCGTACATTATACGCGTTGTCGAGGTGAAGAGGATCTTCCGTTACCTCGTGGAGCGTTTGGGAGTATGGACCGTGGTAGTATTTTTCAAATCCAAAGATCTCGTTTATCTTTGGGACTGCCCTAGATGCGATGAACATCTCCTTTTGCAGATACCACATAGACGGTATCGGGTTGTCTTTAACACCTAGTAACAGAGCTATGTACCTCTCAGATTTCTCGCCCAACATTTACCCTCTTGCACATTTTATTTTCGAATAATTATTTAAAGAAACGACTTTGGACTCTCAAAAGTATGACTGGTCAGCGTTTTGACATGCGGTGATTAATCGAGGTGCGTGCTGTAACGCTCCGTTTTGCAGCAATACCTAAGCTGGCCGGATCGTATGTCCGACGGCTTTCTATACCTGCACCTACATCCATACACACTCAAGGCTGATTCGAGATTCATGCCCGAATGTGTTGAGTCAGATATATACCTTCAGTCGACCTGACCTTGTACGCCCCAATTGGTCAAACCGTTTTAGGCTAGTACTTACAGGAAGAGTCGTCCCATGGTTCACAAAACCTGTATCAAAGGCAGATCATGCATCTAAGGACCTGACCTTGTACGCCGCTGCTTTTGTAGTGTCGAGAAATGATGTCACCCCTCTGGGGTTGTGACATGGTTTTTCTTGCATCGTGGCCCGATATCAGCTTTTGGCTACCGCTTTCTGAAGGCGAGATCTGCCCTCCGCCCCTTGACTAATTCAAAAATGGGCAGGTTTTTACGCTACAGTGCGCAGCATACGCTAGGGTTGTTCCCACAAAACGGCGAAAGTGTGTGTCAGTTCAATCGTCGTCTTGGTAGGACTCTCCGTCCGGAATCTTCCTATTCTCGAACGCGTTGGCCGGACTCTGGCCGTACAGACTTCGATGCGGCCAGCGCATCCGCATGGGACGGGTTCTGGAATTCTGGGCAGCGCCGGCCCAAGTTGGTACACATCTCGCTTCTGGTGTCGTCTTCCATGGAGCCCCATATCTGCCGGAGCTTGCTCATCGGCGCATCTCTTGGCACTGCCGTCGAGCCTGACGCGACGACTGCCGTCCGGCAATGCGCCGTCTCCCCCGCCCCCCGCCTCAAGCATTTTTGGCCGCTTCGGGGTTCTGAACCCCCACAGGCTTTCGCCTCGAGGGGCACGCCGGAGCCGGCCAGTTCCTGCGCCGCAAAAACGACAGCCGTTTCCAAACTTTGGAAAGTGTTTGGTGCTTGCTGCACGGGGCCGCAAGTCCGTACATGGCGCAGCGGTTCGGCGCATGCCCCGAATGGACCCCCTGCTGGACACGATCGACGTTTTTGGGGCCTGGAACGGCCTGCAAGAACGCCCCCTCCTATGCAGCTCGGCCAGGCGCGGAACGGAAGCGCGGCGGCAGGCGGCATTGCAACCGCGACGTGTCTCCGGCAGGGGCGGGCCGTGCGTCCGACTGTCCAAGCCTGCGGGCCATGGCCGGCTTGGCGGGCATGCGTCTGAGACACGCGCGCACGCGAGTCGCGCATCCCCGGGTCCCAGACGTGGCGCTGCACGCCGGCACCCCGGCACCCCGTGCAGCCAAATCCGCGGGGCGCTTGGTTTAAAAAATTTGATCTGGAGCCAAACTTAAATTTCAACACCGATATCATATTATGTGGTTGGAGGATGTGGTTCGCATGAGCAGTAGTGAAAGTCAGTTCCTGACGACAATGGATAACAAGGAGCAGTACCGCGGCCAATGGATAGCCATTCTGGACTCTGGGGTAATCGCGCATGGTAAGGACATTGGCAAGGTGTACGTCGAGGCCATGAAGGTCGCAAAAGACAGGACGCCGCTGTTCGTAGAGATCCCAGACAAAAACAAAGAGCAAACCTTAATTCTGTAGGCATTCGACATGGTTCGTGGTTAACATTAACCGACGAGCCAATAAAATGCGCTTCATGTATCATTCTGATCATAACCGTGATGACGAAGAAAACGTGATTAAAAGGCCTAGAATCGAGATTGCAATGCGAAAGAGCCAAGATCCCATCGACCCATCGACCAATCCGGAGTTCCGCACCTTCGGGCTGGTTGACTCGGGGGCGGATATTTCATTTATCCCGTGAAGTATATCCGAGATCCTCCGCCTGGATCTGGACGACGCAACGATAAAAACAACAGAGCGCCTCTGGAGAATTTGAGACGTATAGAACCTCCATGTACCTGGAAATCATATACGAGAAGCAAAGAGTCGGCGTGGGCGTGGTTAATGTTGCCGTTTCGAAGACAGACCTCCTGACCAAGAATTTGGAAAAACAGATTCTCATCGGAAGGAGAGGTCTGTTTGACAAATACAAAATAACGTTCAACGAGGCGGACAAAACAATCAGCCTGACCCGGATCGCCAGTCCGTAAAATGTTGCGGGATGAACCGGGACAGGTCATGCCGGGTTAGACGGGCTGACGCCCGTGCCGCTTGTCGTTCGGGTGGCAGGCGGGCGCGATGCGCTTTGAATCAGGCGCGGGCATGCCCGCCGCGTGCCGGCGGGAGCCCCGCAAATACCCAGAGGAAGCGCGCGTGCGCGTCCATCCAGTTTCTGGCCATATGTTCGGCATGCCGCGTCGGGAAGCTTGGGCGACGCCTGCTTGCATGCCGTGCGCCGTCCTGATCCTCTCTCTCTCCGCCCCGCCCCCCTCCGTGCGGCAAAGAACGCCTGCCCGCGATCGCCACATGCGCGGACGCCTCCGCCTCCCCTGCAACGGCGCTACTCGTTGAGCCTTCCCACGGTAAGCATGGTGTCGCCCACGTCCACGCTTACACGCGACGCGGACGGCGTGCCGCCCGAGAACGTATCGGGGCTGTACGACATGGATATCCTGCCGTCGACGGTTATGACGTCGCCGGCCTCCACGTCTGTTTCCAGCCGCCCGTCCAGCCCGCCAAAATCCATGTTGTAATGCACCACCTGCGGTTCCATCGTCCGTAGCACTGGATGGAGCATGAACGGCATCAACACCGCCGCGATCAAAACCAGTGTGATGATGTATGGCTTCCAGCCGGATCTTTTCATGCTGTTGGAGTCACTACCGGCCCCTTAAACCCAACCCGATACACACCGCCGGGGGTAACTGTTCCACCCCAATGCCTGTGACGTGACACCAATGGTATGATTTGTGCCTAAAATCTGGGAGGGGTTGAACAGTTACAAACAGACACGCAAAAATCGTTGTCGCGAAGGCGTGACGTATCCAGCTTGATGACGAGAAATTTGCGGGCCGGCGCTACAAAACTCTCCGTCACTCAGAGTCATACCATGCAGACTCGTAGGTTCCTGTAACCGCGCTCATGACTCCTCAGCGCCTACTCTAGACTCCAACGCTCGAGAAAATTTTTCGTATGCCGCCTTGGCGGCGTCTGAGACGTTGTCACGTAGCAATGCGCCTCCGTCCAAAAAGTCACGGGGCTTTACCTCCAAAAAATCCAAGGGCTTCGTGTCTGTATCAGAGGAATCTCGAGGACAGTATACACTGATTGTGCCATCAACTAGAACTATGTGGCTGCGTTCGTTTCCGTATTCCTGCGCCATCTTTGCTCCGTCTTCAATCGCACTTTCCAGAACAGTGATGCACCTTTGATTACCTGCTACGAACCTGCCATATTGTATTTTGCCGTATGCCATGCCCTCATACAGCCCGAACACCAGCCCATAGTCATCATGTGTTCGGGATATCTCTATGTCCTCAGGGGTGACCAAGATGAGCCGGGGCGCTCCAATTCTGTGGGAATGCATGTCCGAGACGCTCCAAGAACCGTGCGCGGTCACTATGCCCGCCAGAGGATCAATAAACTTCGCCCTTTCAGACACCGGAGCCACCATTATTCCACCTTCCTGCTTGGCGCGCCCTATGATGAACGGCGCAGAATGTTTCTTGACCAACTTCTTGGCATCGCCAAGCGCCTCTGCAAGCTGGATCCTGCCCTCTGAAAGAAACCTCAGATGCCCATACTTGATGATCCCGCGCATCAGGCAGTCGTACATCCTTGGCAGTACGTCGTCAATCCCATAGTCATGATACTCGACATTGTCCCAAAACCTTCCATCAGGGGATACGCCGCAGGCAAATATGTGAACTTTGTCGCTTTCCTCTTTTGGGGTGACAACGAGGTTTCCCCCCTTGTCCTCGCCTACGTAAAACGGCGTGTCGTGTTTCTTGGACGACTCAGAGGCATCCTCAAGTATGTCTCTGAATCGGTCCATGCCCCATGCAGAATCTGCCCGGCCGTACGATTTCACACAAGCATGCAACGCCCGAACTACTTATCAGTTTCAAGATGGTTCCATCCTGAGGATGCGGCCTAGAGGGCGCCTCATCTGTCGTGCATGTCTACAAGTACGCCACAACCCATCACTCTTCTCTCCCTCTTCTGCACGCCACTTTCCCGCCGCCACCGGGGAACCTACAAGTAAATAGCATACACGCCGCGTCATTCTACCGTGAGCATGGGACCAGGTTCGCCGTCATCTACGCGTACAGGACCAAGGACTATGGCAACTTTGAATTCATATCCGACCCGCAACATGATTTTAACGACGACCGCGTGGCCCTGTCAACATATTCCTTTGGAGACGCTGGGAGGGATGTCAGGATTGTCAAGGATAACCTCGACATCATAACCGAGTGCGCAAGGCATGCGCACGACGCAGCCATGAAGGTGGGAGCCGGCGGCGGCGACTGAGTTTGGCAGGTGCTGTGCTGCTGCACCCCAGCTAGAATCTGAATCAGTCGACAGGCGGTGTCCCCCGAGCGGTATTCTGCCACACAGGTGCTATCACGCAGGCACCGCCTTGCGCCTGATCAGGAATTTTCCGTCGGGCATATCCTTTACCAAGTCCCACCCGTATGCGACGCTTGACAGCTCCTCCTCCTCACCTGAGATCATCCTTGTCTGGTATGGCGGCGCCCCGCGCGGGCCGTCCTGCGGCAGTTCCGCGTCTTCCAGTATCGCGGCTGCCGGGGCCGGTTCGGGGACGGCTCCTAGATCCGGCCCGGTTGTCCCTCCTCTTCCGTCGCCGTCGCCGTCTCCTACCTGCATCCTTATGCTAGACGGGTCTATCCCGTACGCCCTGGCCTGCTGCCGCAGCGACTGCAGGAACATCTCCCTCCTGCGCACTGCGTCGTCCTCGCTACCCGCGCTCAGGAACGTCTCGCTCCGTGCAAAGGCGCCCCGCATGTCCTCGATCATCTGCTCGGTCAGCTTTCCCTTGTTTGTCGTATACCTGGACTCCATGTCGCCTGTGTGCCCCATGAAGAACTACCTGTAAGCGTGCGTCATGCACCCGCTGCTCTCGGCCAGCAGGAACTGCGTGTCAAAGTACGCGCGCAGCACGTAGGGCCGGGCCTTGATGACGCTCCTGATGGCGGCCCTCATCGGGTACGTGACCGCCTTTGTGGTGACGAACTCCGATCCGTCGGTCAGGGGCCCGCGGCCCGCCCTTTTCCTGCATATCAGGGCCGAGCCGCGGCCCAGCGCCTCGCAGGCGGCGGCGCGGCCGCGGAGGTACCCCAAGAGGTACGAGCACCCCCGGGACGTGAGGAACGTAAAGTACTTGTGTCCCGCCTTGCTCAGCTGCGGCCTTATCGTGACCATCGCTGGCGTCCGCTCAAGTGTGACCGTGCTTCCGCCGTCCTTGACGGCCAGCCTCTCCACGTCCGAGACGCGCATCCCGTCGGCCCCGTTGTGGTTGCCTATCACCTGCGGCCTCACCCCGGCAAAGGCCATCAGGGCCATGCTTGCGCGCGTGCGCGGATCCGCGGCGTTCATTATAGACTCGAGCTGCGCCGCGGTCGGCACCTGCTCGTCCTGCAGTGTAACCGGTATCTGGGAGTTTGCGATCTTTATCTTGCGCCGTATGTAGACATAGTTGTACGACAGCCACGACTTGAGCGCCTTGACGACATCCCCTATGTAGCCCGGCGCGTAGTTCTGCGTCTCCATCCACGTCACGTAATCCAGAATCATGTCCTCGGCCTTCATGCTGCTCTCCTTTCCAATCTTCACCATCTCGGCGGGGGTTGTCCCGGTGTTCTTGCGGAACATGTTGAGGCGCCTTATGCGCGAGTCGGCCGTGAGCGGGCTTGCGCGCGCGAGGTTTGCGTGCCACCGCCGGACGTTCTCGTCCGAGTCCAGCAAATCTCTTGAGGATCCGGTCAATTTACGCTCTAGGATCACCAGTCCGGTTTTAAGGCCGGATCCTCGGCCGCCGGCGCGGGGCCGAGCCGCGGGCGCGTCAGCCATTCAATGCGGCCTCCCGCGCGCGCGACAATTTTGTAACGGTATATCGTAAAGTACGGTTATTATGGGCTAACCCGCCCGCATTCATCCCGCAAGAAGATCCGGGCGCCTGCCGTTTGTGGCAAATCCACACAACTGCTTCCCTGTATCTGAATAGATACAGCGGGTCTAGAGGGATCCATACGGTGTCTGCTGGCTATTTGAGGCCCATAGGTATCTCATCAGACATGAGGATTACATGCCACGGTAAGCGAGAGCCAATAATATAGAGTGCAACCAAAGCTTGTTTTTTTAGACTGTTAGAGGTTTATATTATCGCCACGGCTTATATGCATATGGCAGAATACACATCTAATCAAAATGATTTTGGTGAATATCAAGAAGAAGAAGATGAAATTTCTTGCACATACAAATCAGCTGATGAGGCACAGGAAGCAGTATTGAAAGAAATACTCAGCTAATAAAAAAGTGAAAATACATGGCAGAAATTTCATTATCTAATCTTTTCAAATCCCAGATAAAGGATGTTTGATTATCCAAACTTGATGTAGTTAAAATTACAAATTCATTCAAACGTGTAGAGCGTCTAACGAATGAATTGTTGGATAATTATGGCATTGAACAATTAGTTATCAAAATCAAAGCAACAGAAAACAAAACCGTTGTTTTTAAAATCATACCACCCACCAAAATTATTGTAAAGAAAATAATGTTTGGATAATTTACATCAAACTTCTGCTACTCTTAAGAGATCATGAACATATAGTGTCTAGAGAAAATATTCTACTTTTGTGTGATACGAATTACCATGATTGGTGTGTTTTAGCAAATATTCTCTCCACACGTATACTCACGAGCAAAAGTTCTTGAGATCAAACATGTCAGACGGCAACGTATTTTGATCATGTCTTGCCACACACAGCAACGGCCGCAGTAAAACCAGAAGAACTGAGAAGAGTCCAGCGCCCGTGTTTGATAACTGACCATGATTTTATTTCATCACGCTTGCTTTCACACAAAGATGGCCAATTTTCAATCCCTGATACTATGCCATAATAAGACAGATGCGCCGTGCAATGTCCGAATATTTCAGGACTGCACGGCCCGGATTGGACGCAATGAGGTTCATAAACAGAAGGTCGCTTTACCTCAAGAACTTTGATCGTGAGTATGGACTCGTAATGTGATTATTGTTATTGAATGCAATACCGGCAGTATGACAGGGGGTGAAGTACATTTGGGATCACACAAGCATTGTCTGTATCTCCCTTCTGGTGTATCCTCTATCTTCTGTCTTTGTTGGACGCGGATACATCCTGTACAGGCTCTTCCAGTGTAACGCCACCCCGTTGGAGTCAAGTAGTGCGTGAATGGGCTTGATCAGGTTCGGCAGCGTGTTCGGGCTCAGCCGGCCTGCCTCTACCCTCTTTTTGTGCATCTTGATGTACTGGGCAATGACTGCCCGGGCAACGTCCTGATCCCTCCTTGCAACAAGTACGAACTGCCTTGCACGTTCCTCATCGGACTCTGCTGCCGGTCCTGCGGCCAGCCCGTACACGTTATCGGGCATCTCGGCAAGAAACTTACTCAGGTACGAGCCGTACTTTCTTCTGGTGGCCGCATCCCGTATGCCGTCAAGGAATCTTTCATGCGCGTTTCCGTCTTCGTTTAGCGAATCTAGGTCAATCTGCATGGTATGATATGGCTTTGGGTCTATTTTAAGAGGCTGAAGGTAGGCGGGTCTAGAGGGATTCGAACCCACGACAGCTGGCTTAAAAGGCCAGTGCGCTACCTGGCTGCGCCATAGACCCTGACAAACAATCTTGCTCCGTATAATTTAGTCTTTTACTGTATTTTGTCTATGGTGTATTTTGTCTATGGAAGAATCGTCCACAGGGATACAAGAAACTTTTAAACATACATCTTTTTCTTGTTATTATAGTGCCCTTGTAGTATAGCCCGGTCTAGAATTCGGCCCTGTCACGGCTGAGACGCGTGTTCAAATCCCGCCGAGGGCGCTTTATCCTTTATCTTGCCTAGAACTTCATCAAGAATGCCCTCGTTGGCGGCTGCAACAAATGACAGCCGAGTCTGATAGCCTAGGTCTGAGTCAAGTGGTTCAAAGTTTTCATCTAGAATCAATCCTCCGGCTTCCCTTATCAGGATATATCCTGCGGCCAGATCCTGCACTCTGATTTTTTTACGCAGATCAACATAGACGTCTATCAGCCCCCTTGCAAACAGCGCCATTTCCAACGCATTGGCGCCAAAATGTCTTATGTGATTGTGATTCTCAAAGATTGGTTCAAGCCTTCTAATCAAGTCACTGCTTGCTCCTGAGGTGTTGACACCGACAATCTTGTAGACTGGCTCTCCGTTGTGGACCCTGATCCGTTTCCCGTTTAAAAAACAGCCAGCTCCCTTTGACGCCCAGTACATGTCGCCATTTGAAAGATCCATGACTACACCGTCCGTAATTGAATCAAGCCTGTTCTGCGTTGCAAAGGCCAGTGAGCAACAAAAAAACGGCATGCCTCTTACAGCATTTGCAGAGCCGTCTATTGCATCCATGATGACGTATCCGATTGGATCCTTTGAAAGATTCACCCTGCCGCATTCCTCGCCTAGGACCGTACACTTGAAATTAACCTTCTTGAAATGATCTAGTACCGTCTTTTCCGCTATAATGTCGATATTTCTTGAAATGTCTCCTCCCGCACCAATTCCGTTATGACCTGCCGCCTTTTCCGTACCTGCAATATCCTTGACATTGTTATAGACCATCATTGATGCATCCTTCAATATCTGGATGATCTCCATGTCGAATCATTTTTTTTTCGTAATTTAAGTTGAGTTTTTTGAAAGCATAAATAACAAGAAATGAGCCTAGCATTGTGAGCGGCAAGGATCAGTCGGTCATAAGCAAAGAGTCGCTGATGACCACAAAACCAGGAAAACAAATACTCAAACAGGGCCTGTTCAAATCAAAAGGCTTTAAACTATTCAACAAATACAAGGCAGAGACTGACAGCGCGTTTCCGGATTTTGCCGACAGGTTTGCCCGTGACTTGCTTCATGAGATCAGGTCGGATCCAAATACAAATTCCACCCAGCAGGCCTTTGCCGATGAGGTGGGTTCTACCGAGATTATACTCCAGGCATCAGAAATAGAGTCGGTCAAATCTAGGCTTGAGGATGCCGATACCATGAGGGACAGGGTTCAAAGAATCCTGAATTCCAATTTCGTAAAAATGACGTTTCCAGTGTTTAACGCGCTTTTTGATGCTGCCGTGGAGCACACCGGAAACCACGCGGAACTAAAGCAGGACGTGGTGGAAGGCCATATTCTTGCAATTGATCTGAGTGAACCCATGGACAGGATTGTGGACAAAGACGAGGATCTAGAATACCTTGACGATTACAAGCTGATGAATCCATACATACTCAAACTTGCACGCGATAAAATTTCAAGGGCCGGTGATACCGTACTAGGAGAATTTGAGAAAGGGTTCAAGGATGCACGCGTGGGGCAGTACATGGATGAGAGGCTAAAGTCCAAGCCCGGTAGCATTACCGAGGAGGAAATGATCATTTCATACAAAAAGTACCGCGCTGTCATGGGAACGGCAGGAAGAAACATGGCCATGGCCGAGCGTCCGCTAGGGGAAATCTTCTACTTGGGAATGGCGCGCGCTGCAGAGGGTGTGGGATGTGGAAATGAGATTGAAGATACGATTAAGAACGGGTTTGTAAAGATTCCATCCTGGCCATTATACTATTCTATTCTATCCGGCGACGTAAGGCGTGGTATCGAGCTGACGTTGGAAAAGAGTAATCTGTATCTACAGGATGCAAAACTAGCTACAAGGATGCTACCTGACGGATTCTCTCACGCGGAATTCTTGGACTTTTTGTTTTTAAGCGTGGAGCATTACAATCAGTTCTGGTACAACAGGCTTCAAAAGGCGGACATGTGGCAGGTCCTCTCTTCGAAACTACCGTAGGTGATCCTTATGATGTGGTCCGAAAAATACAGACCTCAAGCCATACCTGACATGGTGGGAAACGAGGAGGCGCGTGCAGCTGTTGTTGAATGGTTTGCCAAGTGGAAAAAGGGAACCAAGCCAATTCTGCTTGTAGGCCCGCCAGGCACGGGTAAAACGACCATTGCTCACATTACCTCAAAGCAGTTCGGCTACGACATGATTGGTCTTAATGCCAGTGACGTCAGGAACAAATCCCAAATCAATGCAATTCTGTCCCCTGTACTTGGAAATGTAAGCGTGGCCGGTGATCCGATGATTTTTGTAGATGAGGTGGATGGAATTCATGGCCGTTCTGACTATGGTGGGGCCGATGCACTCATTTCTATCCTAAAGGAGGCCACAGTTCCAATCATACTGGCAGCCAACTACGACTCGCCAAAAATGAAAAATATCAAAAAGGCGGCAAAAGTAATACAGTTTAAACCGCTTCCGCCAAGACTTTTGCGCGTCTACTTGCAGGATGTTCTTAAACGGGAGGATGCTCACCTGGGGCCTGGAACACTGATCAGGATTGTCAATGAATCACGGGGCGACATCCGCTCCATCCTAAACTCCGCGCAGGCGCTGGCCACAGGCTTTGATCTCCCGACTGAAAAGTCACTGGGAAACATGAACGTGGAAGACGGAATCAACGCGTTCTTCAAATCCCAGTCGGTTGAAGAGGCACGGATGGCGCTGTATTCGATAAGAACTAATCCTCGGGAAAAAATCAACGCGTTTTATTCCAGCATAATCACAAGCGCGATTCCAATCGATACCATGAGCAAACTCTTGGAAATAGTTTCCGAAGCGGACATGTTATATGGGAAAATCATCAGGACGCAGAACTGGCGCCTACTGCGATATCTTGACTCCATCCTGCTCCAATTATATGAAAATGACACATCAATAAAATACACGCAATTCCATCTGTCCTGGCCGCTTTTAAACAGAATTAGATGGGACGGCGCCAAACTACGATCATTATGCGGCATTTTTGGGCGAGTATTCCATGCATCACAGAGCTCGATTACAACATTATACCTGCCATACATTTTATTTTGCGTCAAGCATGGCAAGATGAGATTGGACTTGGATGAGGAATATGACGAGCTCTTGAAAAAGGAGATGGATCTGATTAAATGAGCTGGCGTAAAATTTCGATGAAGTTTGCTGGCACCTGCGTTGTGTGCAACGAACGAATTGAGGTCAACGAGATCGGCCTGTGGTCAAAGGGACTAGGCGTCAAGCATGAGCGGTGCTCACAGGTCAAAGAACTGCGTTGTACGGTGTGCGGCGGCCCGGCCGGATGCGATCTATGCGAGTTTCGTGATGACTGTGATCTTGATATGGTATCTCAGGCATGCATGTGCAAAAAATGCAGTGATGCCGAGAACTCGTTTTCCTCATACAAGTCGGCGGTCAAAAAAAGGTTTCATGTTCTTAATATCTGATAATATCTGTCTTTCGGACTTGGGATGCGGGCCGGGAAAACTGCTGTATATGGCGCCGTTATGATTGGATGCAGATGATCAGGTTGCCGACCCCTCAATCAAAATTAATATAGGATATTGGATGCCTCAGATCGCGACAGCATGCATACTGATAAAATCGACAACTATTCCAATAAAAAGAGGGTTGCTCTGCAGGGAGGAGGCGATGATCGCATCGCCATCCAGCATGAAAAGGGAAAGCTTACCGCACGTGAAAGAATCTCCATCCTGCTTGATGAGGGAACCTTTACCGAGGTTGATCCCCTTGCAACCCATCATTACCACGAATATGACATGCAGAAGAAAAAATTCCTAGGAGATGGGGTGGTAGGCGGCTATGGGATGGTGCACGGCCGTCAGGTCTTCGTTTTTGCATATGATTTTACCATTTTGGGAGGCACTCTTAGCCAAATGGGTGCTA
Source organism: uncultured Nitrosopumilaceae archaeon (assembly GCA_964507825.1). Classification (GTDB taxonomy): domain Archaea; phylum Thermoproteota; class Nitrososphaeria; order Nitrososphaerales; family Nitrosopumilaceae; genus JAWVZS01. The sequence goes on along the minus strand of CAZDQM010000050.1, from coordinate 23,249 downwards.
AAAAAATCACAAAGCTGATGGATCATGCGGTAAGAACCGGGTGTCCGATCGTCGGCATCATGGACTCTGGCGGTGCAAGGATTCAGGAGGGAATAATGAGCCTAGATGGATTTGCGGACATTTTTTATCATAACGAGCTTGCCTCCGGCGTGGTTCCACAAATTACTGCAAGTATAGGACCGTCTGCAGGCGGTTCGGTTTATTCCCCGGCAATGACTGATTTTATTGTAATGGTGCAGACGACCGCGACAATGTTTGTCACGGGACCAGATGTTGTAAAGACCGTACTTGGGGAGGAAATTACCGCCGACGAGCTGGGAGGTGCGATGTCACATGCTTCCAAGAGCGGCGTTGCCCACTTTGTCGCTCAAAACGAGTATGATTGCATGGACTATATCAAAAAACTGCTTTCATTCATACCTCAAAACAACATGCAGCAGGCACCTGCCGTAAAAACCAGCGATGATCCGGATCGAGTGGATCCTAATCTTGTCAACATCATCCCGGAAAATCCACTACATCCATACGACATGCATGAAATAATCACGTCCATTGTGGACAACCACGAGCTGTTTGAGATACACGAGCTGTTTGCCCCAAACATAATAGTTGGTTATGGGAGAATGGACGGCAGAACGGTCGGCATTATTGCAAACCAGCCTTCCGCACTGGCCGGCGCACTGGACATAGACTCTTCAAACAAGGCCGCACGATTCATCCGATTCTGCGATGCATTCAACATACCAATAGTCACACTTGTGGACACGCCTGGCTATATGCCTGGTTCCAACCAAGAGCATAATGGCATCATCAGGCACGGGAGCAAGCTCCTTTATGCCTACTGTGAGGCGACGGTTCCAAAAATCACGGTCGTAGTGGGAAAGGCGTATGGCGGTGCATATATTGCCATGGGGAGCAAGAATCTCCGAACCGACGTAAATTATGCGTGGCCAACTGCGCGATGCGCCGTGCTTGGAGCAGAGGCCGCAGTCAAAATCATGAACCGGAAGGATCTTAAAAACGCCGGTGATCCTGAGGCATTAAAAAAGCAGCTGACCGACGAGTTTGCCGAAAAATTCGACAATCCGTACGTTGCAGCATCGCACGGGACGGTGGATGATGTTATTGATCCCGCCCAGACCAGACCGATGATCATCAAGGCATTACGCATGTTAAAGAACAAGCGCGACAAACAGCTTCCAAAAAAGCACGGAAACATAAACCTGTGATTGAACATGATTGAAAAAGTACTTGTTGCAAACCGGGGGGAAATCGCACTAAGGGTAATTAGAACATGTAAGGTGCTCGGAATCAAGACGGTGGCGGTCTACTCGGATGAGGATCTTGACTCATTGCATGTCAAGCAGGCAGACGAGGCGTATCATATCGGCGAGGCGGCCCCTGCAAAGTCATACCTGAACCAGGAAAGAATTCTAGAGGTAATGCTGTCGTCTGGCGCAGATGCAGTGCATCCCGGATACGGTTTTCTTTCTGAAAACGACGACTTTGCACGATTGTGTGAAAAAAACAAAATAAACTTTATCGGTCCTTCCGCGGATTCCATGAATCTTTGCGGTGACAAGATGCGGTGCAAGGAGGCAATGCTCAAGGCGGGCGTTCCGACCGTTCCTGGAAGTCCGGGACTGGTATCTGATGCAGACGAGGCAGAAAAAATTGCAAACGAGATTGGCTATCCTGTACTCTTAAAATCCGTCTATGGCGGAGGCGGGCGCGGAATCAGGCTGGTTACAAATGACAAAGAGCTGCAAGACGGCTTTGCCACGGTTACATCAGAGTCCATATCTGCCGTGGGCAAATCAGCAATCATCGTTGAAAAATTCCTAGAAAAAACAAGGCACATTGAGTACCAGATGTGCAGGGATCATCATGGCAACACGGTACATTTGTTTGAGAGAGAGTGCTCGATTCAAAGGCGGAACCAAAAGCTGATTGAACAGACGCCGTCTCCGGTGGTTGATGAGGCAAAGAGGGAGGAGATAGGACAGCTAGTCGTCAAGGCCGCGCAGGCAGTCGACTATACCAACCTAGGAACCGCCGAATTTCTGAGAGCGGACTCGGGCGAGTTTTACTTTATTGAAATCAATGCAAGGCTACAGGTGGAGCACCCGATATCTGAGATGGTGTCCGGACTGGATTTTGTAAAGCTACAGCTGGATATTGCAAACGGCGAACCCCTGCCTTTCAGCCAGAGTGATCTTAGGATGAACGGGTACGCCATAGAGTGTAGGATAAACGCAGAAGATACATTCCTAGACTTTGCACCGTCCACCGGCCCTGTACCCGACGTTACGATTCCATCGGGCCCAAACGTCCGGTGTGATACATACCTGTATCCGGGATGTACTGTATCTCCGTTTTATGACTCTCTGATGGCCAAACTTTGCACCTGGGCCCCGACATTTGATGAGTGTCGTACCCGCATGCTGGCAGCCCTGAACGACTTTTACATCCAGGGAGTGGAGACGTCGATTCCGCTTTACAAGACCATCTTGCAGACAAAAGAGTACAAAAACGGCGAGCTGTCCACCGACTTTTTGAAGCGTTATAACATAATTGACAAGCTGGCAGACGACATCCGGGCCGAGCAGGGGGAAAAACGGACAGCCGCACTGGCGGCTGCTGTAATGTACAACGAGTACTACAAGGGCAGGCTAGTTGCAGGTACGGATGATGACCCGTTGTGGAGGAACGGACTGGACTAGAATCATGGAATGCAAGATTCATGATATAGAGGGGATCTTTCACGGACAGATCGTCAGGAACCTAGGGGACATGCAGTATGCTATCCGGATTGACGACTGTGAACATCGTTTGCGAATTCTGAGCATCGATGCGCGTGGTATAGAATTTGTTCTAGACGATGTATTCCACAAGGCACGATACCTTGATGCGGGCACTGCCGAGATAAACATGGTCATAGACGGCGTGCCAATGACGGTCAACATGCATCCGGGCATGGATAAAATAGTCTACAAGAATTCCGGCGGCGGGGGTACCAACGGCGTACAAACGGCACTGAAAATCCAGATTCCTGGCAAGGTCGTATCCGTAGACATTGAACAAGGCGCCCAAGTCAAAAAGGGCGATGTCGTCTGCACGCTTGAATCAATGAAGATGCAGGTGAGCATAAAGGCGCACCGGGACGGCAATGTGACGTCAATCCGGGCCAAACAGGGGGATAGCGTCGCAAAAAACGACGTCATTTTGGAAATAGAATAAAAAAACTAGTTTTTCCTCAAGAAATCCTTGATCTCATTATAATCTGGCTCTTTTAGCGGATCTTCGGAGACCCACTTGTATCCGATTGTTCCGTCCTCCATTATTATAAACACGGATCGCTTTGCCGCGTTATAGTTCTTGATGTGAAGCAGGTCGGGCATCAGTATATCATAGTCTCTGATCGTCTTGCTTGTATAGTCGCCTAGGATGGGAAAGTCATAACCGTGCTTTTCGGCAAATGCCTTGTTTGCAAACGGTCCGTCATTACTGATTGCAACGACATGTGCGCCCATTCCTGTGATCTCTTGCAGTGAATCCCTGAACGTGCACAATTCCGTCTCACAGACCGGAGAGCTTGCAGCTACGAAGAACGACAGTACTGTCTTTTTACCGGCGAATTCTTCTAACCTTCTCATCTTTAGTGTTGTATCTGGAATCTCAAAGCCCGGAGCCTTGTCTCCAATATTGAGTACCATGAATTCAAGTATTTTATGTCATATTAAGGACTTTGCCAAACATTGCGATCAGGTTTCGCGAAAAAGTTTGCATAGTTTTATATATCAACTACAGGGTGCAAAAGCTACTTTGGTTGGGGAAGTAGCAGGTAACTACAGTCCAGTACTGCTTATGTTTGGATTTGCGGTAGCGGCGACGGCACCTGCACTGTTAATCTCCCGCATGGTGGCACCCAGAAAGCATAACAATCCGGTGAAATTCCTGCCTATGGAGTGCGGACAGGTGCCAAAAGGGCAGGGACGCACGCACTTTATGATGCAGTATTACGCATACATCCTGATGTTCGTCGTATTTGACGTCATGGCGATCTTTCTTTATGCTTGGGGGAGTACGATTCTTAACCTGCCCAAGGTCGCAACCTTGCCAATCATTGGATTCCTAGCAATCATGTTTGCTGCAATGGCGTTTGCATTATACCAGTCAAAAAGGAGGAACATTTGGTGATCTGGAGGGAGCGCATATGACGATAAAGGATCTTGTTACCCCGCAAAACGCCAACGTATTCGTTGGAAAATTAGGGGATATTTTGGAGAGGGCCATAGACAAGCCCCTTGGATATGCAATCAACTGGGGCCGAATTTGGTCGTTATGGCCCGTACACATTGAAACGGCGTGTTGCAGCGTGGAATTTGGCGCCGCATCAAGCCCCCGATATGACGTTGAACGGTTTGGAATCATTGAGGCGTTTGGTTCACTAAGACAATGCGATCTGATCGTAGTTCAGGGAACCATCACTAGAAAAATGGCCCCGCGCCTACGGCTTGTTTATGATCAGATGCCGGAACCAAAGTATGTGATTGCAATGGGTGCATGTGCAATTACCGGAGGGCTGTATTTTGACTCATATAATGTTCTGCCGGGAATTGACGGGGTGCTACCTGTGGACGTGTACGTGCCCGGCTGTCCACCTCGGCCTGAAACCCTTATTCAGGGATGCATGCTTTTACAGGAAAAAATCAAGAGAATGAAAGCTAGGAAGACGGTATAATGAGCTCGTCTGATTCTCGAACCGATGAGGAACCAACATCAAAGCCAGCTGATGCCAAACCAACATCAAAGCCAGCTGATCCCAAGCCACAGCCAGAGTCCAAGCCAGCTGATGCCAAACCACAGCCTGCAAAGCCAGCTGATCCAGAATCACAGCCAGAGTCCAAGCCAGCTGATGCCAAACCTGCATCAAAGCCAGCTGATGCCAAGCCACAGCCTGCAAAGCCAGCTCCCAAGCCACCTGTAAAAAAGGCAGAGGAGGCGCCTCTTCCTGCATTTGAAAAGGGACTGTCAGACAAGGTAACGGCAAAATTTGGCGACAAGGCTGAGATTCGTTTTATAAAACCAAACAGAATAGGCCTCAAGGTACAGCGGGAAGATGTCAGGGATGTGGCACTTTACCTGCGTGATGAGTTGAGCTTTGATCATGCAGAGTCTGTAAGCGGGGTGGATTATCCCCAAGACGGCGAAATTGAGGTCGTATATCATCTGGGCTCGTACACCGATGACTCCCTGTCTGGGCAGGTATTGGAACTAGCAACTAGGGCTCCGCGGGAGGATGTTCCAAATCCTGGAAACGACTCTACGGTCCTCCCAAGCTTGAGGGAGGTATTTTACAGCGTGGAATTTCATGAAAGGGAATGCTTTGAAATGCTAGGTGTCTACTTTAAGGATCATCCGGACAATCGAAGGCTGCTTCTACCCGAAGACTGGGCAGACCTGCCGCCGTTGAGAAAGGACTTTGAAATAAAGGGAAGATAAAATGACTGCACAACTGCCGCCAGGACTTGCACTTGAAAAGGTAGATGAGAGAATCATGACCTTGAACGTAGGACCGCAGCATCCGGGCTCCGGCCACATGCGAATTATAGTTCAGATTGACGGCGACTATATCGTTGCATGCGATCCCGATCCAGGATATGTACACCGCGGCGAAGAAAAGATGGCAGAGTATAGGAACTACATCACAAACATACCTCACCTTGAAAGGCCGGTAATTCACGACTCCTGCAACGTGTTGTATCCGTACTGTCTTGGGGCCGAAGATCTTCTGGGAATCGAGGTTCCGGAACGTGCAAAATATGTCCGAATCATCGCGTCGGAGCTTAATCGGTGCGTCTACATCCTGTACTGGCTGGCAATCTACGGGATCTTTCTGGGACACTCTACGATGTTCATGTGGCCTGCCGGCGACAGGGAATTCATGATTGATCTTTTAGAAAAAATATCCGGTGCGCGTGTAACGCATGCATACTTTGTTCCGGGAGGGGTTCGCAATGATCTTCCGGCAAACTTTGAAGACGTGTGCCTGCGGCAAATCAGCTATTTTGAAAAACGCATACGCGAGTACGCGGACATTTTTTATGACAACCCGATCCTGATATCTAGGACTGAGAACACCGGCGTCCTTTCCCGACAGGACGCCATCAGGCTTGGAACCACCGGCTCCGTACTGCGTGCAAGTGGCGTTGACTTTGATCTACGCAAGAAGGAACCCTATGATGCATATGATGAGATGGATTTTGTCACTCCTGTGCTCAAAAAGGGTGATTCCTATGCTAGATCAAAGATACCGTGGCTTGACATGCTAGAAAGCTGCCGAATAATCCGGCATGCGCTACAGAAAATGCCAAAATCTGGCTCTGTACGAGTAAAACTAAAGCCGAATCCAAAGGGCGCGATTGGCTCCGTGTATCGGCGTGTGGAATCAGGACGTGGCTCGCTTGGCGCATATATCGTCTCTGACAAACGGGCCGAGCCGTACAGGGTCAAACTTAGCGTTGCTTCATTTAGAAATCTGATTGCAATGCCGTACCTTCTCAAGGGGGAAAAGCTTGGCAACATGCCTTCTGTTTACTGGAGCCTGAATTACTGGCCCGTGGAGGCTGACAGATAGATGTCAATCCTGGCTCCGCAGTTCAGTCTTGGATATTTTCTAAAATCCATTCTGGATAACCTGTTTTGGATAATCCTTATAGTTACTCTGGTTGGAATACCTGCCATCCAAATCGCCCTGATTTACATGGAACTACCAGTAGTTGACGGCGAGCTAGTCACTCCATTCCTTGCATTTACGATGATAGCCGATCCGTCAAGGGCGCTCCCATTAATCAAGGCAATCATGCAGTCTGATATCTTTAGAATAGCGGCGTTTCCTGGATTCGGATTTGCGGCGCTACTTGCGGCAGGAACCATTTTTGTTGAAAGAAAAATGTTGGCAAAGCTCCAACTACGTGTCGGCCCGTTTTACTGTGGAAAGATAGAGGGCATCTTGCAGTTGATGGGAGACGGCCTAAAGCTGATCTCCAAGGAAATTATAATCCCTGCAAAGGCCGACAAGCCGATTTTCTGGGCGGCACCCTTGATGTTTGTGGGAACCGCCGCGGCATTTACGGCGCTTATTCCGGTGGCGCCCGGGGGCTGGGTGGTTGCCGACCTAGACGTGGGACTACTTGCCGTCTTTGCCATAATAGGATTCTTCCCTGTGATCACGGTATTATCCGCGTGGTCTGCAAACAGCAAATTCCCCTTTATCGGGGGGATCAGGGCACTTCACCAGATGGTATCCTTTGAAATACCACTTATTCTCTCGCTACTAGGTGTAGTCATAGTGACTGGAACTCTGAACCTTACTGAAATTATTGAAAGCCAGTCCGCATTTCCATGGATAATCTTCCTGCCGGTGGGCGCCATAGTATTCTTCATTACCATGCTTGCAGAACTAGAACGCATTCCATTTGATCTACCGGAGGCTGAAAGTGAAATCGTCGCCGGCTGGCTCACGGAATTCTCCGGCATGATGTATGGGCTAGTCCAGCTTGGCACCTACCTCAAGCTGTATGCATTTGCGGCGCTCTTTGTGGTGCTGTTTCTGGGCGGATGGCATGGACCCATGTTGTGGCCCCCGTTCCCAGAAGAGATCATCACGCATGGAATAGAGGCGGGCCCGGTTACGGTGATGGTTCCCGGATTGCCGCTAGTAGATCAGGCAATGATTAACGGTACGATCTGGTTCGTACTCAAGACCGTGGCAGTGATCTTCTTCATCCTGCTTCCAAGGGGGGTCTTTCCAAGAATCAGGATTGACATGCTGTTACAGCTGGGCTGGTTCAAGCTTATCGGCTTGGCATTTGTTAACATGTTTATAGCACTCGGATTGCTGTACGCTGGAGTCATAGGACCGGGAGGTATGATTTAATGGGTACTGCAACTGGAATTATCAAGGCGTTAAATTCTGGAATAAAGCACTTGGCAGTAAAGCGGTTCACGCTACGATACCCTGAGGAGAAGCTAAAGTTCGTCGGCGACGGTTATCAGTTTGACCCCACGACAGGTGTAGGCATTGCCGGACTTAAGGGGCGACACATGCTGTTTCATGACCATTGCACCGGCTGCTCACTGTGCTCTATTGCATGCGAGGGCGTCGCCGAGGCAATCGGAATGGTCAAGGTACCCGAATCATGGGGACAGAATAAAAAGTCAATCATGCCCCAGATTGATTATGGGAAATGCGTGTTTTGCGGGCTATGCGTGGACGCATGTCCGTTTTATGCATTATACATGAGCAATGACTACGAGTTATCATCATTTACAAAAGAGGGACTGATCTATACCCCGGCACAACTGCAAGTAAAGCCAAATCTTTCGCAGGATGTTGAAATAAAAATCGATGACAGGGGTGCCTCGCATGGCTGACGCGGCATTTCTGGCACTCTCCGTACTGACAATCGGTTCTGCAATAGCGGCACTTGAGCTGCGCTCGCTCATTTATGGCTCCATCGCGCTCATGGGCACCCTTGGAGGCATTGCTGGATTCTTTCTATTACTGGACTCGCCGTTTGTTGCAATGTTCCAAATAGCCGTATATGTGGGATCCATTGCCGTATTGATCATGTTTACCGTCATGCTAGTGCGACGGGAGCTGATCTTCAAGGCAGTCGAAGACAAAAGGAGAAAGTTTGCCGGAATCGGACTGATGCTCGTCTTCATGGTGTCACTGGGCGCCGTCATATTGGACTCTGGAATAAAGTCCGTCACGACCGACGAGCCGCCGGTGGATTTTAGGGAAATCGGCACCGACTTTTTGACATATTACTGGCCCGCGCTGATTTTGATGGCCTTGATACTGGCCGCATCCGTAACGGGCGCTTTGATTCTTGCTAGAAGGGAGGAGGAGATCGAGACTGGTCAACGAGCTGAGTGATTTTGTCATAGTATCTATAGCATTATTGGGGATTGGAATTTACGGACTGTCCGTCAAGCGGAATGCAATCAGGATGCTGTTTGCAGTTGAGATTATCATCAATGCGGCAAACCTCAACCTAGTGGCGTTTGGACGGTTTCTGCCGCACAGCGGAGGACAGACGATGGCCCTGTTCTCCATCGCCATCGCCGCCGCCGAGGTTGCAGTAGGACTGTCGCTGATTATTATTGCATATCGCATGTACAAGAACATCGACATTGCAGAATTCAGGAGCCTGAAGGGATAATGGAATATGCATTACTTCAGGCAGTTTTCCTGCCTCTATTGCTGTCGCCTGTCGCCTATATGCTTGGAAGAAAGGCCGGCCCGACACCTGCAATGTGGTTTAGCTTTGCAATTCTATTATATTCCACTATAATCATAATACTGCCCGCCCTAGACGGCACCTACGAGGAGCATTATCCGTGGACCTCCATGTTTGGCGAGTTTGGCTTCCTGCTTGATGGTCTAGCCTCCCCGTTTGCGATCATGATTTATGTCCTCTCCACTATACTCGTATTGTATTCCAAGCCGTACATGATTCACAAGTTCAAGGAGCAGTATGAGGAGATGCAGCATGAGATTGCAACATCATCGGGACAGACGACTACCACAATAGACCAGGACGACATGAACAGATACGTCAATGCAAAATCCGGCACGTATTTTGCACTGTATCTGGTCTTTGCCATGGGCATGCTTGGCACGGTCCTTGCAACCAACCTGATTCAATTCTACATATTCTTCGAGGTCATGCTGATTCCCGGCTTTTTCCTGATTGCGTTCTGGGGTGACGGCCCGAGGCGAAAGATCGCATTAATGTTCTTGTTCTGGACGCATGTGGGCGCGGTAATACTCCTGCTCGGGTTCCTTATGATCGGCCTGAGCGTGGGAAGCTTTGACTTTGCCGATATACAAGAGTCGGCAATCCCGTCTGACATTTTGCTGGTATCTGCAATCGCGATTGCAATAGGGCTTGGCGTAAAGCTGGCCGCCTTTATGTTCCATATTTGGCTCCCATATGTCCACGGCGCAGCACCGACTCCAATCAGCGCACTCTTGTCGCCTGCAATGATTGGAATAGGTGCATACGGGATCTTTAGACTGATAATCGAGTTTCTGCCTACCGCTTATGCCGATCTTTCAATCTGGTTCCATGTCTGGGGCCTAGTAACCATGCTGTACGGAGGCGCCATGGCGCTGATGCAAGACGACATCAAGCGCCTGCTTGCATATTCGAGCATCAGCCAAATGGGTTACCTTCTCTTTGGAATCGGGACATACTCGTCAATGGGGCTGGCAGGTGCCGAAATGATGTATGTGACGCACGCGCTTGGAAAGGGAATACTCTTCATGATGGCCGGAATACTGATTGTAAGGGTCGGAACACGCTCGATCTCCAAGCTTGGTGGGCTAGCAGGAAAAATGCCCATCACTGCCGTCTGTGCGGTAATCGGCGCGTTGACCATCATGGGCGTTCCACCCACAAGCGGATTCATGGGCGAATGGATCCTGTTTTATGGGGCGCTAGAGACTGCAATCGAGGAGGGCTCTACACTTCGAATGGTGACATTCGGGCTTGGGCTTGTGGCCACGGTAGTTACAATGTCCTACATGCTGTGGATGCTCAAACGCGTATTCTTTGGAAAGACTCCTAGCAATCTGACCGGTGTCCGGGAGGCCCCGTGGTACATGACGGCCCCGATGATGGTTCTTGCAGGATTTACCGTGGTTCTTGGAATCTACCCTGACATATTCTTAGAACAGATTATGCCTTACATGAATGGGGTGCTGGGGGCGTAGATTATGGCGGCTGAAACCATGGCACTACCATTTGAAGTAACTGCAAGTGCGGCATGGGCCGTATGGATTCTTCCGTTTGTGGCCGCATTGATCATTCCTGCGATTGGCAGATTCACAAAGGCTGGTACCGGTTATGCCGCGGTGGCCTTTGCGCTGATGAGCGCGATCTCAGCTGCCACAATGCTTCCTGCCGCGCTTTCCGGAGGGGAACTGCACGATCAAATCACGTGGATCAATGCAATAGGACTCGAGGCCGGCGTGTTAGCCGACCCGCTAGCGGTAATCATGGCAAACGTTGTCGGCTGGATTTCATTCTTGATTATGATTTATGGTACGGGATACATGAAGGGCGACAAAGACATTACCCGGTTCTGGTTCTGGATGATGTTCTTTATAGGCTCCATGCAGCTCATCGTGCTTTCGGACAATTTACTCCAGGTATTCTTTGGCTGGGAGGGCGTGGGACTTGCATCATACATGCTGATCAGCTTTTGGTACCGCGACAAAAAGAAGGATTATGTTGGAACCGAGGGCCACACCGCGCTTGGACTGGCCGCATACTATTCGCCTACGCATGCCGGCATGAAGGCATTCATCATGACAAAGGTAGGCGACGTGATGATGCTGGCAGGCATGTTTCTGATATTTGCATTTGCAGGCACGTTTGGATTCAAGGAGCTTGCCGGTGATACAACGTGGGCCGTTTCAATGCAGGCGCAGGGTCTGCTTGTACCGGCGGCAGTCCTTCTCTTTGGAGGCGCGATAGGCAAGTCAGCGCAATTCCCGCTAAACGAATGGCTGCTTGAGGCAATGACTGGTCCGACGGCCGTCTCTGCACTCATCCACGCGGCCACCATGGTCAAGGCGGGCGTCTTCTTGGTTGCCCGTATAGGACCGCTCTTCTTTGCGCTGGCGGCTGCTGGAATAATGGGCGACCAGTTCTTTGAGATTGTGGCCTGGGTCGGGGCGATTACGGCATTACTCCTTGCCACGCAGGGCATGGTCAATCCGGAGATCAAAAAGGTACTGGCATATTCGACTGGCTCGCAAATCGGCTACATGATGATGGCACTAGGCGTTGCTGGCCTCTCACACCAGTATGTTGACGGCTATACTGCAGGATTCTTCCACCTGATTTCACATGCAATGTTCAAGGCATCGCTGTTCATGGCCGCCGGCTCGCTACTGCACGTGGTGGGATCTCGCTTTATGACTGATATGGGCGGGCTACGCAAGCACATGAAAAAGACGTACGCGTTCATGTGGGCGGCGGGCCTTGCATTGATGGGCGGCCCGTTTATAACCACGGGCTTTTGGAGCAAGGATGCGATCTTTGCCGCGGTCTATACGTCCGGAAGCGAGTGGGCGTTGCCGCTTTACATAATAGCTGTACTGACCGCCGTCATCACGGCATTTTACACCACGAGGATGATTGGCATGGTGTTCTTTGGCAAGCCAAGCAAGCACATAGAAAAGATGGAGTCCGAAGGACGCCACATTCACGAGGCGCCGCCGTCGATGTGGATACCGTACGGCATCCTAGCAATTCTTACGATTGGAATCGGGCTGATTGGCCTAGGATTCGAGCAGGAACTGCACCACCTATTTGAGGTCTATCTGTATGACACGTTTGACATCCATTCCGAACATGACCTAGCAGAATCCGTCCTGCCTGGATTCCTTTCTGGCTTAAATCCGGTGGCACTAGGTTCGTCACTGGCGGCATTTGCCATTGGAATCGGTCTTGGATACGTGTTTTATATCGGGAGATTCGTCGATCCCGTCAGGTTTGTAAACTCTAACATCTTTTTCTATGCAATTCACAAGCTGATATTGAACCGATGGTATCTTAACGCAATGGTATATTGGGGGTTCGTAGTGGCCCCGTTGTGGCTGGCAAGGGGCTTGTACAGGTACTTTGAAAGGACTGCCATTGATACCGGCATGAACCTTGGACTTGAAAGGGCTACCGGATGGGGCGCCAAGGTGGTACAGGGTACCCAGACCGGAGTTGCCCAGTCTTATCTATTTGTATTTGGGGCGGGACTGCTGTTTGTAGTCCTGATACTGTTGATCTAGGAGTGATGTGGCATGATAGCGATTGACTCAACCCCGATGATAATAGTGGCAATACTGGGTACCATTGGGGTGCTTTTACCCCTGATCAGCATTGCAAGAAAGGAGCAGGGTTCCAACTCGTTTTACGCCGTGATTGCGTTTGGCGCCCTCGTGGCATCCATTGCATTTGTGGGGTATCAGATAATCAATGATAACGTGGCACCGGCCGCGCTGTTCTCCGAGGATGTAATATCCGACGACATGTTTGGGGGATTCTTTGCAATCGCAATGCTGATTGTTGCCATCATGACCACGGTTGGCTCATTTAACTACATGCGCAAGCACAAGCATCATGCAGTATACTATTCGCTTATCCTGCTTTCGGCAATAGGGATGGTGCTAGTTGCTTACTCGACGGATCTTGTAATGCTATTTGTGGCATGGGAGCTGATGAGCATTCCAACCTATGTCTTGGCCGGATTTGCCAAAAAAGATCCGCGTTCAAACGAAGGGGCCCTCAAGTACTTTTTGTTCGGGGCGCTATCCTCTGCCATAATCGTATATGGAATTTCACTGGCATATGGAATTACTGGATCTACGAACATTGCAGATGTAATCGAAGGCTATGCTAACGTGGATGCCAGCATGCTTCCGCTTGCACTGCTTTCAGTAGGCCTGTTTGTTGCCGGATTCGGATTCAAGATGGGCCTGGTTCCGTTTCACATGTGGCTTCCGGACACTTACGAGGGTTCGCCGCCACCCATTACGGCCCTGCTTGCGGCAGGAACAAAAAAGGCCGGGTTTGCAGCGGCAATTCGGGTTGTAATTCTTGGAACGATTGCACTCAATATTGACTGGGCCCTTGCACTGGGTATAATCGCGGTCATGACCATGACAATCGGAAACGTTGCAGCAATAATGCAAAAGAACCTTGCAAGAATGCTGGCATATTCCAGTATCGGTCATGCGGGCTATCTTCTGATTGGACTTGCAGTGGCCCCATTCTCACCTACTGGACTCCAGGGATCTCTCCTGCACGTGATGAACCATGCGGTCATGAAGGGTGCGGCATTTATTGCAATTGCTGGAATCGTTGCGACACTAGCAGTGACCCATCTGGACAAGCTCAAGGGTCTTGGCAGGCGGATGCCGGTGACCTCGCTTGGTCTGCTGATATCGCTGTTTGCACTAGCCGGCGTGCCTCCACTCAACGGGTTCTGGAGCAAGCTTGTGCTGTTTGGCGCGGCACTAGATGCCAGTACGACGGTTCCATGGACTGCATGGCTGGCCATCGCCGGCGTACTTAACAGCGCACTGTCACTGGCATATTATGGCTGGATCATGCGTAAGATGTACTTTGAGGGAGAAAATGAAAAGCGCATATCCGAGCCAAAGTCCGTCATTGCCGTAATGGTATTCTCGATAATCTTCATGGTCGGGTTCGGCGTGTATCCGGAGCCACTGATTCAGTTTGCAGAATCGGCGTCACCCTCACTGCAGGGTCTCATGCCTTAAATGATGCAAACTTGATCAGGCTTTCCAAACCCGTCTTTGCATCACCGTATGGAATTCTTCTTAGCGATGTTCTTGCCTTTTCGGAATAGCCCTTTAACAGCTCCTCCATCTTGTCAAACACGTCCCTGGGATCCGCACTCTTTTTGATCAGCAGGTTAAACAGCTTGTCCTCATTCTTCCAGTCTAGCAGGTCGTCTCTTATCTGGTATGCGATGCCGATGTTCTTGCCGTATTCGGTAAGCGCTTCTATCTGATCCTCTGTTGCATTTGCCATGATTGCCCCGATCCTAGCTGCAACCTCAAACGCGGTGGCAGTCTTGTATTCTATGACCATTAGATAATCGTCAAAGGTAACATCCTCACTGGCCTCTAGCCTCCCCTCGATCATCTCGCCCTCACTCATAAGCATGGCAGTGGTGGCCAGATCCTTGGTGATCCTTGCATTGTTTATCTTAGATGAGATTCCAAGAATCACTCCTAGGACGAAATCACCGGTCAGAATGCTTGTGTTATAGCCGTATTTTATGTGAAAGGGATCCTTTTGCCTCCTGAGCGTCTCCTCGTCTATTATGTCGTCATGTATGATTGACTCCATGTGGAGGAATTCGACTGCGCACGCGGCAGAATACGTGTTTTCATCCGCGCTTCCGACGCTTTCGGCGGCAAGTACTGAAATGATGGGTCTGATTCTTTTCCCCCCCTCGAGTGAATATTTCAGGGGGCCGATAAACTCTGACTCTGAGTACAGATCTAGTTCCTCTTCTAGGGCATTATTGATTCTGTCGACGTATTTCCCATAGGTTTCCAGCAACGGATTAACCTCGATATTCTTCCTGTCCAAGACCGTCTAATCAAAAAACTCCCGTTATTGGTAATTAAATCTTGATGATCACTTACATGTACTAGTACTCTGATGCCGGCTGGTTCTAGACAATGTTGGGAATGCCGTTCTTCATCCGGACCTGGCAGGCGCCCCGACCTTGTTACAAATCAAATGCTTTTTTAGGCCAGTAATGGAATCCAGACGTTGTCATTTGAGATACGCAAAGCAATCCCGCGTAATGCGCTACGCACGTCCATACTGAATCAGCTTAGCACGGGCGGCAGGATGATTCGTGATCTTGATGCGGATGGTAATCTGGCGACGCGGGGCGGGGACGCACAGGAGCGGTACAGGAACGACAGCGTATGGCATGCACTTGATGATTTCAAGAAATCGGTTGCAAGGGAGCTACAAATCGGCCCGGAATTGTTCGGGGAAAGACGCAGAAACGATGAGTTTCACCACAGGATACGCGTCGAGCTTCGCAGGCTTGTAAAAAAGGGCATCGTATCGGCGTGGAACAGTTCAGACTGGCATCTTGCATTCCGACTAACGAAACCGGGCTCACATAGCGTGCTGCGAATTGAGCCATTGGTGCTTGTCCGCACGCCGCCCACGTATGGTGACAAGTGGCCGATCAAATTCGGCGAAGAGGAGGACATGAAACGCGTCTTTGTATCAATATTGGAGCATGGTAACAAGGATAACACATACAAGTTTGCCCTAGCCAAGATACTGCTGGATTACTGTAGGAACAACACCTCTGGCACGATATCGTATGACTATCTTGCTCACAAGTTTCTGGAGCATTATTGGTATCAAGAGTACAAGTATCGGATGAAGCAGGACTTTAAAGCAACGCGCAGACCGATGGTCATCAATGTGCTACGAGGCGTGTTCGGCGACAACCCGCATGCTGATTTTGGTCGATTGGACGAGGATGATATTAGAAAGGCCAAGGAAAAAATACTCAAGGCCGTATTTGGACATGCACGAAACAAGACATCTCTGGTAGTGCCAAGGTTTCAAAACATACCGGGTCGTGATGGCGGCTGGGAGGAGTATGGGATATTTTACAGCTATGATGACGATGAACAGGTTATTCGACTGAGGCCGGAGGCGGTTGATTTTTTCAAGAGGAATAATCCTATCTTGTCTAGGGCCGTGGTTGCAAAATGGGCCGGATTTCTAGAGCGGATAAACGGATCCATGCCGTATCTGGTATCAAAGATCGAGGTGCCGGGCATGGAACGGGGATCGATGACCGTGTACCGCAGGATGCTGTCTAGGTACGCTGACTGTTGCTTTTACTGCAACAAGCGTCTGCAAGACAATGAAACGCACGTAGATCATTTCATTCCATGGTCGTACATATTCAGCAATGATCCGTGGAACTTGGTCCTTGCATGCAATGTATGCAATTACAAGAAAAGCAACCGGCTTCCAGATGATGAGTTCAAATGTAATCTTATAGTCCGGAATGAGGAATATTATGACAAGGCGCGGGAATTCCGAGAGTCATTGAACACGCTTGGACTCGGCGATAAATGGAAGCATGAGATAGAGAATCATTATGTGACCTGCCTGTCATACGGATTTGGCAAGGTATCATTACGTTGACTAGTGCATCTGTGACAGGAATATTGAACTGATAGTTCTGTGCAAATGAGGAATGCTCCCGTCGGGATTCGAACCCGAGTCTCAGGCGTGAAAGGCCTAAATGCTTGACCGGACTACACTACAGGAGCGCTGTTTGAATGATTCATTTTAACCATAAAATCTTTTTGAGGCACCTGCTTGATCGTTTGATTCAATACCTGTGACTGGTTATTCTGGCATGGACGGCCAATTTTTCATTTTTGAACCACAAAGATTTTTTTACCGGCATCCTAACGTTATCGCATGAGCCAGTTGGTACGAAAAATAGACGAAATGATCGCAGAAAAAAGCCTGCTAAAACACCCGTTCTATGAAATGTGGTCTGCTGGGGATCTTACGCTTGACTCTCTGACTGGCTATTCAAAGGAATATTTCCAGCTTGTAAAGGCGGTTCCTGGATTCATGGAACCGATAATCAGGCAGGCCCCGGAATCAATTGTTAGTGAACTAATTGACAATCAGGCAGAGGAGGATTCCCACATATTACCTTGGAAGGGTTTTGCCGAATCCTTGGGAATATCCGTGTCGGAGCTTGATGGCTATGGCGGACTTGAAAAGACAAACCATGCGATAGACTCCCTTAACCGCCTGATGACCACTTATGAGGGCGGGGCGTGCGCAATGTATGCGTTTGAAAAGGAGATCCCAAAAATCAGCCAGATCAAGCTTGAAGGACTAGCAGAATTCTATGGACTTGTCTCCGAACAGGCAACCGAATACTTTAAGCTGCATGCTGAGGCCGACATAAGACACGCGGCCTCTTGGAGAAACATCCTTGAAGACTCGACAACAGGCGGGGATCATTTAATCGAGGTTGCAGACATGTCGCTCTCTGCGCAGCATATGTTGCTTGATGGCTGTTATGAAGCCTATTGCTAACCTTCATAACATTTTATACCCAAGATAAGGAACTGTTTTTCTGGGGCCCGTAACTCAGCTTGGTAGAGTAACCGACTCATAATCGGTGAGCCAGGGGATCGAAGCCCTTCGGGCCCATTACATCATGTCGCGAGTCGATTTTGACTCAAATTTTGCCGCCCAAACCCATGCCTGCTAACACATAGGTTCAAGGGTACATGGAACTTGACCCTGCTGGTTGGGATCGAGCTACTTTCGATTCGAACTCTACAAGAAGTGGGTTGGGCGCCGGGTGTACTATCCGACAACAGAAGGCGGGCATCCGGACCGCAGCAAGGGTGCAGGTATTGCGCCGCGAGGCGCCATCAGACGAACGTCATTTCTGGGTTGAATGGAGCCTGCTACAGCCTATTCCACTGACTTGGGATCGGCAGCAGGGCTGCGCGCCATTGCACGCGTCTTGCAGACGGGCAGCAGGATGTTTGCCCGCAGGATAAGACATATGAATACCGTGTACCGACTCTCAAATGTGGCACGGGCCCATACTCAGCAGCAACAACTGTTTACATCCTTGGGAGTATCTTATGACGCGAGGCGCCCCATGAAACTGGCAGGATGGGACTGCTACAGCCTCAATCATATGATGAGGTCAAGAAACACCCCGATACTGGTCGTCGAGGCGGGCCCACAAAACGTAACGGAGCTCAAGCACGTGGGCAAGAGGTTTCCCTCCTGTGTGATTCTGGTATCCCACCTAAGAAAACTCTTCATCCGTATCCCGGACAAGACGCATATGGTGTCGCTTGACAGCGATGCCGAGTACCTCAGGATAGCTAGGATACTCAAGGCAAGCAACGCGGGGTCCGCAAAGAACAGCATCGAACTCATTGCTAGCCTTGAGGATGCCATAGAGTCTATACCTTCCACTACTGACGACTTTGAGAACCGGGGGCTTTTTTCGACACACTATCTGAGAAACCGCGTATTCGACGACGCGCCCGGCAGTGGGGATACTGTACGATCCCTGCGCGGCGCTGGTACCAACGTGCACAAGCTCTTGGAGGCTCTGGGATGGAAGAAGGCAGGCGTTCCACCGGCGGGGGGGGGGGGAAGTCGTTCAAATGGAAGCAGCCGGCAGCAGGGCGCGTCTGTCATAATCACGAGTCAGGAGAACTTTAGCATACGCGAGAGCCGCGACGGCGTGGCGCCAATCTACCTAGCAGCCACTGGCCTCTCAGATCACAGGTGGGTGATACTCACAAACGGCGCAAAGTGGCGGTTATACACAAGTAGGGTGTCCGCGTCCACCACCAACTACTTTGAGCTGAACCTCACCAGCGAGCCGTCGGATGCGGTGCTCCAATACTTGTACGTCATGTTTGGATACGAGTCATATGCCGGCAAAAACCCGAGAATAGACCGCTTTTTTGACCAGGGAAAGGAGTTTGCAACGCAGCTGGAGGAAAACCTGTCTGAGCGCATCATGAGCCCGGACGGCATCCTGCTGAATCTTGCAAAGGGCATACTGGACCACGACATGAAGAAGGTGTTTGATGTCGGAGAGCTTGCGGACGCCAAGGAGGCCGCATTGCGCATAATATACCGCGTCTGGTTCGTGGCGTACGCCGAGTCAAGGGACCTGCTACCAGTATCGGACAAGAAATATGCGGCCGACATGTCGCTGCGCGGACTCCGAGGGAAGCTCGACATGCAAGAGGATCGGGACGGCGACTCGTGTTGGGAACACCTACTGAAACTGTTTTCGGGAATTCGCGACGGGAGCCCGGAGAACAATTTGCCTCAGTACAACGGCAACCTCTTCCGACACGACCCGAACATAGACGGGGCAAGCATCCAGAACCGCTGGCTCGTGCCCGCCCTGCGCGACCTGCTTGAGCGCGACGGGGACGTCATCGACTACGCGGACCTCGGGGTCCGGCACCTTGGAAACATACTTGAAGGCGTCATGGAGTTCTCGATCAAACAGGCCAAAAAGGACGTCATGCTGCTCGTAAAGGGGCAGAAGATCGTGGAGGTAGGGACATCCCGCGAATCGAACTATTCGTACAGGAAGAACGACCTGTACCTGGCCTCCAAGGGAGGGCTTGCGATACGCAAGGGTACCGGGAGCTACTATACGCCTGATGAGATCGTAAAATTTCTTGTGCGTCGCGGGCTAGAGCCCGCACTGCAGGACAGGTCCTCGAAGATAGGGCGCGACGTCGCGTCATACATCAAAAGCCCGACGCCCCAAAGTCGCGACATGTGCATGGAGCGCCTACTTGACATCCAAATATTGGATCCTGCGATGGGTAGCGGCCATTTTCTGGTCGAGGCGCTCAATCAGCTGATGGCGTGGGCCACTGAGATCCTGAAAGAATATCCGCAGCACCCGTTGCACGAGGAGTTGGAAGCCGACCGCAGGACCGTCGTTGACACGCAGGAGAAACGCGGGGTGTCGATGGACACAAATCTCCTGACGCACGACGTACTGCTAAAGCGCAAGATAATGAAGAGGTGCATATTCGGTGTGGACATCAACCCTACGGCGACCGAGATTGCAAAGCTTGCACTGTGGCTTGACTCCTTTGCAATAGGGGTGCCGTTTACCTACATGGACCACCACATCAGGACGGGCGACTCGACGATAGGCGTGTTTCTAGACGATGTCGGGGACGTGCAGAACCACAGCCTTGATGACTGGGCGCCGGGCCGGGATACGGACAGGCTGCTTGAGGGTGTATCCGCAAGCCCGGACGTTACGGTGTCCCAGGTGCGGCAAAGCGAGGAGGCGTACGGCAGATATGCGGAGTCCGTATCCCCCGCACGAAGGATGCTTGATGCCTTGGCGGCCTCTAGGATCGACGATACAATCATTCCAAAGAGGGCGGGGTCCGAGTTCGTCCGCCGCTTTGCCAGATATGCAAAAAACGAGGACAGGGTGCTAGCAAGCGCGCGTGCAAAGACGGCCGCTCTTGCCCAAAGGTACAGCTTCTTTCACTGGGAGCTGGAGATGCGCGACGCGTTCACTGATAGCAAACGCGGTTTTGATGTCATTGTGGGAAACCCGCCGTGGGACAAGGTAAAACCACACGACAATGAGTTCTTTGCCCCGTACTATCCGGCGTTCAAGTCCTTGTCGACAAAGGTCAAAAAGAAGGAGATCATGGACCTGTTGCTTCAGGATAGCGACATAAGGGCAGAGTATGGGGCATACAAGGAATCGTTTGTGGAGAAGGCGAGCTTTTACTCTGCCGCGTACGAGATACAGGGAAGCGGTGACCGGGACCTCTCAAAGCTGGTATTGGAGAGGGTGCTCCGGCTCTTGTCAAACAACGGGGTCATGTCAATGGTCATACCGTCGCAGATTCTGGCATCCACTGGCTCGTTTGAGATACGAAAAGAGATCTTCGACAGGGAGATAAAGCAGTTGTATGTGTTTGAGAACCGAAAAAAGATCTTCGCAATTCATTCCAGATATAGGTTCGCGCTACTGACGCTCCAAGACTCAGAGACTCAAAGTGACAAATTCCCTGTGGGGTTCTACCTGCACCACCTGTCGTCGCTGGCCGATCCCACCGGAGAAAGGGAAAAGTTCGGCACGCACTCAAAGTCAAAGATTCGGGAAATGTTTCCGGAGACGCTGACCATACCGGAGAGCTTGGAGGATGCCAGCGGCATACTTGCCAAGCTGTACAGGCACCCAAAACTGGCAGACGCGCTGTCTGAGGACGGCATGTCCATATCATTCTCCAGTGGGTTTCACAAAACCAACGACTCCGATCTGTTTCGGGAGGACGGCAGAGGCTGGCCCGTACATGAAGGCAAGACTATTCATCAGTACAACCATGTGTGGTCAAGGCCCCAGTTTACAGTGCCATCCAGAGAAGGCCTTAAACGTGAAAACAAACCAAAGTATGTTAAGCAACATCGTAAGTTTTACAACTCGTATAGACTTGTGTTCCGAAACGTATCGAGTCCTACAAATATGAGAACCACAATTGCAACCATCATCCCACCAAAAACATTTCACACACATTCACTCAACTCAATTTTAATAAAACGAGATGAAATATTTTTACTAGACGACACGTATGTTCGTACCATAGTATATCTATGCGGCATATTCAATTCTACTATCTTTGATTTCATTTCGAGGCAGATTACACAAGTGAACGTTTCCACGCTCATTTCGGATATTTCAATTCCAAACAAGTACAAAGATGAGATCTCCAACCTCGTCGCTAAATTACTAGTAGGCCATACAGACTTTACGAGACTGGCAGAAATGATGTGTATCCCCAATAGGTATCTGACCGTCGCAGATCGCATAGACATTACGACCCGACTCGACGTCATGGTTGCAAAGGCATACGGTCTTGACAAACAAGAGTACGAGACGATACTATTGTCCTTCAAGCTGTTTAGAGAGAATCCGGACTTGTGGAACGAAAAAGAGATAGTGTGGGACAACGGTAACCTCGGGGAATTCTACGGCGAGATGCGCAAAAGGGCGCTGGAGATATTTGATGATGTGAAATGACTCAGAAAAGAATCAAGCGCGATATAATCGACAACATCACGGACGGCATTACGATGCGTGACGTGCTCAGCTCCGAGGTGCCGCTCACCCACAGCCTTGACATATCGACTGGCTACTTTAACGTGCCCGGGTACGCGTTGCTAAAGGACGCGCTTGATGGGCTCGTCCACGAGAGGGGCGGCAGGGTGCGGCTGCTGCTGGGCAAGCCGGCGCTGGTTCCTGATGCGGCGTTTGAGGAGGTGGCCGCGGCGGCCGGTGAGGACGCGGTATCGCTCAAGAGCGGCCTTGACGCATCAAATCTGACGCTGAACGCAATGTCGGACACCGCGTCGCTCCTCCGCCTCCTGCATATGGAGAACGTCGAAGTGCGGCTTGGTAGGTCCCGGTTCAACCACTCCAAATGCTACATATTTGACGACGATGCCGTGTTCATCGGCTCCAGCAACTTTACAAGCGGCGGGCTGACTGCAAACGACGAGCTGAACGCCGGGCTGTACCAGCCGGCGGTCTCCGAGAAGACCCGCGTGTGGTTTGACCGCATGTGGGCCGAGTCCCGGGACGCCAAGCAGGACCTGATAGACCAGCTCGAGTCCTCAAAGTTCGGGGTCCCGGCATCCCCGTATGATGTGTACATCAAGATGATATTTGAGAGGTACCGCGAGCTTTTGACGTTCGATGCCGACGCCGCAGGACACCAGTACAGCATAGAGCTCGCGGGGTTCCAGCGGGAGGCGGTCCACACCGTCATGCTCGTGCTCTCCGAGTTCCAAGGCGCCATGATCGCGGACGCCACCGGCCTTGGCAAGACCAACATGGGTATGGAGATCCTGCGCCAGAAGATCTTAAAGGAAGGTCGGAGGGCGCTCCTAGTGGCGCCGTCCCAGGTGCTACGGTCCATGTGGGACAAAAAGCTCAAGGAGTCCGGAATAAGCGTGTACAAGCAGGTCACAATGGAGTCGCTAGGGCGCGAGAACGCCCTTGAGAGATGGCACGAGTACAGGAAC
>CAZDQM010000049.1:0-35615 GCA_964507825.1 uncultured Nitrosopumilaceae archaeon | reverse complement strand
TAGCGTATGCTGCGCACTGTAGCGTAAAAACCTGCCCATTTTTGAATTAGTCAAGGGGCGGAGGGCAGATCTCGCCTTCAGAAAGCGGTAGCCAAAAGCTGATATCGGGCCACGATGCAGGAAAAACTATGTCACAACCCCAGAGGGGTGACATCATTTCTCGACACTACACATATCTGAAATAAAGCCTGCCTGCAGACATGTCGCACCTCACGCATCGCCATAACACGACGTTATAGAATCAACGTCTCATCCTCTTCCTGCCGCAGGGGGATCCGTTCAAACAGTGGAGTCCGCCCACCCGCCATCTTTGTCGCATCTCTGTAGACTGCTTCAAGGCTGTTTCCTTTTGCGATAACCATAGAGTCTAAGACTGCGATCCACTTGCCTGCATACTGCCCCCTGTTTTGCAGGAGCTTCAAGACGAATTCCGATTCTTCACTGTTGTTCATATGTCATAACTATCGTAATCATTATATCAGTTTTCATGATCATGTTACTGTATCCCATCATCATATGTTGCAGGCCGTTTGGCGACAGGAGAAAGACTTTATGGCGGCCGGGAACGTGGCTGCCCCTCGTCTTTAGACGCGTTCTGTCCGTACTGCCGATGATGGCCATGATGGCAACGGCTCGTTAGCGAATGTGTCACCTCACATGTTTTGAATCGCACCGGCCGCATCCCTTGCAGACAATAGAGTTTGTGCATAATCGCCTAGCTGATGAATTTCCATGGCACAAAGTCAGCCAGAAAATGTGATTGTACATGAACTCTTATGTTAACTTGGTTGGATTAAAACTATATCCAATTACAAGCTTTTGACTCCGCGCGTCAAGATCATCAAGAACAGCCCAAACACAACAGGATTCATCTGCAAAATACCAGATCTCACTAGATTGCAGTAAAAAACAGATGATATACTGTAAGCGTCCCGGTTCGCCTTTTGCCGTATTTGAGGTATCCGCACCTACATCATATCGTGATACCAGATAACAATATCGATCTTTCTAAATTATAAACAGGTTATAGTACAATACCACATGCAAGATGACGCGTTTGTAGTAGTCTTCCCCACAGAGTTTGCAAGAATCAGGATGGGACAGCTGCTTGCAAATGTTAAAAAAATCTTAAAGGTACGTGGTCAGGACTTTGAATTTGCAAAGAGGGACGGCAATGTAATAATCATACGTGCCAACGATCCTGTCTTTGCATCATATGCCGCAAACCGCCTGTTCGGAATAGAAAAGATCGCAATTGCAAGAAGGACCGAGCCCACGCTGGACTCCATCGTATCAGAGGTGGCTAGATTAGGAGGAAATTTACTCCTAAAAGGCGAAAAATTTCTAGTCAGGGTAGAGGGCCAGGCAAGAGGGTTTATTCCCAAGGATGCAGAGGTTGCAGCTACATCTGCAATCATCGAGTCCAAGCCGGACGGTAAAATAATCCCAGGTTCCGAGAACAGATACGACAAGATTCTATACACGTACATTACAAAGAAATCAGCGTACGTCTGCATATTTTTGGACCGCGGACATGGAGGAATCCCAAACCATTCCCAGCAACAGGGCGTATTATGCCCCGTATACGATGAAATCTCGGCAATCGCCTGCATTGAATCCATGAAGCAAGGTTACGAAACAAAGATTATCGTACCGTTTCGGAAAAAAAACGAGCTAGGTAAAATTGCAAAGCTGCTCAATAAAGTAATCCAGTATGCCGCCCGATCCGAGGTCACGCTAGAGTTTTACGGTATAGGTCCGGCCACAAACCAATTCGACTTTCAAAGCTGTATCATGCACCTTTGCCACAGGGTAGCGCAGAAAAACGACATTACAAAGATCGCCGTCCCCATTACAAGTCAAATGTTCCCCGTACAATTTGTGGACTCTATTGCAGGCTTTCTTTCGGGGGCCGGCATGCTATCATACTTTCCACTAGAGGGCAAAGAGGATGACATCAGGGCCATGGCACGAGAATACGTCCTAGAAAAATTCCTAGAAAAAATAAAAATTCAAAGGGGAAAAGAATTCCAGGATATAGCCGCGGCCCGATTCCAGAATATAGCATCAGATGCCATGAAGACTAAACGTGTCATCTCCATAAAGCACGGGCCAAACAACCTGCACGACATACTTGATTCACTAGAATAAGCATTGAAGATTTAAGCGGGCCGATATTTTTCATGTTGTGCTAAAGATAGGAGAATTCATCTACCCGTGGGGAGGCGGACACTATTCTAGAATGATGCGGTTAAACGACCAGCTCAAACATGTTATCAAGGATGACTTTGAGGTCCATTATTGCAGCAAGGGCCACGTGTATCAAAAATTGCTAGACAGGTTCCCCTCGCAAAGAGACAAAATTCATGAAATCCTCATGCCGACACCCATTGACGGGGATTTTGGGCCTAGCATAACCATGTCCATGGCCAACCTGCTAGTGCCAGTGGCAAATCAGCCTCCGCTACTAAAACAGATTGCAAGCTATCTAAGAAATGAAGGCAGGCTGTACAACAGGGAAAAGTTCGATTTAGCAATAAACGATGGGGACATGGGCTCCAACATACTTGCGGACAGAAGAAACATACCAAGTATATTTGTGACAAACCAGTTCAGGCCAAGACTCTACAGGTCAAGGATGTACTTTTACCCGTCCCTATTATTCATTGCAAAGCAGATATCGCGCGCAACGAAAATTATCGTCGCAGACTCGCCGCCCCCGTATACAATGTGTGAATACAATCTAAACTTTACAAAAAATGTAATAGATAAAGTGGAATACGTCGGGCATTTTACAGCAGAAAAGAGACCCACATCACGGACAAACCTTGGAAGGCTTGTCGAGGATGTGGATTTTGGCTACTGGATGAGGACCGGCGACAAGTCGACAAACGACGCTACCGGTAGACGATACGAGGAGGTCTTTGGCGAGGTACAGATGAAAAACGAGAGGCGCATAATATCCCACGCAAGAAACGACGAGTCAATCAACAGAGTGCAATCAAGGGACGGGAAAACATATTCCATAGACGAGGCGCTAGAGAAAAAGATAGACTGGATTCAGATAGATGTGGGATTCCTAAGTGACGATGAAAAGGACGCGGTAGTATCAGGCTGCAAGTATGCGGTGATAAACGGCTCCCACACGGCAATGGGTGAAATAATGGGAATGAAATCAAAGCCGATTATAGGCATGCCCATATACGACGAGCACATGAACCAGATCCGGTGGGCGCAAGAAAGGAACCTAGGCATGCTTGCAAACAACGCAAAACAGGTAATATCTGCCATTGCCAGAATAAGGGACGACTATTCCTCCTTTACGGACTCGTTAAATGATTTTGCGAGGAATTTTGCTGGAGATGGGGCCCGGAACACGGCAAAGATCGCCGCGCACATACTAGATAAGATATAATAGATTTCAATGTACATTATCCCTGTCTGGCATGCGGTATTCGATGGGCAAACTGACCGAAAGGGATGACGATACAATCCGCATGCCAGATAACATACCAGCACAAAGACAGCAGTCACATAATATTCCCTGAGGGAATTGTGCCTACCCTACAAATCTCGGACGTGGGAAGGCTTTTAATGGAAAAAATCTCGCATGTCATTATTGCCCAACTGTCCGGAATGCACGATGCGTGAAAAGAAAAAGATTCAGGCAAAGTACGAACAAGACGTCGAGTTAGAAGAGAGGAGCCGGGACGATCTCTTCAAATTATTCGACGAGATAGAGTATCCAATGGAGATGGACAAGCGCACAAAGTACTTTATCTGCAAAAAATGCGGACTGTACGCAACCAGAGAACAGGTAAGCGACATCAGGGAGAGATTAAACAAGAGGGAGAGAACCAGGGAGGACAAGCACGACGACTATCTTAACTGGTGGCAGAAAAGCAAGAGTGATAAAATAGAAAATTAGTGCGGGTTTTCATGACAGGTAAAAAAGACGAGCTTCCTGACTGGGTCTCAGGGGAAATCAAGAACGCAAAGTTTGATGAACCAAGCGTAAAAAAAGGAACCGGATACATTCTAGAAATTTACAAGCAGCATAATAAGATAGACGTCCAGTTATACGATCCTATAGAGGACGGGCGCCATATCGTGACCATGGATCTTTCAAAGGATATTAAATCAGGTAACCTGCAAAAGGGGGTAATCTACGAATTTACATTTGATCAGCTAAAGGCCCCGCTTGACGGCAAGGTAACAGAGTACCTTCAAAGCCAGATGGGGCTCGACATGCAGGCAATATACCAGTTCGAGTTAAAGAGTCTAAAAGTCATAGACGAGAATTCCGGCAACGTATAATCAGCCGGATTCTCTTAGGCTTTTTCTAAACGATATACCCATCAGCGGATTAATCACATACGGTACAACATGCTTTAGCCACACCGCGCCGCGTGCCACGGGCGGCACGATAATTTCTAGGCGCGGTGATGATGCGGCCCTGACTACATACCTTGCCACGGTTCCAGGATCAAGTGACATCGGCGAATATTTTGGCATCCTTGCAAACGAGGGCCCATCAAAGAATCTCGTCCGGACCATTATCGGGCTGACCACGGTCACTCCTATACCCGTACCATGCAATTCGTGCCGCAGTCCTTCGGAGAATCCCAGCATGGCAAATTTCGAGGCACAGTACGGGGCGATTCCGGGCAGCCCAAAGCTTGCCGCGACCGACGCAACATTGACTATATGCCCGCTACCCTGCCCAAGCATCGTAGGAAGAAAGTTCTTTGTACAGTATACCATCCCTAGGTAATTCGTGTTAATCTGCGACTCAATGTCCCCAATAGATACGTCACGTACCGCCCCATACACGGCAAAGCCTGCATTATTCACCAGTACATCTATACCCCCAAACTCTTCTAGTACACGATTCCTCATGGACTCCACCTGTTCCTTGGAGGAGACATCACAGGAAACCATCATTACATCCGTACCGTATCCTTCCAGCTCCGCCCTGACCTCCTCAAGCCTCTGAGGCCCCCTAGCAACAAGTACGACCTTGGACTTGCGCCTAGCAAACTCGGCGGCAGATGCCCTGCCAATTCCACTAGAGGCGCCGGTGATTACGACTATTTTATCTTGGAACTTCATGATATCACCTATATCAGGTACGTTTCCTTCGTTTGAGGATGTAGAAAAGCAGTCCGGATATAACTGCCAGTATAATTACCAGCGCCGTATAATCGGACTCTTGTTCCTCGTCATCGGGCTCTTTTATAATTACACTGGCATCGTGAACCTCAAATTTTTCATTCCTAAGATTGTCCTTGTACCTTACCGTGATCTGAATGTCGTGCTCCCCGTATACAGGTTCCCCGTCAAATGCAACCGGTATGTTAAATGGAACCGGTGAATCAATCTCAATCTCATCTATAAACTGCCTAGTCTCACTGAGATTTGAATCCCCAAGCGGGGTCATCGTCACAAAGGCAAACATGGCATCGTCATTGCCCTCGTTGATTACTTCACCCGTGATTAACTGCCGATCGCCTACAATCCGTCCCTTGACATCATATATCGTAAGATCTATGAACCCTTGCACGAAAAAGTCGACTACGCGGTCAATCTCATGCACATCCCCGTGCGCGTTGAAATACGACACCTTCATGGGCGTCCTAAGCGACTCGCCCTTGAGGGATTCAGGCACATAAATCATAAATTCAAGGAATCTAGACTCACCGGGCCCGATGTGGCCGACCTCCCAGTTGCTGTCCAGAATTACGACGTTTTCCACGTTGGTGACCGAGGTGGATGTAGACGAGATGGCAGTCTGCGTATTCTGCAGTTCCAGTTCCACATCAGAGACCGGCGCCGTACCGTCGTTGGAAACCTCAATTACCACCATATTCTCCTGCAACGACACTAAAAACGGATCTACTGCGCGCAAGTTGATTATGCTGTCGCCCGTAAGCTTGAAATCAAACTCAAGGAATGCGGTCCTAGTTCCAGATTCCCGCAGACGGGAATAGTCAACTTTAACGGTTCCCGGATACTGTTGTAACCGCGCATTCTCGTCTACGTTTACAAAAAACGTCAGGGCAAAGTTCTCACCTGCCAGCGAGCTTGAGTCAGCATCGGCATAGATTACGCTTCCGGACCCGTCAGAGGGGGAGAAGTGGGTGGAGAGCCCGAGCTGGCCGCGGATTCCGGTGATATCCTGCGTCCCAACGTTGGCTAGAATCACCGTAAACGGGGCATTCTTGTCGCCTGCGCCTACCTCGATCTTCTCATCAGGCAGGCCGAAATACGCGTCAAGGAATCTGATATCGCCAAACTCGTGCGCAAACGGCGAGTTTTCAAATCCCTGCGCCTGTTGTGTCGATATATCCAAGAGCAGGGGGCAGGCTGCTAGTACCAAAAGCAAGACGATAATCCTTCTCAATGCCCGGCCACCTCCAAAAGCGGCGACTCTTCGCCCTCAAAGGAGCGCCCGTCCTTGATTGTAATTATTCTATCCACATCCCCAAACTGATGCCTGTCATGTGTCACGATAACGAAGGTCTGCCCCAGCTTTTTGGCCATCGACCTTATCAGCCCGACTATATTTTCTGCAGTTACAGAGTCAAGGTTGCCGGTGGGCTCGTCAGCTAGCACCACGGCGGGCCGGTTCACCAAGCTCCGGGCTATGGCCACTCTTTGTGACTGCCCGCCCGATATCCTGTTTGCGCGCTTGTATATCTGTGACTCAAGGCCCACTGCGCAGAGCAGCTCCCGGGCATCTCTTGCCGGCTCGCCTCCGCGGTTTTGAATCTCGCACGGTAGCATAACATTCTCAAGCACGCTTAGATCCAAGAGTAAATTTGAAAACTGGAAGATGAATCCCAGCTTGGAGTTTCGAAGCGCCGATACCTGGTCATCATCAAGGGCGGCCGTATCCACGCCGTCAATGAGCACCTGGCCGGACGTCGGCCTGTCAAGCAGGCCGATCATGTTCAGTAGAGTGGATTTCCCGGATCCTGAGCTCCCTACAATAAGTAAAACCTCGCCCTTTTCAACCGAAAAGGAGACGTTCTTTAGCGCATGTACCTCGGTCTCCCCTTCGCCGTATATTCTGCTCAGGTTGCGCACCTCGAGCGCCTTAGACAGTCCGCATCGCCTCCACCGGCTGGAGTTTTGTCGCGCGATACGACGGATATATTGACGCAATTATGGCAAGCGCGAATGCGGTCAGTGCAGTCTGCGTGACCTTTTCCCAGTCGTATGATACCTCTAGCGGTATACTACCATCAAACGCCATGTTGGTCTCCTTGGCATAAAACGTATAGCCTAGGCCCACTGCCGTGCCCACGCCGGCCCCAATCGCCCCTATGATCATGCCCTGTACTATAAACAGGATCAGGATGTCCCGCCGCCTTGCACCGATGGCGCGTATGACCCCTATCTCGCGGGTCTTGCTTGACACAAGCATCATCTGGATGGTAACTATGGCAAACGCCGAAGACATCATGCCGAACATGCCGATCATGTTGATCATTGCAATTCCGGAGCGAAAGCCGCGCAGCGCCTCCTCTGCGGACTCTTCTATGGTCTCTGCCCTAAAGTCGTCTGCCGGAAAGGACTCTAGGAACAGATTCTTGACCTCGGCGGCCCTTTGCGGATCATTTAGTTTTACCAAAACAGACTGCGTCTCCCCCGTCCTGCCCATCATGTCGCGTAACGTATCTATGTGAATTATGAGGCTGGTATCAAGTCCCTGGCCGCCCGGGGAATCAGCAATCCCGGATATCAGAAATCGCTTGATCTGATCCTGGCCCCACCTATCCACTATTTTGATCCGCAAGCTGTCACCGACGCCGACTCCTCCAAGATCTCTGGCCACTATGGATCCTACAACCATCGAGTTTCTAGATAGTATATACTCGCCGTCAACTACCGTCGTGTGGATGGTCGAGGCTAGTACATCAGTCAGCGGATCCACGCCGACGACCGGCGTCTGGAACTCTTCGATCCTCTCCCCGGCAGACGTTGCATTGATTGCGGCCGACGCGGACATGCGGGGCGTGGCCGCCTCTACATACGGAATCCTTTCAAACCAGTTGATCAGTACCGTATCAGACTTTGTAATAAAATCCTCCTCGTTAGTGACATATATGTCGCCGAACCTATAATCGGACATGTCGCGAACAATGGCATCAAACAGCCCCTGAAAGATGACAAAATTTACATGAATTACTAAAATTCCAATCGATACTGCTAGTACCGCCCCCATCAGGCTGCCCTTCTTGTTTGTGAGCATCCTCTTTGCAAGGTTGACGCGGTAATCCATGGTGTAAATAAAATAGTCTGCTATATAATGTATTTTGTACATAATACTAACAAAATAGACAATTTTGAATAAATAAGGGCGTGCAAATACAGGATTCATGGACGGAACGGACATGCGGATTCTCAGCCACCTGATGAACAACTGCCGAGAATCAGACAGGCAGATAGGCAGGGATGTCGGAATTTCAGGAAACGCGGTCAATTCTAGGATAAAAAAGCTAGAGGGTGCTGGTACGATTCGCGGATACACCATCAAGATCGAGCCGCCCATACTCGGATACGGGCTATTCTATATAGTAGTATCCGGAGGAAGCGTAACGGGTTTAATCAAGCAGATAAAATCCGTCGGCGAGCCGTTCTTTATTGTACCGTGCGTCGGCGGGGTAACGGTCTGCGGCATCGTAACAAGGGACTCGATAAAAAACAAGATTAAACTCGTAAAGGATGTCATAAAGGGTGCAAGGGTGCTGACTGCCTTTGAGGCCGGGACGGATATAACAAGACCGAATCTCACCAAGACGGACCTGGAAATAATAGACAGGTTACTGACAGATCCAAGGAGAAGAATTGAAGATATCTCAAGGGATGCGGGACTGTCGGCAAAGACCGTTGCCAGATCGCTTGACAAGTTATACAAAAATGAGAACGTCCAGTTTACGGCAATGTATGATCCCACTAAATTGGGAAACCATATACCGTATGCCGTATTAACATGGATTTCAGGTGACATGAAAAAAATCAAAAAGGAGTTTGATAAAAAATTCGAAAAAATGTACATGCAGGTACCCTTTCTGACAAAAGACCAGGTTGTACTCTTCATGTATGGCGATAACATCTTCAAGCTGGATCAGGTTACCCAGAAGATTAGAAGTATCGGCGGGGTCCAATCCACCGACATCTTTATTCCAAAAAGTATAGTGTACCCGGACGCATGGCTAAGGGGCGCCATAAGGATGGCCAAGAGATCGCCAACCCTCCACCTGGCATACCAGACCAATTAAATAATAAATAAACAGGACAACGTTGTTGAAGCGAACCAAAATCTATGAGGGGAGTATACTGGGGCTGAGCGTGTACGAGGGCCGGATTCAGGGCAAGAGGGTCAGGCGCGAAATCATCGAGCACCGGGGCGCGGCGGCCATGCTGGCACTGGAAAACGACAGGGTGATCATGGTAGAGCAGTACAGATTCCCGCACGGCTACGTCCTAGAGATTCCCGCGGGAACCCTAGAAAAGGGTGAAGAGCCAGAAAAGTGCGCCTTTAGGGAGCTGCAAGAGGAGACCGGATACGCGGCAAAAAAGATGACCCACCTGCTCACGTTTTACCCCTCGATAGGATACAACATGGAGGCGATTCACTGCTACGTGGCATCCGGACTAGAAAAGATTTCAGGACAGCAGCTAGACGACGATGAGATTATTTCAGTCAAGAAAATACCCCTCAAAAGAGTCATGCAGATGATCAGGGGCGGAAAAATCAGGGACGCAAAGACCATCTGTACAGTAATGACATATGCATCCAAGAAAAAGATACACTAGGTTTTGGCATATATCGGCTTTACAAGATCCACGATATCCTCCCACGATTTGCCCACGCGCTCAAACATGTAGATTAAATCTAAAAAGTCAAGTGAGAGCTGTTTTTGGCTCTCCGAACTGCGTATTGTAGCGAGGGAGCTCTGGTACCGCTTGTGCAACGCTATGGACTCTATTGCAAGTATTCTATCCCTATTCACAAACGCGTCGATGGATTTGCCAGATATCTCCTCAAAGTTTTTCGCGGATTCGTATAATTTTTTTAGCTCCCCGGCAGTCGTCTTTGTAGACAGGATGGCCCTGCCAAGCTCGACTATGGCATCCCCCCCATTTTCCAGTAAATTTGCGGCAATCCTGTAATCAAGGATATCAATATTTTCAAGATTAAACATGTTTGCAAGCCTGGTATCAACTAGGGTGCTGCGAATCAGTCTTACAAGGAGAAAATACTGCCGGTTTACCTCAAGATCGCGATTCTGCAAAGTCGTAAGATTTGACCTGTCACTAGATATCAAGCTCATCAATACATCATTGAACATTCCAACCGCGATGGAGCTTATTCGCCTTAGGATTTTATCCGGACTAATTGTACTCGCGTCAAGGAGGAACTGCATCTGGATATTTGATGCGCTCTCCTCTACAATCTCCATGCCGACAAGCCTCCGCATCGAGTCACGGACTCTCTCCCTGTCCTCGCTTGGTATGGTCTTTTTGGATTTGATTGTGATGGCGCCGTATCCAAGCAGGTACCCGCCGGTGATATCAGCAGCTATATTCTCCTCGGACGGGAGCGGGTACGATATCACCAATTCCCTTGCGGGACGGCGCTCCTTGTTTGCAGTAATCGATATGCTGTTATACCCCGTCTCAAGCTCGACCTGACTGCCCTTTTCAAGCTTGTTAGAATCAACCCAGTCCTTTGGGAGTGATACCAGGGTACTGCTCCCGATCCTTTGCAGTCGTCTGACAAATTTAGGCAATTTATACTGATTTAGTTAATTTAAGCCATATTCTTATATTTTGTTGTGAATTTAAACCTCAATTATGAAGGGAGAGGCGTTCTGCCCTGCTCATGTAACGGGATTCTTCAAGGCCGAGATAGACCGGGAGAGGCCGGAGAATACCGGCTCTTTAGGGGCGGGATTCTCTATCAGAGATGGAGTCACCACCACCGTCTCTATCAGGGAGGGCGATTCCGGGTATAATGTCTCCATGGAGGGGTTCCATGCCGGCGATACTAAGGTATCAGAGTTTGTCATAAGGGAGTTTCTAAAAATTAAGCGGGATATAGGTTTTGTTGATGTAAGGCATGAGATTGGCGTTCCGGTCGGATACGGGCTAGGGTGCAGCGGGGCCGTCGCGCTCTCTTTAGCTCTTGCGCTAGACGAGGCGCTATATACAAACCTGCCAAGGGAGGAGATCGGAAGAATTGCGCATGTAGCAGAGGTGTCATGCAGGACCGGACTCGGCGACGTACTGGCGTCGTACCATGGCGGCTTTGAGATTAGAACTAGGCCCGGCGCGCCCGGAATAGGAATTGTAGATAGGATCGAGTCCGCGAATATATCCGGTGTAATGATCTGCCTTGCGCCCGTCTCCACCACGGACTTTCTCAGAGACAGATTGCCGGAGATCAACGGCCTTGGCGGTACAATGGTGAATAAACTCAAGGAGACGCGGGATGTAAACCAGTTTCAGGACATGTCGCTTGAATTTGCAGATTACATCGATGTTATTACACCCCGGATGAGAAATATCGTCAGGGATCTCCACTCCAATGGCATAAGGTGCGGGATAGCGCTGTTTGGCCAAACTATATTCGCTCTAGTAAATAGGGATAAAGTGCAAAAGGTGCTTGATATCGCCTCCGGGTATCAGGATGCCACCATAATTAATTCGGAGATAGATCAGTACGGTGCAAGGCTGACAACATGACGCTGATTCCCAAGTCGCACCCGAGAGCCGAGTCGCTATTTACAAGGGAGAGGCTAGTCTCAGGGTTCAGGAAGGGTTTGGTGGCAAGGGAGGGGCTGCTAGCCCACGGCCGCGGGGAGGCGTTTGACTATCTTGTGGGAGAACAGACGTCAAAGCCGGCTAGGTCGGCCATCAGGGCCGCTGCCGCATGCCTGTTATTGGCAGAAAACCCGGTAATCTCGGTAAACGGGAACATGGCGGCGCTGTGCCCGGAGGATGTCGTATCCTTGGCAGATGCCACGCGCTCAAGGATCGAGGTCAGCATCTTTTATGCAAGTAAAACACGCAAGCAAAAGATAGCTAGGGAGTTGAGAAGGAACGGGGCAATACGCGTCCTTGGAAACCGTGAAAAGTATAACAGAATAATACCTGGGCTGCAAGGCGCGCGAGGAACGGCCGATCTCGACGGCATTTACGCGGCAGATGTGGTCCTAGTGCCGCTAGAGGACGGCGACAGGACCGAGGCGCTCGTAAGGGAGGGAAAATCCGTGATCTCGTTTGACCTGAATCCGCTTTCAAGGACGGCGCAGAGATCAACGATTACGATCGTGGACAACGTGACAAGGGGCATGCCCGCCCTCGTACGCGAATCAAAGAGATTATCAGGAAAGAAGGTGGAGTACCTGCTCAAAATAATGGAAAATTTTGACAACAGGGAGAACTTGGATCATATGATAAGCGAGATAAAAAATAATCTGGAGAGGAGGGCAAGGATTGCATAAGACGGTAGGAGATATCCTACGAATGAAGGAACGCGGGGAGCGGATTTCGGCGATTACGGCCTATGACTATACCATGGCGGCCCTCTGCGACAGGGCCGGCATCGACATCATGCTAGTCGGAGACAGCGCAGGAATGGTCATGCTAGGCCATGACAGCACTACTCCTGTCACCATGGAGCACATGTGCACCTTTACGGAGGCAGTATGGCGCGCCAGAAAAAATTCACTCATAATAGCAGACATGCCGTTTATGTCATACCAGGCAGGTACTGCAGATGCCATTACAAACTCTGGAAGACTGATCAGGGCAGGCTGTGACGCCGTAAAGCTCGAGGGCGGCGCAGAGATGGCAGGTATAATCAGGGCAATTACCAGAATCGGGATCCCGGTCATGGGACACATCGGATTACAGCCGCAGACGACCATACTGGTAGACGGATGCAAGGTGCAGGGAAGGACTGCCGAATCGGCCAAGAGGCTCGTAAGGGATGCAGAGGCGCTCGAGGAGGCAGGAGTGTTTGGGATTACGTTAGAGATGGTGGGGTACCAGGCCGCCGAGATCATCTCAAAATCAGTGGACGTGCCCACCATAGGAATAGGCTCGGGGGCAGGCTGTGACGGGCAGGTCCTAGTGGCGCATGATCTGCTTGGCATGTACGACAAAATAAACCCAAAGTTTGTAAAAAAGTACGGCAACCTTGCCCAAACAATCACGGATTCGGTAAAAAACTATGTAGGCGACGTAAAGGCGGGTAGATTCCCGGGAATAGATAACAGGTTTTCGATGGATGAGGGCGAGGCAGAAAAGCTAGATGACGCGTTACGAGAATAAGCACCCGTCACTAGATATCGTAGAGTCCGACGGGGTGGAATTATCAGGAAAAAGGATTGTATTGTGCGTTGCCGGAAGCGTGGCGGCATACAAGTCAATCGAGCTTGCGAGGTTATTGATGCGGCACGGCGCCGATGTAACGTGCGTTGCCAGCGGCGCCACGACTAGGTTAATCCGGCCGGACTATTTCAAGTGGGCCACCGGAAACAAGGTAATTACAAGGCTTACCGGGGATCTAGAGCACATCAGGCTTGCAGACTATGGGCGCTCTAATATGATTATCGTGTATCCGTGTACAGCCAACACGCTAGGCAAGCTTGCAAACGGGATTGACGACACGCCGATATCGACGGTGCTGACGGCGGGCTTTGGCGCCAAGATTCCAATAATAGTCTCTACTGCAATGCACGGATCAATGTACGAGAACCCGGCGATAAAAAAGAACGTACAGTTTTTAAAAGATAAGGTGGATTTTGTCGGTCCCTATATCACGGAGGGAAAGGCAAAGGCCGCAGAGCCAGAACAGATTCTAGACTTTGTCCTAAGAAGATTCGGGTTCTCCTCAAAGTTATACGGTAAGAGGGTGCTGATCTCGGCAGGCGCCACCGCGGAGTATATAGATCCAGTCAGGATGATAATTAATACAAGCAGCGGCAGGACGGGCATGCTCCTAGCGTCTGAGATGATTGCGGCCGGGGCAAGGGTGACCATAGTTTACGGTATAGGCACGCATGCGCCTCCAAGTGGTGCAAGGGTGATTCAGGTAAAGACCGCGCGCGAGATGAGCCGCGTAATCAAAAACGAGCTCGCAAAAAAATACGATATCGTTGTAATGGCGGCCGCCATATCAGACTATGCGCCTAAGCAGTCCAAGACAAAGATCAAGAGTGATAGAAAGAAAATCAGCATAAAACTTGAGCGGGTCCCCAAGATCCTAGATCAGATCAGGTCTATGGTGCCGCTCCTGGTGGGATTCAAGGCAGAGGCTGGGATCTCTATTAGAGAATTGGAAAAAAGAGGCAGGGCTAAACTAAGAGAGTCGGGGGCAGATATCATAATAGCAAACGATATCGGCAGTGCACGATACAAAAAGAATCCATTGTATAACGACATTCTGATCATAGACGAGAACGAGACGATTTCTACGGGGTGGAAGAAAAAGGAAAAGATTGCAAGGATGATTAGGCGGGAGATAGAAAAAAGAGTATGAAAATGTCCAAGAATGCGCAGTACAAGCTGCAAAATATAAGATCCTGGAATGAGATTGCACCGAGGTACCACCGCCGATGGGAGAGGGAGGCCGGTGGGCCGTGGCGAAGCTCGTCCAAGCTTGTCCAGCTGTCGAGAGTCGGCGCGGGTGATGCGGTACTTGACGTGGCATGCGGGACGGGAATAGTAACAAGGAGTCTAAGTAGCAAAGTTGGCAAGTACGGCCTTGTAATAGGGGTGGACTCATCAGCAGTCGCCATAAAGATTGCAAGGAGAGAGTGCCGGGGCGCGAGTAATCTAGACTTTGTCAACTGCGACGCAGAAAGGTTCAGCTTTTCACGAAAATTTGACGCAATAACCTGCCAGTATGCGCTCTTTTTCTTTCCCAATGCGCGCAAGGCCCTAAAGAATATGGCCAGGCACCTAAGGGACGGCGGGATCCTAGGCGTGTCGGTCCATGGAAACAATACGCCGTATTACACCAGTATAATAGATGTCGTCACGAAATACATTCCAGATTACCTTCCAAGGGGCCCCGTGAGGCTAGACAGATTCGGAACCACTGCTGCCCTGAAAAGTGTTTTATCAGATGCAGGTTTCAAGGGTATCTCGATATCAGAGTTTAACTTTTCATTCAGTCCGGGCACGTTTGAAGAGTATTGGGCAAATTACAGGAGGTATGTCTCAAAGCAGGTCAGGGAGAAGCTTGGCCGGCTCTCAAGGAGTGATCAGCTAGATATCAGGCGGCAGGTCAGGGAAAAGACTATACAATATACAAAAAGGAACCGACAGATCGTCTTTCCTTGGCAAGTTTTAATTTCTACTGCTAGGATGTAAGCGTATGGGCAAAAAGCCGGACAGGCCAAAGAAGAATAGTACCAAGGAATTTCTAAAAAAGAGGGCGCCCATATACCTGGGACTGACAGGGCTGTTCCTGATCTTTGTGATACCGCAGCTTACGAGTACCGATCTTAAGGGGCTGTTCCCCGAGGATTTACCCGCGGAAGATGAGAGATTGCTGGGTATAATTATGTCATACAGCGGCCCAAACGAGGGCGGGCTGACGGTCCTAGAGGAGGTCGAGTCAAAGATCAAAAAGCGGCTAGATGACGATAAAATCTTCAGTGACAGGTCATCTAAGGTACTGATCACGACACAGTATAGTTCTAGTGTATCGGAGCTCGGATTCACGTTTGAGTCAGACAAGGGCAGCGTGCATTATACGTGGAGTCTGGATACAGAGTCCGGTAAAATTACGGGGGGCGATGCGGCCTCGAAAAACATCATTGACAGGGTGAACTTTTACGACTAGACCGTTACTAGTTCCTTTGTGAATTTGTGCATGCTAACGGGCTTGTTTTTTACGATAATAGAGTCCTCGATGCGGACGCCAAGCCTGCTTGGAATATAGACGCCCGGCTCTACTGTCACCGTCATGTTCTCCTTCAGCCTAGTCTTGCTGCCGCGAGATACATTGGGGGGCTCGTGCACCTCAAGGCCGACGCCGTGGCCGGTTGAATGTATAAAATAGTCGCCGTGGTTCAGGCCCTCAATGTAGCTCCGGCATGTATGGTCGACTGTGCCGCAGTGGGCGCCGGGTATCGCCGCGCGCAGTCCGAGCTCTTGTGACTCTCTTACCATGTTGTAGATGTCGCGCGTCCGGTCCGGAATCCTTCCCACGGCAAAGGTTCTCGTAGAGTCAGAGACGTATCCCCGGTATCGTAGCGTCAAGTCTACTATAACTAGGTCGCCGCGCCGGAATCGCCTGTCTGTGACCTGGGCGTGCGGCCGTGCGCCGTTGGGGCCGCCTGCCACAATCAGCGGGTTCAGGGTGGAGCGATACCCGGTATCAAACATACTTCTCTCGATTGCATATGACATGAGAATTGATTGCAACTCTGACTCTCTTTGTCCGACCGTCATCCTATCTTGGCACAGGGCAAAGATATCGTCTATGATTCCAGATGCCTTTTTCATGATTCTGATCTCCTGGCTGTCCTTGACGGCCCGAGTATGGTAAAACGGGTCCGCATCAGCCCGGATTGCCGATGATTTTTTTAATGACTCGATGATATGATGGTTCTGGCAGTCGGTACATGCCTTTTTGCCATTTATTTCATGGATCAATATAGTGATCATGTCGGCCCCCCTCTCAGATGTAATCACAGTGCAGTCATTGGACTCGTCCCTAGCCCTGTCCGCCTCTAATGCCGGTGCGATGATGGTAGTCTTTCCTCCCCCAGACAGGATGCCTATTGCCTCGCCCCAAAAGCCGGTCATGTAAAAGAGGTTCTCAGGCTCGAATGCAACTAGCGTATCACAGTTGATCTTCCGGGCTGCTTTGAGCAGGTTCTTCCTTCGCTGTTCCATGGTTGCCGCGCGAAATCTCTAAATTTATGTATATGGTGGCTGGCCGAAGAGTATAGAATTATCATAATAACGGGTGTACACGCGGTACTGTTAACGCGGTTTTGAGATGATCATTTTTAGGGGCAAGTTCAGGGTATGGTGCAAGAATCTAGGCACGACGCTAGCGGGTGTGCACGTAATAGCTGCAAGCTTTGTATATCGACGTGCCCGTACACAACCATGAATAAGAAGAAGGTAGTGGCGCTGTTATCGGGCGGCCTAGACAGCCAGCTGGCCGTACGCATGATGCAAGAGCAGGGATTCGACGTCTCTGCCGTGGCAATCAAGACCCCGTTTTGTGATTTTGACTGTGGAAGGGGGTGCGGGTTTGAGATACGTCAGAGGGCCGATGATCTGGGCGTAGACCTAAAGACGGTTTATCTCGGCGACGAGTATATTGAGATGCTAAAAAGTCCAAAGCATGGAAGGGGCGCCGGATTCAACCCGTGCGTGGACTGTAGATCAATGATGTTTGATGCGGCAAAAAAGCACATGGAGGAGATCGGCGCAGAGTTTGTCATCTCAGGAGAGGTTCTAGGACAGAGGCCGATGAGCCAGCACAGACAGGCGCTGCACACGATAGAGAAAGAGTCCGATTTGGAAGGAAAGATACTGCGGCCGCTCTCCGGCGCCCTGCTGCCGCCAACTGATGTTGAAAAGAAGGGATTGATCAGGAGGGAGGACCTAGGCCAGATCAAGGGCCGCACAAGAAGCGCGCAGCTTAGGATGGCAAAAGAGTACGGTATAGAGGATCCTCCCAATGCGGGAGGCGGATGCCTGCTGACGGATCCGTCATTTGGCCTTAGGGCCAAGGATCTCTTCGACCACGTTCAAACGCCTACGATAAACGACATAGATCTGTTGAAGGTGGGAAGGCAGTTCAGATTTGACGAGAAAACCAAGATTATAGTCGGCAGGGATCACGATGAAAATGTAATAATACGATCACTTGCGCTAAAGGAGGATGTAATACTAGAGGCCAAGGATCACATGGGGCCCACTACAATCATCAGGGGGGATTCTACGGAAAAGAACCTGCGGCTTGCAGCCTCAATTACATTGAGGTACTCGGATGCCGCAAAAGATCAAGATGCGCTGGTAATAGTTGAGGGGAACGGCGCAAGGTCGGAGATTTCCGCAAGGGCGGCGCAGGAGACGGAATATCTTTCACTTCGGATATACTAGGAAACTTAGGCATAAAATCAAGGAAGAGTTTTTCAGTGAGTAGATTACATCCAAAGTCAATGCAAAAGCATGAAACCCCCACGTACCTAAAGGCAATCACGATCAGGGATCCCAGCGATATCCATTCAATCAAGGAAGATATCAAAAAGGGGATGATTCTGATTTTGCGTGTTACACCGCTTGCGCAAAAGGACGTAGATCAGCTAAGGGGTCTAGTCGAAGAGTTGTATTCGATTGCAAAATCAGACGGCGCAGAGATTGCAAGGCTCGGCGAGGAGAGAATTATCGTGACGCCGTCCAGGGTAAAGATCTGGAAGCCAGATTACGAGTTAAAATAATTTTACGGCTTCTTGAATCTGAGGATAGTGTGCAGGTAGCCGGAACGTCCTGCGTATGCTTGTTGCTAGGTGTTCAGATTTTCTTCTCTCGCCGTGATTGACTAGGACGCGCCGCAGTTTGGGCCTCAGCCGGTGTATAAACGACATTAATTGATTATAGTCGCTGTGGCCGCTGAATCCCTCGAGCTTTTCAACGCCGCAGTTGATTGTGACGGCCTCGATCCTCCCGTCCCTGCCCAGCATCGATACCTGGCGCGCCCCGTCCATCACGCGGCGGCCCATGGTGCCGTTGACCTGGTATGACACGAACAGGACCTTGTTTTTCTTGTCCGGCGCTATATTCTTAAAGTATTCCAGTACGGGGCCGCCCTCGAGCATGCCGGACGTTGCTAGGATGATACAAGGCGTGTCCTCGCGTAGCGCCTCTGCCCGCTTGTCTGCATGTTCAATGTTTGTGAAATATTCGGAATCAAACGGGTTGTCGTCGGTCTCGAGAATCTTTTTGCGCAGCTCCCTCTCTAGGTATTCCGGATAGGCCTCGTGAATCGCGGACGCCTCGCCGATCATTCCCTCGGTAAACACAGGGGACTCGACCATTTCGCCTGATTTCATGTAATGATCAATTACCATCATGATCTCCTGGGCCCGCCCCACGGCCGGAATCGGAATGAGTATCTTGCCCCCGTCGGCAAGCGTGTTGTTAATTG
The DNA here is from genome assembly GCA_964507825.1 of uncultured Nitrosopumilaceae archaeon. Classification (GTDB taxonomy): domain Archaea; phylum Thermoproteota; class Nitrososphaeria; order Nitrososphaerales; family Nitrosopumilaceae; genus JAWVZS01. The sequence continues at coordinate 16,417 of CAZDQM010000049.1, read as the reverse complement.
CGTTGATAAAGGCAGATTCCACCTCCTGCCTGGTAGGCTGAACGTCCTCCCTTAGGCCATACGTGCTCTCAATAAGCATGGTTTCGGCACGCGGAAAGTTCCAGTTGGCGGCCTCAAACAGGATGCTTTTTCCGAATTTAATGTCGCCCGAGTATACAAAGTTATGATCGCCGGTTCCGATATGAAAGTGGCACAGGGCGGAGCCGAGTATGTGGCCGGCATTTGCCATGACCAGCTTGATGTCAGGTGAGATGTCCGTCACGGTCCCATACGGCAGGGTAATTGCCTGCCTCATGATCTGCTTGACGTCACGCTCTGAATATAGTGGAACCCTTCCCTGGGCCGTGGCTACCTTGATTGCGTCTAGCTGGATTAAATTCATCATCGGGAGCGTAGGCTCGGTGCAGTAGATCGGCCCCTTGTACCCATACTTGCAGAGGGTGGGGAGAAATCCGGTATGATCTAGGTGCGCATGGCCTATTACTATTGCATCTAGCTCGTCTAGGGTCATGTTTATCCAGTCCAGCCTAGGAAAGGCGTCCATTGCATGGCGCGCACCAGGGTTGACGCCACAGTCTATCATGATCTTGCTTTCCGGTGTAGATAATAGCATGCAAGAGCGTCCCACCTGCCCAAAGCCGCCTAGGGTCAGAAGGGATGCCTCCGATCTCTGTGCAAGTCGCGGCCTGAAGATGTCATCGCCAATCTGGCGTAGCTGCTTGCCGCGCTCGGCGGCAGATATCCTAAGATTATAGTTTATCGTCTGGATGATGCTAGACGGGATGGTAGTAGCCTTGCGGATTCTTAGGCGCCAGCCGATCTTTTCGGTGATGTCCACATGATTGAACTCTTCGGAGTTTCTTTGGAGTAGCCAGGGGCGCTTGGCCTCAATAGAGACCTCGCCGGTGGCCGTATCAAAGAATGTGGCTTGCAGGCCGGCCTCGTCGGGAACCTCCTTGTCGATGATCTTTCTCGCGGCCTCTTCTGTCTTTCTTATAGAGTCGTCGGTTCGAACGACGATTCTTTTTTTGATGGTATTGACCAGTGTAGAGATCACGTTGTTATTCTCCATTAGGAATCTTGGGGCGTTTGTGTACAGGGCGATTCTCGGGCCCTCGTATTCTATTTTTGTCACGCCAGCCTCCTTGGGTATGCTCCGCAGTATGGTTGTCATTATATTCTGGGTTGAGGCCGGTTCCCCGCTGTGCTGTTTTTTTTGCATTAAATCACTATAATTCTATAACTGCCTTTTTCTGCTCGTCTGTCAAAAGATGGAATCCATTCTTGTCAATTGTTGCAACGTTGATACCATCTCCGGTGCCAATGTTCCTGACGATGGCCGCCTTTACGGCCCTGAGTGCCATCGCCTTGGCATCCTCAACGGTAAGATCCTTTTTGTACTCGTCTTCAAGAACCCCGTAGGCCACGGGGGAGCCGCTACCGGTGGTAACGTATTCCTTTTCTTCAACGGATCCAAACATGTCGATGTTGAAGAGCGCCGGCCCATTTAGATCATGGCCGCCCACAAGGATGTCAGCGATGAATGGATAGCCCCTGTTCTGGTGGAATATCAGGGATGTGAGTCTCGTTAATGATTTGATTGCAATCGGTTCTTGTTTTTGAACGCGGTGCAGGTTTGCATGATAGCGCAAGATATCAGTGATGTTTTGTGCGTCTGCCACGCCGCCGGCCAGGGTGAGGCCCGCATGCTGATCTAGTTGTTGGATTTTCATGGTGTTATTATTTGCAATGAAATAGCCCGCGCTAGCCCGCATGTCGGCACACAGCACAACGCCGTCGCTGGCACGGATACCCACCGTGGTAGTCCCATGAAGTATTTTTTCTCGTACGTTATTTGACAAAATTACACCTATGAAGATGATTCAGGTACACAAGACCCGTTTAAATAACTTTTTGTCGTCATTGAAATGATGGAAAATCATGATCTCGTGCAATCACACACAATGGAGCTTCCACGGCTGATAGTAATAGGGGAGAAGAACATATCCGGCCTCGGTGAATTCCTAAGGAAATTAGGAGATTCGGGGCGCGTGTCATTGATTACCGGGGCCCACGTAAAAAAAATCATCCAGGAAAAAGTCGAGCGGTCGCTGGCCGGTTCCGGAATCAGGTTCAGCTGGCACCTTGCCGGCAAAAATGATAATGATTCGATCAGGGGGATAGAGAGAAGCGTCAGGGGGGACAAGAGTAGCGCGGTGGTCGGTATCGGAGGGGGGCGCACGGTGGACATTGCCAAGATTATCGCGTTTAACCTGAAAAAGCCGCTGGTCAGCGTTCCAACTGCAGCATCACATGACGGAATCTCTAGTCCGTTTGTTTCAATCATGGGCGACAAGCCGCACTCAATCGTGGCATCGTCCCCATACGGGGTATTTGTTGATATAGATGTCATAAAGAGGGCTCCAAAGAAGCTGCTCGCAAGTGGTTGCGGTGACTTGGTTGCAAACATTACCGCGGTAAGAGACTGGGAGCTAGGTCACAGGAAAACGGGCGAGTATTACGGTCGATACTCGGCCAGCCTAGCCCTGATGAGTGCGGATATTATTCTGGAAAACTCGGGGCTCTTTGCAAAGACCGGCATCGATTCTAGGATTGTAGTGGAGGCGCTGATCAGTGCCGGGGTTGCAGCCTGTATTGCTGGCAGTAGCAGGCCCTGCTCCGGTGCCGAGCACCTCTTCTCACACGCCCTAGATAAGATTGCGCCCGGAATAGGCCTTCATGGGGAAAAGTGCGGACTGGGAGCGATAATGATGGCAAAATTACACGGGCAGGACTGGAAGGGGATTGCCGATACGTTGAGAAATGTAGGTGCGCCGACAACTGCCGGGAAAATAGGACTAGACAAGGAAGATGTAATAAAAGCATTAATGACTGCGCAGCAGCTGCGTCCTGAGCGCTATACGATTCTAATGGAAGAAGAGATGACTAGAAGGCGCGCCGCGGATCTGGCAGAGGCCACCATATTATAAAATCAGGTGCGCCTTTCTTCGACATTCGTGTTGTAGGGTTTAGTATCTGAATTGTCGGATTCGTGTTTGTGTGATTCATGGGTGGACTCGTCGTGATTCTCGGGTTTTGGACTGTCCGTGTCGGTATCCTGGTTGCCTGGTTCAAGTTGGTCCGTGTCGGTATCCTGGTTATCGGACTTGGGTTTGAGCTCGACGCCAGAAGCGGGGTTATCATGCGTCTCTACAAAATGGATCGTTTTTAGTGATGGCACGCGCTTGAAGATTTCGATCTTGAGAAAATGTTTGATTGTTTGCAGATCGTTTACGCGAAAAAATTTCTCCGGGATGGAGACATTTAGACTATTCTCGTCTCTGACCAAATCTTCTTGCCGATAATTCGGCCCAAAGTGATGTCGTGCCGTATAAAGTAACTTGTCTTCATCAGAATCAAGGGACTTTATGACGTTGACGTCATATACAATCGTCTCGCCTGCATAATGGTGGTTAAAGTCAACCTGGACCCTGCCTGATCCAATGAATCGCACTATGGCGTTGCGGCCGTCTATGGTAATCGTATCACCAACGAATACCTTTTCTGCATCCTCGCCTAGCTTTCGCAACGGGATCATTCTGACCTTGCCCGGATCCCTCTCCCCAAACCCCTTGTCCGGGAGGACCTCAATGGACATCGGCTCGCCCACATTTGCATTTACAATTTCGTCATCAAATCCCTTTAGCATATGGCGCTCCCCGACCGTGATCAGGCGCGGCTGATAGTATGTGTCCGGCTCGTAAATGTTGTGCTTTCTGGCATTCTCTTCTATGGTCGTATCAAAGACCTCGTCGGCATCCTTTATCTGTGCAGTATAATCAACTAGAATTATAGTGCCGGGATCCAAGGTCATCGTGATCGGTCTCGAGAATTTCCTAATATTAAGTTAAACCATGACATCTGCCGGGCCTGTGTGGACTCGTGCCGGTTCAGAGATCCTGTAATCTTGTTTCTGCCGCCTTGAAGCCGGCTTGGGTATCGACGTCATGGCCCATCATTGCCAGTGTCGACGATATGGCAGATATGGTCCTCATCACGTGATAAGGTCCTACCTCTCCCATGCACCCCACTCGAAATACCTTGCCCTTTAGGTTTCCAAATCCGCCTGCCACGAGAACCTTGAACTTGTTTGCAAGTGTGTTCCGGAATGTCTTGTCCTCGAGTCCGTCTAGATAATTTAGCGCCACAATGGATATGGAGCGGTCCTCCTCTCTGGCAAACGGGGATAGTCCCATGGCACTTAATCCATTATACAGCGAATCAGAGCAGACCTTGTGCCTTTTGAAGGCGTTCTCGAGTCCCTCCTCGAGCAGGATGGAGCACGCCTCCCTGTACGCATATAGTAGCGGCAGCGCCGGCGTAAACGGAGTGTGCTTTTCCTCGTCATAATATTTGAAGTATCGTGCTAGGTTAAAGTACATGGTTTTTGGAGGGTTTTCAATCATGTATTTTTTAGCACGAGGACTGACCGATATTGGCGATATTCCGGGGGGAGCGGCGATTGCTTTTTGTGCACCAGTCATGCACACGTCAATGTTCCACTTGTCCACACGCAGCGGCGCCCCGCCCAGAAGGGAGACGGAATCAACTACGTAAAACGCGTCGTTTCTCGATGTCAGATCGGATATTTTGTCCAAATAGTTGACCATGGTTCCAGTAGAGGTTTCGTTGTGTACCACATAGAACGCCTTGACGTCGGGATTGTTGTCAAACGCCTCTCGTACCTGATCAAGGGTGGCGTTTTCCCCGGGAGGGGTCTCTAGCCGCACGACGTTTGCCCCCTGGCCCTCAATCAGCTGCGACAGCCTGTTGCTGAACTCCCCGTTGACTGGAATGATTATTTTATCACCCGGCTTTACAAGGTTTACAACCCCTGCCTCGACCGCGCCGGTACCCGATGCAGACAGTGCAACAATGTCGCTCTTTGTTTCAAAGACCTGCTGTGTCTTGTCGACGACATCGGTGTATAATTCCACAAAATCATCGCTTCGATGATTAATGATTGGTGCAAGCATGGCCCTCATCACCCTGTTGGGCACGTTTGTCGGGCCGGGAAGCATCGAAAGGTATTCCATTATAATTCAAGCTAGGTGCGGGTCGGGTTTATTTATAATTAAAGACCCTTCAGACGATCACTGGCATTACACTTTAACAGCACGTTTCTCGTTCCGTCTGGAACGCAGTCTTCCCAGGCTATATCGTCGATGATTTTCCGGCGAATTTCGGTGCCGGTCAGGAGATCCCGGTTTTTAAAAGGGATTGGGATGACGGTGATTCCCTGTCGCGAGTAGATGTGGCCGGTCAGGTTATCATTGGTAAAAACCAGATCAAATCTTGGGACGATTATTTTGACGTTCTCGGCCCACCGCTCATGGTTGTCAAGATCAGGAATCTCGTATATGCTAGTCCTCTCAAGAGTCGAGTCATCAAGTGATGATGTAATCATCTCTTTGCGCTCCGCGGCAGAGAAGGGGTTTTGTTTTTCAGCCGGTCTGTTGGAGCTTCCGATTCCGATCCAGACGTTGTCTGCCTGCAAGAGGGCGTGCCTTATTGCATACAGGTGGCCCAAGTGAAATGGCTGGAATCTCCCAATGAATAACCCATCCATAGGATAAATCTAAATCTAGAATTATTAAAAAGCATTACACAGAATAGACTATTGAAGGGGCTAGAGATTGACGGTTCCGTAGGAGAGGGCGGCGGACAGATTCTTCGCAGCGCAGTCACGCTATCATGCATCTCACAGATACCCGTAAAAATTACAAGGATTAGGAGTAAAAGGAGGGTTCCGGGACTAGGCGCGCAGCACCTTGCATCGATAAAAATCCTGTCAGATATCTGCAATGCAACGGTTTTGGGGCAAGAGTCCGGTTCAACAGACGTTGAATTCTTGCCGGGTATAGTCAGGGAGGCCCAAGTCAGAAGGAATGTCGGCACTGCCGGAAGCATATCCCTAGTACTCCAGGGTGTCATCTTTGCAGCTGCGATCTCTGGAAAAAGGGTCACGCTGGCCATTGGTGGGGGAACAGACGTGCCATGGAGTCCCACGATAAATTATACGAAATTTGTCCTAGCCGAGGCCCTAGAAAGGTTTGGAATAAACTATTCCATAAACGTCAGGAACAGGGGATATTATCCAAAGGGTGGGGGCAAGGTGGAGGCCGAAATAGAGCCATGCAAAAGGATCATGCCCGTCTCACTGACAAAAAGAGTCACAGGACAAGCAGAACTGTTGTGTACGTTTTCGGGACTCGACAGGAAAAAAGTCGAGTCGCGTTGTATAGAGATTGCCGATTCCCTGGAATCAGTACAATGGAAGGTAAATGTGCAATTAAGTGAGGACGAGGCCGCCGACAGCGGCGCGTCTATACTGTTGTACAGCAAGGACGCAGATTCGGTTGCAGGGGTAGACAGCCTTTGGGATTATAACAAGGAAAATTTCAAGAGGGATGTGGCAGGTGAATTTTTACGGAATAACCTGGGCGTTGATCACAACCTTGCAGACATGCTAGTCATTCCGGCCAGCCAGTGCGGCGGCACGTCCGTTTTCAGGACGGATAAAATCACGAGTCATCTAAAGACAAACCTGTACATTACATCAAAGATTACCGGGTGCAGGTATGGAATCGGTAGGATTGCAGGAGGCTTTGAGGTCAGGATAAGGGGGATTTCATAGTCCAGAGTCCAGTGCGGCGGCAAAGAATAGTATTGCCACGGAGATTACCACCGTAACCTCGCCCAGTATGATGATCTTCTTGCGCAGTCTCTGAAGCTGGTCATGGGATACCTCCCCCGCCATGATTTTGTCCTCAACGTCCCTTCGAATTATGCGGACATGGACTAGGAATACGGCAACCAGTAAAACGACTAGGATGATTTTGATTATCAGGTATGTTCCATAATCGCTTGAAAACAAGAGCTCGGAATTGTTCAAAATGCCACGGGAATTATAAATTCCAGTGGCAATCAGGATTAGAAGGGACGGCACCGCGATTTTGTTAAAGCGCCTTCCAACCCGTATCATCAGCTGGATTCGCTGTTCATGGGAAGAGTACATTGTCTTTAAGAGTGGCGCCAAGACGACGCCGAGGAAGATTGAACCGCCGACCCAGATGGCCGCACAGATAAGATGTATCCAGGTCACAAGGGTCTGTTCCAGTCCCATGCGGTTATTTTTCATCCTCAAATATTATTTATTTGCCCCTGCCAACGTTTTTTAGCTGTAAAAACAGAAGGAATTCGATTTGGCATTACAAAGCAAGCTGATTGTCTATGTTGCAATAGGAGGACTCCTAGCCATGATGGGAGGCTTTGTGCTGTATGCAAGCCTAGATAACCCCGAGCTTGAACGGGCGCAGGTAGAGCTAGTCGATGTAAAGGTGCTCTCCACCGACAGGGTTTCTGGAACGTTAAAGGTTGAGACTACCTTTCTGATCTCCAATCCTAGTGAAAAGACGTTCACTATTCCGCTAATTGCGTACGAGGTTTTTGCAAACGGTGCGCGTGTAGCGGCAGGCCAGTATTCCACCCAGGATATTGCAATGCCGGGAAGGGCGGCGTTTTATCCCGGTGCAGAGATCCCGCTAAAGAGCATCACGACAGTAGGAAGGGATGATATAAGTCCAGAACTGTATGATTCGCTTGCCGCAGGAGAGTTGCATAATCTAAGTGCGCAGGGTGTGATTACCGTGGAATCTGCCTGGTCAGTCGTGGAAAAAGAATTTGAGACAAGCATGTAAAAGGTGGGCCGAGAGAGATTCGAACTCACGATCACCGCCGTGTCGAGGCGGTATCCTAACCAGCTAGACTACCGGCCCAGTTGTTAGCATGATCCTTTTACGGCATTATTAACGTTTAACAGAGAGAGAGAGACAATCATGCCATGAATGGGAATGTACCAAATGAGGACTTTAGCAGGGAGGAGAAGGACGGCCTTTACAAGGCCATTTTTACCAGACGGGACGTAAGAACTCGCTTTACGGGAGAGGAGATCGACGGGGAGGTGATTGCGCGCATCCTTAATGCGGCGCACCATGCACCGTCGGTGGGTTTCTCGCAGCCGTGGAACTTTATTCTAATAAAAAATGATGATACCAGGAGGAGAATAAGGAATAGTTTTGATGAGGAGCTGAGACGATCCTCAAGGGAGGTAGAGGAGCCAAAAAAGTCACAATACCTGTCCTTGAAGCTTGAGGGGATAATGGAGGCCTCGATTAATCTCTGCATTACATATGACCCAACGCGGTTCGGGCCGTTTGTAATAGGCAGATCCAGCATTCCCGAGACCGGTATCTACAGCGTATGTTGCGCCGTACAAAATCTCTGGCTGGCGGCACGAGCCGAGGGAATCGGCATGGGCTGGGTCAGCATATTGTCAAATGACGCGTTAAAGGATATACTAGAGCTGCCAGAGCACGTGGTTCCGGTGGCGTATCTATGCCTTGGACGCGTAGAAGAGTTTGCCGCAAAGCCGGATCTGGAAGAGGCCGGATGGCTACCTAGGCTGAGGCTTGGGGAGGTTGTAAATTATGAAAAGTGGAATGTAACAGATGATCCGGGATGGAAGAGGATCAGGGAGTTAATTGAAAATAGCACGCACACATCCAAGGTTTGATTCACGGGTTCCGGAAGATTCGATGGTATTCTAATGGCGCCGGCAGTGCAGCTGTTACAGATTGTTGCGCTGTTGAATATTATTATAGAGTCATCGGCATGTCTTGCTGGGCTTGTGGCGCAGAGTCATTTGACGCGAAGTATGGATAGCGTGGTAGCCTCCTAAGTTACAGGTCGAGGGATCGAAGCCCTCCAAGCCCGCTCTCTAAACTCTCGGATTTGAAACGGTGTAGGGCACACCCTATTCGGTGGTGAATCCAGACGGCACCCGTTACACGGTATTCTATGGACTTGGTCCCCTCACATTGTAAATGCGCAAGATCAGATGGATGCCGCGCATCCGTACAAGGTCAGGTCGACTGAAGGCATTATGCCTGAAATTTCAAAACTCTAAACATATTCGGGCATGAATCTCGAATCGGCCCGAGTGTGTACGCGTCAGCCCCTCGCGCCAAGTGCGCAGATCTGGACTTGAGAGAGTGTACAAGACAGATATGGACTAGTTTACATAACTGCGGGTACAATGCCTCCATCACAATAGTCCCGCTTGCATCCTACAGATTTTAAACTTGTAATCAGAGCGAATGCTTTTTTCTGAATTGTGTAATCTTGGATAGTGCGTTGACTATCTGCTTTTCAGAAAAGTGCGGTTTTGCCCTGCACATCACCATGATGATGTACTGTTTTTGGTTTTTGGACAGATTTGCTGTTTGCATCAGGTACCACAATGAGGCAAACAGTTCAAGCGTAAGGGGATCATGTACTTTAGTGCCAAGCAGTTCACGAACCTTTTGATACGTTGCTGTTTCATGTTTTTCTAGGCGTGGTACTTTATCATAGGTGCCATGTTCATCATGATAAAAGAGCTTGTCTGTAAGGGTGTATGAGTAGGGTCCACGCACATACCATGAAAAACTATGGTTATTGAGCCCTCCTATCTCCTGTACGAGATACGCCAATTTTTGCATGTATAGCCTGTCATTGAATTCCAATAACCGTATTGAACTGATCTTTCTCATGATCTTAAAGAGTGAATTCAAATCATCCATGTGTATTATACTCCTCTTTCATATTTTTATGCTTCCTTTTACGCCCTTGTATAATATTTCTTATGTGTGCCATGAACTCCTTTTGATCCTCAAACGTGGTGATGTTGCTTCCAAAGGGGTGTGTAGATACACCGTCCTCCGTTTTATCTGACTCTGGATGATACACCATCACGTTGCTAAATGTCTCGTTTGCCCTCTTGATCTCTGCATCGACTCCTAGGGATCGCTTGCCATTGAAAAACGGACGGTACACTACCAAATGAGTAGCAGTATCCACAAGAGTATAATCACGCGAGCGAATCTGATCGTCTATAGGTAGTACGACCTGATCTATCTCATTTGCAGGTATTTCGATGGGCCATTTTACGTCCTCGGTGCAGGTATTTGTAATCTTTATGGGCCACCGATCTTCCTCTTGGAATCGCAACGTCTGTACGTCGGGACTGAGTGCCCTAGCCTTCTGCAGGGCAAATATAATGGCCCGTTCGTCAATCGCAAGGGGATCAAAGATGGGAGTTTGTTCCTTGTGACCAAACTCATGCATTCGCTGCCTGAATCTGTTGATCTCCTCTATTCCATGACGGGTCTTTCTTGATTCTGATATGTGATAGGAAAGATAGATACGATCTTGGGAATCGGTAAAGATCATGTTGTGAAACGTAGAGTGCGGATGCCTAATTGATACCATGTAGTGAGTGGTCTGTGTTTTGTATCTGTTTGTGTTTATGTGTATCTTCAATGCCTCGCCTCGCAGGTATTCTAGGGATCGCCATGTAAGTATCTCCTGCAAGGTTAATCTTGTATTTGCATAGCCTGACGTCTTCTCCCGATCCGAGATATTTTTCCAAGTTACAAACACGTCGTCAATCAGAGTAATAATACGAATTTTGGAGTGGGGTAGGAGTGTGAGAATCTCCTCGAAGAACATGGGGGCAAATGGAGGATAAAATTCACTGTTCTTATAGTAACTCAGGTGCATGTTTAGAAATATGTGTGGAATTGACATGTTCGAGTCATGTATTTTACGGGCTATTCGTTTGAAAGTTTCCCTAAACACGTCTAGTTTGAGTGTAGGGTTGGGGCTATTGAGAAATGTTGGCATGTCTGGAACAGGTAACGGCGCCCTTGGTGTGCGATAAGCTCATCCTCAAAGTTTATTTGGAGTACTTTTGATCTTGCTCTTGACTTTCTTATCAGCTTCTCCAAGAATTTTTTCTTATTCATTCCTGTTATGCCGGCAAATATTGTTAGTGTTGGAAACAATGATCTGTATTGATTACATTTGTAATTATCTTTATTGGATCATTTGGTCTATAGTCCAAAAATTAATTCACCCCCTGTCCCGGAGCCTAGGCAGGCTACGCGTCAGCATGCGCAGTGGAAATGAGGGTGTGTGGATCTAGAGCAGGCGATATCGTAAATACGCAAATCTGGATCGTCCATCACATGCCACAAAGCTCAACGCAAGACGGGTGAGGTGGATCGCATAACAATGCTCGTAAATTCATGTACAATTTTATTTTTGTACACGCCGCTGAACTTGTCACCAACTCTACAAATTTCATCATGAATAGTACAAGCTGCATACAACAGACCTCATGCATAATCGTCTAGCTGATGAATTCCCATGACATAAAATCAACCAGAAAATGTGATTATACATGAATTCTATAGTAATTGCCACCACGTAGAATAAATCATGTTGCCGTCGCGCGTAATCTTGGTTCTGCAGGTACCATTTTCTCATACCTTCCTAGCAAATCGATGAAATTCTCACGAGTCTGTTTCATAATCGATTTTGTGATGTACATAAATTTACGAGTGTTGCTATAGTGATAGTTATATGTAAAAAAACTCTCATTTTTGTATGAACGCCAAGTTTGAAGGTAGAAATCAGTATTATCGCCACATGATGGAATTGTACATGTATACTAAAAACAGTTTTTGGAATTTGATGAGATGGTACCGATGATTAGTAATGATGATTCAGTCAATGCACCGAAATTGTACTTTATACTGCTTACCACTTGTGGTCAAATCGAGGCTGTGTGCAAACAAATTCATGGAATTCTAACTGGCTGTCATAAATGCTCATTTTCTGAGTGTCGTGATCACTTAAACGAAAACGATCTTTTGAAGAATATGTCTGTTCTAGTACTTAAGACGGAGTGTGTTCACCAACCTTTTTCTGATGATGACTGGAAGTGGTGGTGTTCATACAACAAGGCCAAACATGAACTGCCTGAAGGAATAAAGATGGGAACAATCTCCAACGTCTTATCTTCTCTTGCCGCATTGTATCTGTTCTTAAATTTTTATAGGTCCATTCCATTTAAACAGTCAAAAGATGTTTTAGATCTAGGGAGGTGGAATATGAATGATGGGCCGATACAGTATGATGACAATTCATCCAAACTTACTAAAAATAAATGCAGAACCAACTTATTTACTTTGAAGTGTCACTTTATGGAATCAGAGGAGTAAAGATGATGTTTGCCCACGCACAAACGCAACTTAGAGAAGGGGGAACTGACTCCAAGGTAAAAGCAAGCAAGATCTGAGGAGTTTGGGTGCCGTCAAACAACAAAATGGAATGCCTAATGGAACCGTCTGAAATCATGAAAAGACATACAGGTGCCTTGGCACTGCAGACGCCTCCTCTTTGACGACATAAAGGTTCACTACAATCGCATGCGCGGACATGACGCATTCAAAAACAGTCCTAGGCAGAAGTGGCAGGCATCTCAACCGAGAGAGCCAATAGGTGGAAAACGATCATCCAAAACTTCAACTTCTACCTGATTACAACCGACCAGAGGATACCGAATTATCACAACCGCCGGAACTGAATTTTAGAGAAGATCATGATCCCCGCGCCTACCGCCGACCATCCGAATTGGAAATAATACCTGCATCGGTACACGTTATAAATGCCGTCTGCCCCACATATTCGTACATGGAAGTCTCATCTGGAGCCGTTCTACACCGACAACAAAAGTACGAGGTACGTAACGGCCGCAACAGATGCCACCTCATACCTTACATAGGAAACAAGTCGGGGTTTTCAGACATTTTTGACGATCTGATTCCTGACGACGTGGCCGCGGGCGGGCGGCAAATAGTAGATGTTTTTGGCGGATCGGGTGCGTTTGCCATATATTGTTGTTTTAGGTTTGGATCGGATAACGTTACATACAACGACAACAACCCGGTTCTATCTAACTTCATGACAGTTGTACGCGATGACGTGACTGGACTCATTAGGGAATTTGAAAGGCACAGAGAGCGTTCATCTCCTGACTACTTTGCAAAAGTGCGCGCCGAACCCCTTACGTGTGGATTGAGAGCGGCGGGACGGTTTCTGTACCTAGCAAAGAATGCATTCAGCGGCAAGATTAGATTCAACAGTAAGAATGTATTCAACGCCCCGATGCGCAAGGGCGCAAAGTGTCCGTCGTTATCGAAGGAGCGCCTCCGAACCATCAGTGATAGTATTCGCAACATGGACATACGGAATGAGGATTTTGAAAGGTTTTCAAGCGTCAGACGGGCGTTTCTATATCTTGACCCCCCGTACATGAACAACACCAACGGACATTACAACGGGGTGCCCACCACGGAGAGTTTTGCGCGGTTTGTGCGTGCGACCACCCGGCACAACCGCATCATGATATCGGAGCAGAATGAACCGGACGTGATAGGAATACCCCGATCTTACAGGATATACCGCATACTGTTGCGCCGATCCCTGCAGTATGTAACACAGAAGGATAGCGAAGAGATAATAGCGATAAATTACGATGTGCTCAGGTGTAAAAAGTAACCATGTCCGACATCGCGTCCGGGGGCTTTAGAAATGAGGACTGGGTTGCTGGCGAGTTCAACGGCTGGGAGCACAGTCACTGGGGCTCGTGCTGGCTAGCCGCAATGGGGCACGGGCATCCGACAAAAGTATGCGCTCAGACCACCCGAGACATGGGCTTCTTCTACAAGGCAGATGTACTAGTCTTGGCCGACAACCACGCGGAATGGGTCTCGGTAAAGAAGTTTAACATCAGCTTCAACCAGATTGACAAACGTTGGGTGAGTGAGTTTGCCGAACTGTGGAACATGCCCCGTGACGTTACGGATGCATTTCGTATGTATTGTGGAGAAGAGGGATACCAGCCGGGAGATGATTCTGGAACTCACAGAGACGCGCGCAGGTACATGATGGACGAGTTGGATCAGAGCAGTCGGGAGGCAGTACTGAAGTTTTTGAACAAAAACAAGAAAAGGATTATCAGGGACGTGATCGCAGGCCGCGGTAGGGCATCTGCGCGGTGGATGCTTCTGGTAGAAGAAAAGCAAAACATGCGCTGGCGTTCTGCCATGCTACCCATTGACACCGTGGTATCATACTGCATGGGAGATGCGTCCATTACGAATAGGGGAAATTTGAGGTTGGGAAAAGTCACCATACAGAGAAAGGGAGGCGACAACGGCAGGAAAACCGCCCAGATGCTACAGTTCAAGTTTTCACCAAGGGATTTGTTTGAAACCAATGGAGCCCATATCACATATCGCCAAGACGCGTTATCCGTAAAATCCTGAACGGCATACCTCCGGCGGCAGGTACCCTTAGCTTGTTCAAAGTGACAAAGTACGAGTGTGACCTGTACCGCCGGCCTATGAATATGGCGGGCAACGTGATAATAGGCGACAACGTGATACGCCTGACAAAGATCTCAAGGCCGGCCGACTCGAACTTCACGCGACAGGAGTTGTGCTTGTACTCCCTGAACAGCCACTCTATCTTGCCGCTTGTCTGGGGGTGACCTGCACGTGCCTGACGCACGCGCCCACCTGACTTGTGATCACCGAGTTGTGCATACCCTTTCTCCTTTCACGTACGATGTATCGCGCGCCCAACGTGTCGAACTTGCGTACTGACCTCTTTCCCCTTTGAAGCGCCCTTTGCACTATGCGGCGCGTCTCCCGTCTCTTCTCCCGTACGTCCTGAACTGCAATTGTACGTGTCATTGCATGTCTCCTTGCATCCTGCCTCCTATACGTCGGGGCGACATGATTCCCCAACTCTTCGATTTCTAACTTAAATAGAAACCTCTTCAAGGGGTATCATGAAGATAGCAATTATCGCGGCAAGCCCGAGAAAGATAGGCAAGACGCAGATAATGATGAAGTTTGTCCATGATCATGCCGTAAAAACGGATCACGAGGTGTCAATGATCAACCTAGCAGATGGAGGTGTGGAATGTTACAGGGGGTATGATGAGGAGTATAATGAGACGACCAGAAGGGCCGTAGAGGATGTAATGAATGCGGACGTATGGCTGATTGGAACGCCCGTATACAACTCACTGTTTAGCGCCGCATTGAAGAACCTGTTCGAGTATGTCGATTACAAAAAGACTGCAGGCAAGACCGCAGGTATAGCAATATTGGCCTCAGGGCAGATCAGCTTTGGAGACGTTCAGACGATCGTCACGCAGTTGATGTCATATTTCAGGGTAATAACGAATCCAAAGGCGGTCTTTATGACGGCGGACTCTATCAGGGATGGCCAGATTACGGACCAAGATATCAGGAACAAGTTAGAAGAATTGGTAGATGGTACAATGGATATTGCGTCTAGATTGCGCCAAGATCGTCATCTAGATAGACAGTCTTGAAGATTTTAACGGTATACTCTCCCTCGAAGATGTGCGTCTGCAAGCCGTTTGAGGAATCAAGTACCCTGAATCGGTATTCGTAACTGCTGTCATGATTTACTTCGACCTGGGCAAAGTGAACCGGGTCGCCGGCCATATCATAAATCTGGATGATTACCGGATAGTCTGGTACCGGGTTTGAAACTGTCCCCTCTATAAACGCCCACGGCAACGAGTTGTTTTCAGGAACGCTTAGGGTAACCGAGGATTTTTCAATCGCTATGTTCGAGCCGATTGGTGTAAGATCGGTGGTCTGAATTTCAGCTATTGCCACGTGGGATAACCCCGAAACTGCCGCCAGTGACGCCAGTGTGAGCACCAGTGAAAAGACTACCTTGTTCACCATGTCTCTTCTTTCCGACAGGGATTAAAAAACCTGTCTCCAAATTTAGTCCTCATGATATCCCAGAAATCTGGCTGTCCACTCGAGAGGTATATCATACCTTTTCTTGCGAGTGTGCCGGCTAGCGCGCTGTATCGCTAGCTGCCCCGTTGGGACTCTAGCTTTTTGATCTTTGCATTGAGCTGCTTTATCTTGTCTAGCATCTGCTTCCTCTCCACCTCTGCCTTCTTCTGTTCGGCCTCCATCCGTTCTATCTGGCTGTTCAGTTGGGATATAGTACTATCCTTCCATCCGTCTTCTGCATGGAGTTTTGCAATCTCCTTTCTCAGCATCCTTTTCTCTGACAATACAATATTAACATCACCTGTGCCCAATAGATCTTACTGTCACAAAAATTTGTCTTTATGCTCAACCTATCTTGCTATTTACCATGCCCGGATTACTTGCTATTATCTGCGCGTTAGTCCTGCTACCGCCTTGGCGTGAATCAATCCTGACTAGATTCTAGATAACCTAACAATTCTCATGATATAACGAATTATTATAGTAAATTTGGATGGTTTAGTTTTGACGTGTTATGGGTATACAGGCGTGACTTTTCGATCTCTGAAACGACATTCCTAGCCGGCATTCAAGGTTTGTCGTTTTGCCGCCTTGTCGGTTTCCTTTTCTGAGATGCG
>CAZDQM010000048.1:0-10704 GCA_964507825.1 uncultured Nitrosopumilaceae archaeon | reverse complement strand
TGTGCCGCATGTTTTAATCGATGATATTGTTGCAAAAATTAGATGTTGTATGCAGCTTGTACTATTCCTGATGAAATTTGTAGGGTTGGTGACAAGTTTAGCGGCGCGTACAGGAATAAATTGTACATGAATTTACGAGCGTCGCTATAGGAACACCAAAAGACTTGATCAGGCCATGGCTCTTGTGACGGGTTGTGTCAAGTTATACAACAAACTCACGCGCAATATTCTGTTTCCTAATTCGCCGTCGGGATGCCTGCCAAAATTCTGTCAGGTGGCGCCATGATCGTCATGGCATCATGCCTCCCGTGCCATCGATTCGTCCCTCCACTTGTTGTACTGGATCACCTTATACCACGCCAACAGGCGTGTTACGGCAATAGTTTTTATCTACAAACATGGTCAATCACAACATGAAGCGACCCTTCAAAAAATCCGATCCAGAGCCAGAACCAGAAGAGATCAAAGAGTATACAGGTGACGGCAAAGAGTATCCGGAAAAAACCACCAGTCTGGTGGACCCAAGCTATAACATCAAGCGTCTGTACAAAAAGGGGACCAACCTGATGGCAGATGAAAAGCTAGATGATGCCATTGAAATATTCGAGCAGGCATTGCGCATGGATCCAAACAACGTGGAGATCCTGTTAAAGCTAGGCTATGCGCGATTTCACCTAGACGACCACCTAGAGGCATTAAGAGTCTATGATAAAATCTTAGACGTCGATGTTACAAACGCCGAGGCTTGGAACCTTAAGGGACTAGTACACTATGAGCAAAAGAATTATGCAAAGGCGCTTGATTCGGTTGAAAAAGCAATAGAGTCAGATCCGACGTTTGGCATGGCTTGGTACAACAAGGCGTGCTTTCTTTCACTGCTAAGCCAGATTCCAGAATCAATCGAGGCGTTAAAGCGTTCCATCGAAATCGACGTAAAGAATGCAAGAAAGGCTGTAAAGGACAAGGACCTGATGAATGTAAGGGTTGAAGAGGGATTCAGGAGGATTGTGGACGTGGTGGTACTAGAGTGTGTAAGGCAGGGATACCATACAATCGGCGCCATAGTCTGGACCACGCTGCTCAACCGGGCCGATGCCGAAGAGTCCCTGCTAAAAATGACCGAGAAGGGCCTGCTGGTAAAAAACGAAAAGCGCGAAGGATTCCACAGGATCCCAGTTTATGACCTAGCGCCAGAAATCGCCCGCAAGGTAGGAAAGGAGAAGAGGGGATTCCTCGGCCTGACAAGGAAGAGGGAGCTTCCTGTCGCGGTCACGCACCTCAAGGATCTTGGACAGGCGATTGCCAGCGTGAGAAACAAGATTGAAGAGGACGATGTCGGGGGCATCATACAAGAGTTTAATGCGTTCATTGATCCCAAAAAATCCGGCCAGCACATGATCGAGCAGTTCTTTGAAGAGCATAGGGAGATTAAATTGTGGAAGATCAGGCTAGAAGACAGGGGGGCAGAGTACCTCGAGGATCACAAGGACAAGATGCTTACGATGTTTGACAACATGGATGTAGTTGTCACAAAGCAGCTGCGAAGCCAGGTAAGATAATTTGGTATAATATATCCAAGCCATCTGCGCATGTCAAAATAACATTGTGCAGATGAAATCAAGTATGTTATATCACTAGTACCTATTCGGCAGACAGATCCCAATAGTTTGCATCGGGCTGCCTTTCGGTGGGCATATTCAGGCCCTTCCACTCCTTAAACGAGCGGACATAAAGCCTGACGTTTCCTAGTCCTGCAGATTTTAACGCATAGTATGCGAGCCCCGACAGGGTTCCAACGCTCCCGCAGTATGTTACAATATTGGTATCCCCGGAGACTCCCCGGTTTCCTAGCAGGCGCAATAAATCATCGCGCGGACGCAGTATACTGTCATGTGTGGCAAGCGTCCGATACGGAATATTGACAGCTCCCGGAATATGCTGTTCAAGATAGTTTAGTCGCTCACGGTTGTCTATTAATACCGTATCCTCACGTCCCCTTACCTCATCTAAATAATTTGCAGTGGCCAGTATCTCGGGTCGAAGGTTCACAGAGTGGTTTTTTGCACGGATATCAGGCACCACATTATCGCTTTCAAGGCCCATCGACTTCCACTGCTCATACGTAGTCTCAAGCAGGCGGACATCAGAATGACCAAGATATTCCAGTGTCCATGCAACACGCGATGCTAGGGCGCCAAACGTGTCGTCATAGACTACCACGCCGGTCTCATCGTCTATTCCCATTGACTGGAACAGTTTGACGACACGCTCCGGGCTGTCGTCTGAAAGAAGGGTTGCTAGGGGAAGATTTGCCGCAGTCGGGATATGATCCTGCTTGTATTCGGCCTCCCGGCGCACGTCGATTACGCGTACGCTATTATCCCGGATCTCCGAACGCAGGGTGTCCGCGTCCTTGACTACCTTGTTCAAGCGGCGCACTCGCCCTTTCCAGTCTTTGTGTGGTAGCTGCCATCAGAGCCGTAATCGGAATAAAAGTCCGGCTCTTCATCCCTTGTAGGCGGGGTTGTAAGCGGTGACAATACCCGCTTGAGGTCATCTAGTGACTTTATTCCAGAATCCTCATTGCCGCCTATGACCCTGTGTATCCATGATGCAAGTGTATCACCGGTACCCTTGTTCTCCTTGAACACCTCGATTATCTTCAATATTACCGGAATTACGCGCTTTGCAGGAACCCGCATTACTCCTATGCCAAGCATCGTGTCCCCGTCAGAACGCCCTCCAAGTGACATCATGTAGTTTGGATACATGTCCTTTCCTACCCTGCCGCCGCCGCCAAAGAAGCCTATAGTTGCAATCCCGTGCTGGCCGCAAGAGTTTGGACATCCACTGATCTTGATGGACGACTCTTTGAGATCGTCATCCTCATCTAGCTTTAGATCCAAGAACTTTCTCTGGATCTCCTTTGCAAGCCTGTGTGAGTTGGTCAGCGCCAGGTTGCACGACGTGGTACCAGAACATCCGATTGGGGTAGCCATCGTAAGCGCTCCGGGCTTTGCAAGTCCGCCTGAGAGTAGCGCAGAATACAGGGACTGCAGATCGTCGTCGTGCACGTATCGTAGTGCGATATTCTGTGCAAATCCCGTCCGTGCCATGCCTTCTGCGGAATAGTCTCGAACAATGCCTGCAAGCGTGACAAGCTGGGCGGCCGTGATGTCACCTGCCTCTAGAGTTACAAATACCGTGTTATAGCCATCCTGCTTTTGCTTGATTATATTGGTCCTAGCCCATGCCGCATAGCCGTCGGGTGTGCCGCCTGCATCCATCCCAGATACGCGTATGGGCCTCTTGACGGGCCTTTCGTCTAGAGTAACGTCAAGCTGCGTGATGATGGATTGCGTAGCTCGTACAATGGCGCGCTCCTTTAGTACCAGGGTACGAAATTCATCCCACCCCATGTCATGCACAAGGTACCTCATCCTGTTTCTTGCAAGGTTCTTCCGGTCACCAAGCCTGTCAAAGATCCTAAGCACTGCAATGGACGTATACAGTATATCTTCCTCCGGTGTAAAGTCCTCCAACTGGTGGCCGACATATGACTTGTTTCCAAGCCCGCCTCCCAGAAATATCTTGAACCCGCGGCGCTTTTGGCCGTCGACCTCTTCAACCAGGGGAATCATGCCGACATCCACCATCCTGACCATGCCGTGCTTTTCACAGCACGTGAATGTAAACTTGAACTTTCTTGGTAGGTTCTGTACCATGGGGTTTCTAAGGAAGAATCTGGCAGTAGCCAGCGCATAGGGGGTCGCGTCAAACGCCTCATCAGGACATACACCGGATGTGGGACTGCACATTACGTTTCTTACACTATTGCCGCAGGCCTCACGCGATGTCATGCCGACTTTGGCCAAGGATCGGAATATCTCAGATACATCCTCTAGTACCACCCAGTGGAGCTGAATATTTTCCCGGGTCGAGATGTGGGCGCTTCCGATGGAGAATTGTTCGCTTAGCTGCGCGATTCTTTCTAGCTGTCTGGGATAAATCTCCCCGGCGGGGAGCTTGATTCGCACCATTGCATAATCCCCGGTCATCCTAGTGCCGTATGCCCCATGCTGCAATCGAAATCGCCTAAAGCTATCGGCATCGTATTTGCCTTCTCGGAATAGTCGTACCACCTTTGCAAAATTGTCCGCTTCTTCGATCCGTGACCAGTTAATCCGGGGTTCTGGCTCACGATTGCGTTGCGGTTGTTCTAGTGTCAATACTATTGCTCTATCCTGATTTGGTTATAAATTTAAGTCAATCATAAATGAGTATACGGGCTCCGCCACGGTGTTTTCAGGCTGTTTTTAGTCAAAAAATGCCTGTGCCTAAAATACAAATAATACACAAATGAAGGTTAGAAAAATGTCCCTTGCCGATAATTTAAGATCCGTAAAGGCAAATTCACACATAATGGAGATCTTTGGGCTAGGTTATGTGGGATTGCCACTTGCGATACGCCTAGCATCCGCGGGTATGAACGTGACTGGTATAGACATTGATGCGCAAAAAATTGCGAGGTTGAAGGCAGGACGATTGATAGATCTTGAAGTCGAGTTTGAAGACGAGTTCAATGAGACGCTACAAAAGGAATACCTAAAGCTGCAAGACAGGCCCGAACGCGTTCAGAAACCAAAGATAGGGGTAATCTGCGTTCCCACGCCGATACCCACAGAGGACACCAGGTCCGATATACATGTGGTTTCGGCAACACGGTCGTTTATGGATAGTGCAAAGGACGGGGACATGCTGATTCTGGAGAGTAGTATAGAGCTTGGTACTACAGAAAAAATCCAAGAGATCATTGAAGGGTGCGGCCACAAGGTCGGTGAGAACTTTGGGTTGTGCTTTTGTCCCGAAAGGATCGACCCTACAAACAGGATGTGGAGGATGGAAAACATACCACGGGTAATTTACTGCTCGGATGATACAAGTTTTGAGATATCAAAGAGTGTATATCAACATGTAAACGGAGGGGACCTAAAAAGGGTGAGCTCTCCGATGGTGGCTGAAATGGTAAAATCATTGGAAAACTCATTCAGGCTAGTCAACATCTCGCTTGTAAATGAGCTGGCAATACTGTGTGACCAGCTTGGCATCAATGCAAGAGAGGTCATTAATGCGGCGGCGACAAAACCGTTTGGATTCAAGGCGCATTATCCAGGTGCGGGCGCAGGCGGTCACTGCATACCAAAGGATCCCAAATTTCTCTTAGAGTCGGCCAAAAAGACAAAGGTGGGATTTAACTCCATCAAGTATGCGCTAGAGGTGAACCAGGCCATGCCAGCATATGTCGTAAACGTAATTGATGATGTAATGCGTGCCCGAGACCTTGACAGGACTGTCTTGGTGTGCGGTTTATCATACAAGGCCAACATAGGAGACATGCGCGACTCGCCGGGCTTTAAAATCGTCGACGAGCTGCGTCGAAGGGATATCAAGGTTTTCGGCTATGACCGGTTCTTTGACTCAAGCCTGATGAACAAGTATCTAGTAGAAAACCACATTACCAGACTTGACTGCAAAATCATCGATTCACTAGAAAAGGACGTATTAGGACAGACGGGTTGTCTGTGCATCGTACAGCACCACGATGATGATAAGGATGAGATTGCAAGAATATACCGCGAGGGCGCGGTACCGTTCATATACGACTGTCAGAACCGCATTAAAACGGAACCAGATACTGATACTGTGCTAGAATTCCTAGGCGGTTGATCGACTGTACGTCATTGTATAATCACCTAGAGAAAATGTAAGGGTTAGCCTAATCCACAGTGCCTAAACGAACTTTGCAATCTCCTACTAGTCAAGCCTACGATTCTCCCATGTGAAACGTACAAGGTTAGGTCGACTGAAGGCATTATACCTGAGATTTCAAAACTCAGAACATATTAGGACATGAATCCCAAATTGACCCAAGTATGTACCTACATGGTACTCTTGTAACCATATGTGGCAAGCAAAGCAAAGCCCGTTATTCATAACGCTTAACAGATGTCCTGCCCACCATCACATGACAGATCCACGTTTAGCAAGATTCATCCAGTTCCTAGAGGACAAAAACCTGGTAAAATTTGACATAGATGGAGAAGGAGAGCGCCAGTTTGAGAACAGGTTCCTGATTCAAAAGTATGTGTTTCTGGCCAAAAAGTTCGGGCTTGACCTGCCGTATGACTATGACATTTACACGTGTGGACCCTACTCTAGTGCCCTTTCTAAGACATACTATAGTATGGCAAGAAGCGGGAACATGTACCTGCTAGCAGACAGCTCGTCCCTAGGGACGTCGTTTGATGCAGAAGGATTTCTCAAGGCAGTACGCGACAAGGACAAGCGCTGGCTAAGGGCCGCCACCACTCTGATCCGTTGCAATAAGCGCTACAAAGATCGCGGAGATCTGGTCGAGATTGCCAAACATATAGAAGACGACGAGGAGGACATGTGCGTCTCAAAAACACTGTCAGATCTGGAAGCATTACGTATTTTGTAGTAAATCACGGATCTTTAGGTGGGTATTTCTGGATCCGTCCTCAAACATACTATTCTCGCAGTTTTTGATCTTCAGGTTCTCCAGTATGTCGCTATCACGAGTAAAAAAGAACTTAGAGTCGGGATCGGCTAGCACCTCTGATAGAATCATCGCGTCGTTCGGCGTCAGACGCTCATCAAGGTCCTGTATATCTAGCATTATACGCGGCGTATCCCTGCCGACACCCGGAATGCACTCCTCGACGCTTATTTTATATTTGAAAAATATCTCATCAAGATTCTCGAGATCATTCTTTAAACTGTCAGCATCCGATTTGTCTAGAATTTTGGCCACAACTTCACCAAGTAATATTTGTGGCACGAGTACGCGGTATGAGTTGCTGCCCAGTTACGAGAATAATAATCGGGCATCCTGCGAGTCACCTTCGTCATATATTATGCTTAGAAAATAATGCATGTCTATGTATGCCCTAGAGACGCCGCCCACATCTCCGGGATGCGCCCATCCTTTAGAACCGCGTCCCATCAGGCGGTCCCAGCTTCGGAAACTGTCGCAACATATGACGCCACCGTGTAGAAGATACGTACGAGGTCAAGCTCGACCACGGGTTTAGAAAGTACTTTAACACGATGATGAGGCGCGCCAAGGTCAACTACCTAGACAAGGAGAACATTATGGGGCACAGCACGGGCCTCGAAAAGCACTACGAATGGTACAACAAGGAGGACTTTGAGAGGGTCTCACAGTATGAAAAGGCCATCCCGTTCCTGACCGTCTCCGACACGGATCGCGTGCGGCTTGAGAACAGGAAGATGACAAGGGAAAAGTCAGAGCTCGAGACCAAGAACATGGAGCTGGAGGTCATGAGGCTCGAAATAGACAAGATCAACCAGAACTGGACATTTCAAACAGGTTTGGTAGGTCGTCCTGACCGGATTTAACATCGGGATCCGTGCACAATGCCGGCCGCTGACATTCCGCGCCTGCCGGCCGCGCTTCGGCATGTCCTTCGCCGGGCCACACCTCTGCCAGCCCTTCGGTGACGCACCATCCTCACTCCCACCATCCTCACTCCCGCCGCCGCCGACGCAGTGCCCTTCGACGGCGCAAAGCACGACAAGACACTTGACCAGCCATTCTTCCAGATGATCCTGCGCGAGTAGCAGACGTAGAGCAGATGGTATGAGGGTCATCAAATGGGCCGCATGTTGGCATAGAAAGAAACCCGCGGACTTGGCACCGCGGAATATGAAAAACCCAGCTTTTAAGCAGACGGCCTCATGGCCGCTGGAGCTCGTAGGATAGAGTGGGATGATCTACCGCTGTTTGTGCAAGTCCAAGAAGTTCATGAAGATTGTGCCGGATGGCGGCTCAGGGGACGACTACGAGTTGGACATGTGCATGGAATGCTACTCAAGCACCGCGCTGCAATTTGTAATCTCTGAGAGGCGCATACATGATCCCTTGTCTGAGGTACGTGATTGATCGCCACCTGTTGAACGGCTGCGGCCGGGCAGGACAGGAGGGGTGGTCGGGGCGAGCGCAGCGCGCGTCAGGGGGCAACTGCTGCTGACAATGTTCAGCCAGAAACGGGCATTCCGATGCAGATACGCTCCGCCGCCGCCCGTTATATCGTACGCATGGACAGGAAATCCTGCAACGGGCCCCCGTGTGCTTTCGGTTCTGGCCGACACGCGGACGGTAGGACTACCGCGTGCCCGTTGGCGCCTGAGCAGGTATTATGGGCGCGGAACCGGTCCTCCGTGACAGGTGTATTGGATAAAGGTGACAAAGAAACCTTTGTTACCTTTACACGTTTACCGCCGTCCGCTCCGGCCCGCCTGCAGTCCGGCCGGGGTTGGGGGCATGCGGCAGACTAGAGGCAGTGTCTGGCAAAAAATGACGGCACCTCCGTCCATCCCACGCCCGGACAGCATCACGTACGGTCCTAGGGCACAGGGGTGCGGCAGCATGGCCGGCGCACGCGGCAGATAGTAACCGTTCAACTCCCCAGAATCTAGGTACGGATCCAGCCGTCCACCCCTTGGCGCAGGCACGCGGGTTGAATGGCTGCGCCGTGAAGCATACGGTCAGTTAACATTATGCGCAAAGATGCACCTCGTTATCAACTATGCTTAGAAAGCTCCTTGCTAGTTCATAAAGTTCGAGCACCTCATCAACGCTCTTCTCCAGGCTAAATGTTGCCAAATTATCGTGTACCGCCTGATTGCGTAACCGTCCCAGTTCGAGGAAGGCGGCCTCGGCATTTTTATAGTCAGAATTGGCCTTAAGCTTGCTTAGCATGTGCGCTTTGAAGTCTTCACCGAGTAATCCAAAAAAATGGTTTGCGTTATTTGCTTCCCAGTTGAACAACTGGTAATACTTGCGGCTCAGCGCTTGGTTTCTTACAAATTCAGACAGCGCCTCGCTGCCGCCGCATTTACTTTCGTACAGGCTTAAGAGTATCTCAGTCAGCCTACTCTCACAGTAGCTGGCAGCGGAGAGTAGTAGTGTCTTTTTAAAGACGTCATCTACTGTTGCGGCCAGAGACGACTCTCCAGTAGGTACGAGTTGGCGAATTTGCTCGCGCGCCCGCACCAACTCCGCAATCATGGGTTCGGTATCATGCCCTGTCATGTCCGTTCATCAGTATGGAACGCGCCAGTTTCAGCCTAGTGTCGACACTGGACTTGTCGGTGGTCTTGAGACGCGTGGCTTCCTTGAAGACTGCATTTTCTTTTAGTGTATGCATCTGATCAACATTTATGGTTCTGGCATCGGACTGATCAATACGATCTGTGCACGATGCGACGAATGCGGCCTCAAACAGCATGGGGCTAAAGCGCCCAGATATGCGAAGGATATCCTCTGGGAACTCCCTGTTCTTGTCAAGGAATGAGTCAAACAGCCGTTCCAGACCATCTACCTTTGTAGCGTCATAGGACTTTGCCTCGTTTGAAAAGCTGTTGAGAAATTTAAGCATGGATGGACGGTAAGATCCTCCCTTGATCAGCATTGCAAACCCCCTGAGAAGTATCTCCACATCCTTCATACGGGCGTCCGGTTCGTCGCGTCCGATCAGGCGCCTCCATTCTTCTCTGGTGTTTGCCTTGTACAGCATGCTGTAGAACTTGGATTCATACATGCAGTTTCGGATCTCCTGCGGGGCCAGTGTGACTCCGCCCGAGTTCAGGCGATTAAAGATCTCATACATCGATTCATACCCCTTGGGATTCATCTGACGTATGATTACATTCCTGATCGTTCTCATATCAAACTTGTTTCTTGTCTGGTCGTTCAGCTCATCATAGCTGTGTCTGTGAAGCTGGTTTCGTTCTTCTGAACCGGCGTCCCGTAGATCCAGCTTGAAATCCATAAAATAATCATCGTCTAGCAGAGGCATGTCTCTGATTTTGTTGCCGGAGTAGCCGTTTGATGCGTGCCAACCCTGCATCTTCTTTCTGGGAAACCTCCCCTTTACAAAAAAGTACAGGGACAGGAGTCTCTGTTGGCCGTCTATCACCAGAAAGTCGTTTTGGTCTTTCTCATAAAGAAAAATCTGCGGTATGGGCAGCCCGAGTATAATGGATTCCATAAGTCGAGACGCACGTTTCAGATCCCATACATACCTGCGCTGAAATTGCGGGATGCCAAAGGCGCCGGATTCAATAAACTGTACCATGGTTTTGGTGTTAAAGTCGTTAGGTATAGACACAAGCTCAAACTGTCTGATGTCATATTCTGTGTTGGACGCGTCTTCGTCCGGATCATTCTGATACCATGGCGCGCCATCATGCCCAGACGCCTGTTTGGGATACTCAAGGCTCATAGTATGTTGCCTCCGCTATTCGGGCGTGTCTGTTGCAGTGCCAAATTCGGTTTACAGAAGCAGATAGGTTCGCGCTGCCGGGCGCATGCGTGTCCGTGCGTGACACCAACCCCATCCCATAAAAAGTGCGGCTCCGCATCTCAGGTGCAGAGACAAGTGCATATATCGTGCCATCAAACATGCCACATCACAAGCTGGAATGCATATAAAAGTTATGAGAAAATAATAGTACTGAGGAGTCGGGGAATCATGTCACCCCGATGTATAAGATGAAGGACGCAGGTAGACATGCAATGACACGTATAATTGCAGTTCTGGACGTACGGGAGCAAAGGCGGGAGACGCGCCGCATAGTGCAAAGGGCGCTTCAAAG
>CAZDQM010000047.1:0-9030 GCA_964507825.1 uncultured Nitrosopumilaceae archaeon | reverse complement strand
GACGGAATACAAGAGTACGTGGACTATTACAACGAGAGGAGGCTCCACTGGTCACTGGATATCGACAACTATGAAAAGCCACTTGGGGTATTTCATAAGAAAAAAGCCGCCGAGGCGATCAGGAAAAGCAACCCGAAATGGTTGGAAGAGGAGGCAAATGTTAGTGGAACCTAATTATCACATAATACAAGACTTTGATGTATGTTATTAATTAGGCAAATTTTTTTAGTCGATTGCGCATAAACTCTACTTATGCTAGGATCTAACCTTACTTTTGTGGTGCAGACTCCTGATCTGCCTGAACCGGCTTAATGATCCAAATAAGATCAAGTAGTGTTCTATACCAAATTTTGACATTGCCCGTATCTCTTCAAAGTGCGGCTCGCGCCCGCGCTTTGCCGCAATGTCCTCATAATCCATCACAAGCTCTCCCAAGGATGCATTCTTGATAATGCCATGTGTGTGTTGGATTATGGAGTCTGCTCTGATCTTAAACTCCTCAAATGAACCAAAACATTCTGTATAGTCATCTATGCGGTATTTACCATACTTGTGCAGATTCTTTGCAGATACAGTCTCCCCGAATCCCTTGCGCTTGTCCGTTTTGACATACAGTTCAAAGTATTCGTCGTACAGGTTGTCCTCCAGCCTGTGATCGCCCCGAATTGAAAGTCCCTTAGCTTCTAGATACTCATGATACCCCCCGTACAAACGGTTCATGGCATTACGGATCTCAAAACTTGCAAGCTCCCAGAACTGCCTGCTTGTGGGCACATGTGCATACACAACATCTCTGAGGTGTTCAAACTCTTTGTCGATATCCTCAGCAGTTGGGCTATCATCATCCTTAGATTTTACCACCTGCTGTCTAGACTTGAGTGGTGGCGATACCGTCACCCGAACAGGCTTTCTGATGGGGGGTTTTGGAATCCGTATGTCTCCCGCCCCTCTGCATTCTTGGCATTTTTGTGGAATTCCCAGACGATCTTTTGATGCAAGGCTAGCCATCAGTATCTTAGGATCCCCAACTATTCCAAATATGCGCTCAATCGATTCTATCCCAACTGCATTAACATTGCACTCAGAGCAGGTATGCGACAGGGCTTGCGCGTTTTCTGAAGCATTAGTGGCAGGCTGTTTGTTTTCACCCTCAAGTGTAGTCTCCGCCGTTACGGCCGCGTCAAGCCTTGCACCCGGAAACTGAGATCGGTCTCTGATGTATGTCCAGTAGCTGCTAAACGTCTTCCATCCAAGCTTTGCAATATCTAAATCATGACCACTTTTTAGCTGAAAGTTATCGTCTATATCTACGAGTAGCATTCTTTCTGTGCCACCCGTCTTGGTTCCGCGCATTCCTCTTCCGATCATCTGTGTGTACAGCAGTGTACTCCTCACAGGCCTGCCCACAAACACGCAGTCCACACCAGGGGCGTCGAATCCCGCGGTCAAGATGTTATAGTTGCACAGTACCTCAAGATCGCCGACTCTGAATCGCTCAATAGCCCCGACCCGAGCATCTATTCCGACGCGTGCATCAACATAGTCGGACTTGATGCCGTATTTGGTCTTTAACAAGATAGAGATCATCCTTGAATGGCTCACACTACATCCAAAAAACAGTATTTTTTTGATGCCCATCCTCCTGAGGGCTGCCATCTCCTTGATAATCATCATATTGCGATCAGTGTTCTCCTCTACGGATCTCAGGGTCACGTCGGAAAACTCGCCCCATTTCTGTATGTAGGCGACTTCTTTTCTGCTTACTCGGAATTTGGTCGACTTGAGCACTAAATGATGTACGTTGCACAAGATGTCCCTTTTTGTGAGTGTCTCGTACAGGTTTTTTTGTTGGATGTGCAGGAGTTCGTCTTTTGCGTCTGGTTTTTTGTAGACATGCATATGGGCCGTGGCAGTGTCATAATCACCCTCGTTGTCTATCACCTTGAGAGTGATCTCGTACTCGCCCGGCTTTTCGGGCCTAAACTCAATATTCTTCTGTCTCTCAAACGTCCACTCATCTTTGTGTCTGTCCTTCTTTGTCTCGTCCCATCTTGTTATACGCCAAAAATAATCCTTGTCGTCTATGTATCCGTCCCTGTCATAGGACCGTTCCCCTAATATTTTCACATACTCGTCCGTGTTGACATATGTCTGGCAGTCTATCAAGGCATGCGGCTTAAAATTTTCCACTCCCTGTTTGTACGGAATGTTCGGAAGGTATACCCCTCCAAACCATCTGACAAGTTTCTCAGTGTCCGATCCGGCCCCGGTTCCTCTAAAAGGTGTGGCAGTAAGCCCGATTAACACAATACCTTTTTCAGATATCTCGGATTTTCTGTTGTCCCAGTTAAACCCCATCTTTCGAAGTACCTTTGAGTATGATGATGCAGTGGTATGATGCGCCTCATCAATTATGATACAGGATGTAAGATCAGATAGTATCTCCAGCTGCCCCGTGTCAAGCAGCTTGTACAGCGACTGGATTGTGGCAACTATCACACCCTTGTCTGCAAGTAGGTCATCCATCTCAAGGTCCGGCAACGTCCCACCAGGCCCCCAGAACCGGTGCATGTGTAGTGCCGTTCCAAGCTTGCCAACGGACTGAAACACAACCTTAAACGTACTGAACGCTTGTTCGCACAGCTCGCCTGACTGTGCCACCCACAGGACAAACTTGGAATTACGCTGCTGCGTGTTGTCAGATTCCTTGCCGTCATTGAGCCATTCAATTACTGTCTCGGCGACCATCCGTGTCTTGCCAGCCCCTGTGGGAATGGTTATCAACTTTCTTAGGATTTTTTTCTGGTTGTGATCTATTTTGCCTTCTAGCATCCGGCGTATGAACCGGCCCGTCGTATACTGATAGTCGTAAAGTGGATTGAGTGCAGAGTGTGGCGTTATTACCTCAGTTGATTCTGTCTGTTCTGGACGCTCAGTCTCAGCCACCTGCATGGGAAGATCAAGCTCTAGGGCCAGCTGCCGAGCAAGGCGCGCAGTCATTGTGAGGTTCGGCACATCCTGCACATCCCCGATAGACATTCTCTGATCTTTTCTGGCATAGCGCTGGGCTACTTCTAGAATGTCCTTTTTGCGCACATGGCCGTTCTCGATCGCCGTTTTGAGGATTAACCTCAGAAATTTTCGGCGCTTTTCATTGTCGTTTTCCACATTTTTTAAAAAGTGCGGCCCTACCATATCGTATAAAATCTCAGCCAGCCTGTCTGTGTTAGTTATGCTTCCATTTGATACGATCATGCGGAATATCCGTGGGTTGATCTCCTCTATGATTTTGCAGAGATCGACAGCATCCTCCCACCATGCAGTGAATTTTACGACGCACGCACTCTTTGCGGCATCCGCATCGGCACGGATTCGTATTGATGTCGGGACCATCAGACATCACCTTTCAGGCTTGAACCTGTTTGGGAGTGAAACTCAAACTGTATCGCATGGGTTGTCTAAGCGAATATACTTTACGGTGTTGCATCTCTCTATTAGGATGTATTGGTCCAATCACCAAAGTATCCAAACTCTTTGTCAAAAAGAAGTCTCCTGTCCAACAGTCTGTTGACGTTCTCGCAGCTGGTCTCTGGTAACAGCACGCACCCGTAGCATGCCGAAGCATTGACCCTGTTATACATGGGGATCCCGGCTCGCCCCATTTCTTCAGGATTGTCTTCTGCGCAGAACGGGTCTCTGGAGCAACGTGTGGACTTTTGCACAGATTTTCTAATCAGGTTGGCAAAATTTTCGGTGCTACCCTGTCGGACTAAGCCGCCTAGACTGCCGTCTGATGACGGTGTTGATGTATACAGTAGTATACCGTTGTACTCATGACCGGAATAGATTCTCTCACGTATGGACGCCTCACTATATCCAGACACCGCTGCGACCCCACGTACAAGCACATGGGCAAGCGTGTGTAGCAACGTGTATCTTGGAGGCCTCCGCGGATCCTCGCGGCTCATACTAGGAAATAGATCTTCAAATGCGTCTAACATCGATTCACATCGGGAGCTGACGGCCGACTCTTTTTCCCACCGATGTAACCTATCTTCATCCAGCGTGAACAGAAATCCCTCCCCCCGGTTCTCAATTGCCGGGTACCAGTCAGAATTTTCGTTAGATATCTTGCAATATTTTGTACTCTCATCTTCAGAAAGATATGGATCTACCGGGGCTTCTCGCGTAAAGGCGCGTATCACACGTATTTCTGTCAGTCTTTTTATCTGCTTAAGTGTTCTTATGTATCCTGCAAGATCCTCTCGGACATCCGTCTTTGTAATCTCCAGATACTCATCACCTACAAACTCGTTATTCATGAGATCGTCGTATTCCCGATTTCGGATCCGAGCCTCGGTGGATTCTTTGGTCAGACTGGACCTGAGTGTTAGCCGCTTTGCCAACTGTTTGCGTATTTCATCCACTGAGTATTTTTCTCGTTCTTTTGCAAACGAATTGGATTTTGCTATACCAAGATAATTTGTAAACTCCAAGTTCGATACTATGGTTTCTTTGATTTCCGTAATGCGTTTTTGTACCGGATGCAACCACTCTGGCACATACAGAGCAGAGACGGTGACCGGATAGTACATACTGGTGGATCTGATCTGGATTCCATATACTGGTGTGGGCCTGCCATGGCCGTCAGTGCATGCAACGGATGCGCGTCTCCCGAGCCACGGCATCGCTCCATTGCACCCAGGCACTATATCCTTTAGGCTTTCGCGTGATGTGGCACCCGCACATGACCGTGATGACTTGCAGTCCAAGCACGTTACAATATAGTCAGAGAGCCCGGGTCCCCTGCCGCGTGCACGAAACACTAGATGTGAATCCCGTGTGCACGAGGTATGATCCTCAGAGGCTCTGCTGTGCGCCCACTCCCACCATGGAAACTCATCAAGATGCCCGTTCGAGCAGATTGCCGCGAACTTTGCCGCGTATATCTCTGATTTGCAGTCCCGGCAGCTGAACATCTTTTTCCCGTTTGGCGGCGCCGCCCTGTGTTTCTGAAGTCTGGAGCATGTAGGGTTGGAGCAGACACCCCAAAGTGGAAGTGACTTGCAGGATATTACCCTGTGCTTGCTCACCTGGCGGGGCATCTTAAAGTAACTTTTTGCCAGAAGCTGTTCAAGATACGGGTGGTGGAGTCTTTCGTAGTCCTCTTCGCGTTTGGACCACGTGTCTATCCCCATCACCAAGACAGAATCGTGCTCCATCTGTACGATTGAGCCGGGCCCGAACGTGGTTGTCAGTTGGCTACCGCGCAACGAGCCCGGGCTTTCGGAATAATTCTTGAATTCGTCTTTCATTGCGTGTCATTCTCCGGCGCGTCGAGTTCAAACTTAGGTGAGTCGTCCAGATACCACATTTTTACCGATTCTTCTGCGTCCCTGAGCGAGTTGGGAACCGGAACTAGGCCGCCATCGTCATCGTGGTACGTGCTTTTGAGCAGATAGTATACATCTTCTGGGCGCTTGGCCATCTCGTGCTCGTTTCCCTTGTATTGGAGCTTGTCAAGTTCCAAGGCCCAAGCATGCCACTGTCTTATGCAGTGTTCCAACTCTTTTAACGTTGCATCCTTCTCCTGCAAGTCGATGTTACCTACCCTGCCAGACAGATCCTTGCGCATCGCATCCAGTACCTTTGATACATGCCGCACATCCTTGTCAAACTTGCCGGCAGTGTCATTCTTGGCAAGCCGGCTGTCCAAGATGCGCACAAGCGCCACTAGTATACCAAACAAAGCCCTGTCCCTTGCGCGCGGCGCAAACGGCGTCAGGTTTGCGGATTCTACGTTCTTGTGCAGTGTGGAATGATAGTATCCAAAGTTTTCATAGTGGGAGAGATCCCTAGGCTTGAGCGGGTTGTAGCTGACCACGACTAGGCCGGGACGGACCCTTCCCACTCTGCCCGTTGCCTGTATGTATTCTGAATGATCCTTTGGTTGGCCGTTTACTATCATCACCCCAAGTCTCAAGATGTCCACGCCGACTGAGAGCATGTTGGTGCACAGCAGCAAGTCCTCTGGACGGATCGTGCCACCTAGTCTCCTCTCTAACCTTTTGATTGTGTCAGGAATTTTATCAGATGTTACCCTGCTTGTCAGCTCCACTTTTTCTAAATTCTGGTTTTTGTACCTGCCCTTTTTGTCGTCGCGGTCCTCAAAGTTGTTGAACAGCCTCTGTATGTATCCAGGCACCGTATCATCGTACATCTTGCTTGCCCCTCCCAGTTCCCTGAGTGTGTTAAAGTATGATACCAGTGTATAGTACGGGTCGATCGCATCATAGGAGAGGCCATTGTCTGGCATGTCCTCCTCCATACGACGCACGCATCGAAGAAGTACGGCAGAGATCCTTCCAAGAACAGTCAGTCGACTTCTTGCGGTGGTGCACACCCCCACATATGTCTTGCCTGGCTCCTTATCCAACGGCACCTCTTGCGCAAAGAACGACTCGCCAAAATCAATTCCCTGTGGCGGAAATATCCTACTAGTGCCTCTGTTGAAAAGATTACGGATCTGCTCGTCGGCTCGTCTGGTAGTAGCAGTCGACGCGATGATTTTTGGCCTGATCCCGTCAGAGTTGGCGCACAAGAGGTCTACCGCAGTCTCATAGTGTCCCGTGAGCGTTCCAAGAGGTCCCGATATCAGGTGCAGTTCATCCTGAATGATGAGCTCCGGAGGCTCCAGCATCGACTCGATGTCGGACTGTTTGTATCTGGCATGATTGCTGTTACAGGCGCTCTCCAGTCCACTCACGACAAACCCGTGCTTTTCACAGCGTCTGTTCACCCTGCCAAATATTGCACCCGTCTCCCACTTCCACGCGATCTGTGCGAATTTGTCCACGGTTCCTATTATCAGTGAGGGGCACCGCTTGTAAATGTCCTCATCCACCACCAGTACCGGGAGGCCCATATCACCATCCATTTTCTTGGAAAACGCGCATGTCTTGTTGGGACAGTAGATCCTGCATTGCTTTGGCGTTCCGGACACCTCGTAGCAATACTCGTTTATTGTCTTGCCGCACCACGGGCACGACAGCACCTGAAGTGGACTGTGCTCATGCGGGGGGTTTCCCTGCTTGGCGCTCGCGATTGCCTTTTGAGCACCGTATTCCCCGCTCAGTTTATTGGGCGTAGTGCCACTCCCCACCCAGAGTCCGACCAGAAACGGCTCATCCCCCCACTTTTCGGGGTTTTTCCTGCGCAAGTACTCACACCCACACATGAGCGTGGCGGCCCTGTGAAACTGCTGGATGGTAAGCAGGCGTAGCGTATACCGCATCATGACGGCTGTTCCATACCGCATGTTGTTATCGTGCCTCAGTCGCCTATGCGCAATCGTAAACGCGATGAGTCCCAAATAGGCCTCTGTTTTGCCTCCGCCAGTGGCGAACCACAGCAGGTCGGCAGTGATGCGATCCCTTGAGCTGGCATCCGTGATCGACTCTATGTTCATCAGGAAGAATGCAAGCTGGAACAGACGCCACTCTCCCTTGTACTCTTGTGGCTTTGGTGTGTCGACCTTGCCCATGTCTGAGTTTTTTCGGGCCCAGTTGCCATGCGACATTTGGAGCCACATGGCCCTGTTGGCAAAAGAAAAGGCGTCTGCAGCATTCTTGTCTGTGGATATTATCTCAATCCCTCGGCGTATGCGGCCCAGTGCCTCCCTGCACTCTTTGATCTGAGTCATGGCGGCTTTTTGGAATTCGGGGTCAAGTCCACCCACCTTAGACTCTAACTTTTCTACTATCCATTGTTCGTATTCGTCTGCAATGGGAGCAAGCAGTGTTCGATATTCGGACGGGCCTGACACTCTAAACAGGATTTCCATGTTCAGGAACCTTGCACTTGACGGGCGGGGACGTATATTTGGAACACAATGCACAGGAATAAACGTGGTCCTCAGTTCAGCTACTCTATCTGCACCTTCACGTGCGTCCCACTTCACCGCGCATCCGTGTCCTATGGCAAAGTTACCCTTTTTGCGAAACAACATGTCAAACAAACCAGAGTCATGATCATTGACCTTCTCGTCTTTGACTAGTTTCGGCGCTTTGTAGTCGACAAACACATTGCTCCCATCGTGCGACAACAGCGTGATTTGTGGCTGAAACATGCATCTTTTGAATTCGTCATCCTCTGCACTCCTAGGGTGGTTGTTTACCACGAATAGACTCAATGAAAGGCCGCGCGCGTGAGCTTTTATCGAGTACCAAAGTGCAAATTGCTCATTCGTGCTAAGTGGGATCTCCTTTGGTTCGGAAATGTCTAAGCGTATATCGTGTGTCTCCGAATGCGGACTTCGTTTGTAAACCCACGATGCTTTTTTATCCACAGTAGATTCATCTGTATTGTCGTACTCTGTATCGTGCGTCATCGAATCGTCATTGATCGATTTGTTCTGGTCTCTGACAATCTTGCGTACTATATCGTATGTCCCATATTCTATACGGACTAGTAACCGAGCCGTATTGCTCGTTATGGTGCATGTCATTCCAAATGACGATTGCATCAGTCTTGCTACAAGGCCGGCGCGCTCATCATGTGGATCGTCGTCACTATCTCCGCCCTCTAACTCCGTTTGTCCGTTTTCGTCATAGTCTTCTAGATTTACACCACTAGTCCTTGGAAACAGTATTCCCGACAGATATGATTGTGTTGGGTTTTCACTTTTTGCCAGCTCCTCTTTTGGTCCTTCTCTCGGACCTAGCATGTCGCGCTTAAGCCACTCGATCAAAGTATCTCGAACATTCGAATTTTTAGAAATATTTTCCAATAAGAACGATCAAAATGTTATACTACATTAGAGTTTATGCGTAATCGACTAGTTGTCTTATATGATAATTAGGTTCCACTAGCATCTGCCTCTTCTTCCATCCATTTCGGGTTGCTTTTCCTGATCGCCTCGGCGGCTTTTTTCTTATGAAATACCCCAAGTGGCTTTTCATAGTTGTCGATATCCAGTGACCAGTGGAGCCTCCTCTCGTTGTAATAGTCCACGTACTCTTGTATTCCGTC
>CAZDQM010000046.1:0-6125 GCA_964507825.1 uncultured Nitrosopumilaceae archaeon | reverse complement strand
CTTTGAAGCGCCCTTTGCACTATGCGGCGCGTCTCCCGCCTTTGCTCCCGTACGTCCAGAACTGCAATTATACGTGTCATTGCATGTCTACCTGCGTCCTTCATCTTATACATCGGGGTGACATGATTCCCCGACTCCTCATGTTACCATCATTTATGCAACATTTAAACATTATACATCAATCTATCGTACAAGGTCAAGTCGACTGAAGGCATTATACCTGAAATTTCAAAACTTAGAACACGATGAATCTTGAATCAACCAGAGTGTGCACCTTCTACGGTATGGGCAAGCGACATAATTCTCACATAATACAAAGTGTTAGGATATCGTACAAAGAGTGTACTCGGTTTAAGAGACCGATCGTGGATCATTTCAGGTTACACAAATCACAAAAACCCACGCAAAAAAAACTCCAGAGGACAAAATCAAGAATCGCAAAAGGATGCCTGCAACCAAGATATTTGTCCCCACTGAGATGACTCAGGTGTGGATCGGCGGCCCAAATCTCACCTGATCCACGGCCCGGCAGCATCGTGCCAGAAAAGATACACTAGAGCGCTTTGAATTCGTTGCTCCACTTGTGGTACGCCCTGATCATGTCCATGGACACGCTAGGCTTTCTTTCTGCCATTATATTGTGAAAGTTCGCCATTGTAAGGGCCTTGGGTTGCTGAGGCTCTTCTCCCTCCGTAGGCTCTCGGTAATCAGGAGAGCTGAACAGCTCATGAACCGCATGCAGCTGCGCGCTCTGGCACACATCCTTGATATCGCTTGCACTATACCCATCAAAGAGTCCTGCCAGCTCTGCAGAACTCACCTTGACGTCCTTGTGTAACGGGGCCGTATACAGGTTAAACAGGTTTTCACGCGCCTCTAGTGTTGGAAGGTTGACATAGATGCGCTTTTGAAATCTTCTCAAGAACGGCCAGTCCAGACTCCATGGCTTGTTCGTGGCGCCTATCACATACAGCTTTAGATCCTTTCCCTTGCCGTTTATCCCATCCATCTCCGTCAGAAATTGATTCTTGGTCCTAATCTCTCCACCGACCTCGCTGTTACGTGATCCAAGAAGGGAGTCGACCTCGTCGACAAATAAAATCACGGGCTTGTCTTCTTTTTCTGTATAACCCCTTGCCATTGAAAACACCTTGGAGACGTTCTTTTCAGCCTCGCCAAGCCACTTGCTCATCATGGATGCCGCATCAACGTTGATGAAATATCCGTCAATCTCACTTGCCGTAGCAGCTGCTAGGATCGTCTTGCCGCATCCGGGCGGCCCGTACAACAGCATGCCGCGCGGCCATCCAAGCGGAAAGAGATCCGGCCTCTTTGTAGGATACACTATGGACTCGCGCAATGCATTCTTGGCATCGTCAAGTCCAATCACCTCCATCCAGCTGATATCCGGCTTTTCCTTCATCACCAGATCCTCAAAGTCGTTGTTTGCCTCCTGCATGGAGAGGGATTTCTTCTGCTCCTCGGGAGAAGCGTTTGGGTCTATTACAGGCTCGGTTCCGCGCGCCTCTTGTAGCGCCTTGATTCTCTTATGATACGAGTCCGTCCTCTCCCGATATATCGGATTAAGCTTGCTTGCAGGATAAAGTTGCATCAGTTTTACTAGTGTGTCTATGGCCTTTTGATAGTTTGTGATGGCCATCCCGCGCGCGCCTTGGGAGTCAAACTTGATTGCATCAGATGCATACTTGCTAGCGCTGTTTTCTAATTCTTGTGGTGCCATACTCATTTAAACTACCTGACATATGATTTAGTCTTAAGATTGTATTCTACTGTGTAAACTTGGATCGAAGAGATGGTAAAATTATTTACACTTGATTATCATGTCCTAGCCGGATTCCTGTCAAAATCTACCCTTTCGGCCACCGAGGCTTGTGCGTCACGGATGAGGGCAATGGACGTCTCAGTGGATAATACTAACTCGTCAATATCGGTATCAATCCCGTCAATGGACTCTGCTGCGCGCCTGATCATGTCTACAAATTCTTTTAGCAGGTCGTGGATGTCTTTTTTGTCCTCATGCTTTGTCAGGATATAATCTGCTAGTCGTAGCACCTCTCCTAGATCCTGCAGCTGCTCTGTTGAGAGGTGTTGGATTTTTGAATCACTTGACTCTAGCCTGCCTTCGATCAGTGAGGAGAGCCGCCTAACCCTTGCCAAGTCCTTTTTAAAATCATGTCTAGGGGAAAAAACCGTCAAGTGTTGTCTGTTTTAACGGTCTCTAAATTAGGATAACGCTTGTTGATTTTAGAGTCAGCCATCAACTTTGCTTCATCTAGGAGGCGGCCGGATTCTGCGTTTGAGAGTCCAAAATCACACCGGGCGCTTGTAAGAACCGCCGAGTCCATCACTATACTACCCAAGCAGGCAGACAACTCACACAGTTTCTGGCTGCATTCGGGGGCAGGCTCAAACAGGTCAGAGCTTAGGATTCGGACTGCAGGTACGGCCGGCGCTAGGGCGGCATGGATGTCTGATAATGTCATGATTCCACGTATTTTTGACCGGATGTATTCGAGCGCAGTGACAGCCTGTCGGATAAGTCGTTCATCGGCTAGCGCGTCTTCCGATAATCCGGGCGGATCAGCATACAGTATGCCATTGGTCCCTGCAATCCCGCGTAATCTGCATTCTAGGCTCGTGATTACCGAACCTGCCAGATCGTGCGCAGAGTCAAGCCGCGGCCTCAATGTACCTGCATGCATATCGTCACGCGATATTATCGACACCTGATTCCTATACGTGGACATGTACTATACTGCAACACACTCTATATCAGGCTCGCGTATCGCGCATGTCAGTAACCGCGGTAACAGCGCCCGGCAGTTACATTTTGTAATTTATTTGAGTAGTTGAATAAAGGATTTTAGCTCATGATCTTACCTATTCAAACAGCATGTTAGATCATGAGCAGGCAGGCGCTAACAGTAAGTTTAGAAGAATTCGGGCTAAGCAAGTATGAGGCTAGGGCATATGTCACATTAATTGCAAAGGGTACGATTTCGGCAGGCGACCTTGCATACCATGCTGGGATTCCTAGGACAAAGACATATCCGACGCTACTCAAGCTTGAAAAGAAGAGGCTAGTCATGCTGTCAAAAAGCAAGCCCATCATGTATACTCCAGTCTCCCCCGAGGATGCATTTGATGAGGCCGTACACGAGCAGATCGACAAGGTAAATGCAATGAACTCACTTGTCTCAAGCCTCAAGCAGGTAAGCGAGGAGAGCAAAAGGTCGCGTGGTGCTGACGAGCGAAGGTACTTTCACATTGCCGCGGGTGGTGTTCTCGACCAGATCAGGCAGATGATCGACGGAGCCAAGGAGTCCATGCACGCATCGGCAGACCAATGGGGCCTCGGACTTCTCTCGGAATGCAGGGAGCAGATGATTGCCGCCGTGCGTCGCGGCCTTGATATCAAGATTATAATCCCCACAGGCCAGCTTGGCACCGAGGCGTTCAAAAGAATTCCAAGTGGGATAAAGATCAGAACCGGAGAGGCCGGACAGAACTGCCTTGTTTTTGATCAGGGTGAAGTGTTATTTGTCAACAGCGAGGATGGAATGGGTGCGACATTCTCTGCTGCAGAGATCCTAGCGGCAAGCCAGAGCAGGCTGTTCAACCACATGTGGAAGTCAGGACTGCGGACAGAGTCCGTGGCAGACATGACAAAGACAGAGTCCCAAGAGATCCACAAGATAATCAAGATCATAGGCGAGGGTGGCCTAACACACATATTGAATGCGGCATATGCCGAGAAAAAGAACAGGTTTACCATGCTAGATCTGCTTGAAAAGAACGGAATCAGCTTCAAGGGAAGAACACTCGATGATGTAATCGAGATCACGGACTCGGCGCTACAGACAACGTGCTCGGGCCATGCAAACTTTGATACAAAAAACAAGAACGTGGCAATCGAATCAAGGATAAATGGCGGCCATTCGCTTCCCTGGGCAAGCATGATTGACGAGTATCTACAGGGTCAGGGGTACAGGACGCGTCTGATATACCAGAACAACACCCACCGGGGCGAGAGGGTTCACATCAAGATCCAGATTTAGTCAAGACACCCGATCATTTGCAGATTAGATAAATGCCCTCAACGTGTAAATTCATGACAGATATATAGTAAAACAGACTGGCATCCGGCGGTCTATCTAGCAGTAGCTTTTAGTGTATCGGCATGCGGTATTTACCTAGAAAAAAATCACCTCACAGGACAAAGATGTCAGGGTTTATGAACAATCACGGTTTCCCGAAAAATTGCTCTAATTTATGTACAAGGTCAGGTCGACTGAGTAATTGCACCTGAAATTTCAAAACGAATAACACATTCGGGTATAAACCCCGAATCAGCCCTGAGTGTGTACGCGATACATCTCCCAAAAATCATATGGTAATTGGAGGAGACCGGACTCAAGGACTCGGACAACGCAGCCTAGCCATCGGGAGTGTGACTCCCTCCGACCTTGCTTTCTTCATCGTCTTTCTTACAGTTTCATGTTATAGTATAGGTTTATTCTACATAGAGACTATATATCTTCCATATATAGGAATGAAATATATGTCAAGAGATCTTAAAGATCGCATGAGTATGAAGGTAGACGGGGACTATTGGCGGCACGAGTGCAACCGATGCGGCAAGGTCTGGTACAGCACCAAAGAGGCACCAAAGAACTGCGCGTCCGGCAGGTGCAACTCGCCATATTGGAACAAGGAGCGCGTGCGGTAGCGACGTATCTAGTCAGGTTACCAGCCCCTGACCAAATGCCTTACTGCCTTGGGATCCACGTTGTCGTTCTCATCCATCGGCATCCGTATTTCTAGTTCCCAAAGGCGGCTGGTCAAAAATTTCCGATAGTTATACCAGAATAGTACGTTGTTTATGGCCGCGTATAAGCAGTATCCAAGTTTAGTGCCCGGGTAGTAGCTTTTCATTGTCAGGACAAAAACATCTGCATTGGCCGCAAACTCGTAATCATGCCAAAGCGCCTTGCATGACGCCTCGTTTGCCGAAATGGTAATGCGTCCGGGAGTATAAATTGTACTTTCTTTGTTCCGTACAAGGTTAGGTCGTCAGACAAGGTGGCACGGGTTGATGCCGTCCCGTTTGCGTAAGACAGAATTATGAAAGGAATCATGCGCAACAGCTGTCCGAGCCTGTGCGCGGTCACAGGCATGGTCTTGGGAAAGGGGTTTTACTGGACGGAGTGGCCGCGGGGATAGCAAGGACGAGGTCGGTAAAGTAAGCGGGCGCGGTTGCCGCTGGGATAGAGTACACATATACATTAATGGTGGCATTTGGGTCGGTGGCGGCAGGGTCGGGACGGGCGGAGCCGGCATCTACATCACAACGTCGTCAAATGCTGAATACCGCGAGCCGTCCGGGTTTACGAGCGTTACCACATACCACAAAAGGCCCCGGATCAAAATGTTGCGATGGAATGTG
This sequence comes from uncultured Nitrosopumilaceae archaeon, assembly GCA_964507825.1. Classification (GTDB taxonomy): domain Archaea; phylum Thermoproteota; class Nitrososphaeria; order Nitrososphaerales; family Nitrosopumilaceae; genus JAWVZS01. The sequence continues at coordinate 658 of CAZDQM010000046.1, read as the reverse complement.
TTAGGTCAATTGGTCAAATCGTTTTAGGCTGGCACGTACAGGCCGAGTCGTATCATGGTTCACAAATCCTGTATCAAAGGCAGATCATGTATCTGACGACCTGATCTTATACATGGGAGTGAGTCTAAAGGGAACAGTCCCAGTACGGTACTAATTTTAAGCTCTTAGTTATAGTACGGTAATACCATTAATTAAAGCTTCGATTTTGAATATTTATGAAAACGGACGGTCTTGGCTCACTGCAATCATGTTTGTGACGGGGAAGAGCGGCGCAAGGACATTCTTATTCCGCATTTGAAATAATATGGGCATGTGACTTTATTAATACTCGGCCAGCATGTTCTGCATGGCGGTGTCATATGTTGCGACAGTTTCCAAGGCTGGGACGGCCTGATGGGGCGCGGTTCCAGAGGACGGATGCGCCCCGGAGACGGGGGCGGTGTCTCCAGGGCATACATAGACACGCATTATTTTCTAAGCATAGTATATGACGAAGGTGACTCGCAGGACGCCCGATTGCTGCTCTCACAACTGGGCAGCAACTCATACCGCGTGCTCGTGCCACAAATAATACTTGGAGAAATCGTGGCCAAAATTTTAGTCAAGTCGGACGCTGACAGCCTGATGGATGATTTCGGGAAGCTTTGCGAGATATTCT
>CAZDQM010000045.1:0-9689 GCA_964507825.1 uncultured Nitrosopumilaceae archaeon | reverse complement strand
GCAGACTCGTGAGAATTTCAGCGATTTGCCAGGAAGGTATGAGAAAATTATATAACCAGAACTAGGATGACGCGCGACGGCAACATGATTTATTCTACGTGCTAGCAACTGCTATAGAATTCATGCACAATCACATTTTTCAGCTGACTTTGCGCCATGGGAATTCATCAGCTAGACGATTATGCAAATCTGCAACCTGCCGCGCATCAATAACTATTCCACAAAATCAGGATATCCAGACTTGTAATGTACGGCACCTGTCCCTACGACCCGTAAAATATTGACCGCATGCCACTTGTAAAAAAACTAAAAAGCGTAATGATGCAAATTAGATCATGTATGAGAAAAAAGTGTCAGATATTGGAATCATCCTGTCGGCGCCACCCGCTCCGGCAGGGTCTTATATACCCACAGTCAGGACAGGAAACCTAGTATTCGTATCCGGACAGATACCCATGCAGAATAACAAGATTGCATTTACCGGAAATGTCACGGATTATAATATCGAGGATGCAAAAGAGTCGGCCAGAATATGCGCGATAAACATCCTAGCTCAGCTAAAGGCAGATCTGAAGAGTCTGGACAAGATCCGGAGAATAGTTAAAATTTCTGGCTTTGTAAGCTCTGGGCCCGGGTTCCACCGGCACCCGGAAGTGATCAATGCGGCATCGGATCTCTTAGCCGAGGTGTTTGGCAATAATGGCAGGCATGCAAGGATTGCAGTAGGAGTCTCAAGCCTGCCTCTAAATTCAATGACGGAGATCGACGCCATCGTCGAGGTGGAGTAAATTACTCGCGACACGGTACATCCATCTTCACACCCATGACAGAGAGGGCGCTTTTTGCAACCCGGCGATCGATTGAGGGCGGAACCCGTACCATCCTAGGCCGCATCCGGTTATAATTCCGTGACAGGTATAATATAGATAGAATCTGATTGGCAAACGACTGGTCCATGACCTCCGGTGGGTGGCCCGCTCCAGCAACAAGGTTTGCAACGCGCCCCTTGGACAGAAGTAAGATTTTCTTGCCGTTACGCAGCGTGCACTCGTCTAGTCCGGGCCGAATCATCCGAGTATTGACTTCCAGTAGGTACCCTGAGTCGATTTCAACGTCAAAGTGTCCCGCATTTCCGACTATGGAACCAGATTTCATTGAATCAAGGTGCTCAGATGTAATTACATCCGTCATTCCCGTACACGTCACAAATATGTCGCCCGTCTTGGCCGCAGAACTCATCGGCATTACCTCGAATCCATCCATGCATGCATCAAGCGCCCTGATGGGATCGACTTCAGTAACTATCACCCGCGAGCCCATGGCGCGAAATCGGGATGCGACCCCCCGTCCGACCCATCCATATCCCACAACTACTGTCCGCTTTGAGGCAATAACAAGATTCATGCTTCGAAGGTACCCGTCGACTGTGCTCTGGCCCGTGCCGTACCGGTTGTCAAAGAGGCGCTTTGTGGACGCATTATTTACCGCAATGATCGGATAACGTAGCCTTCCGGCCCTTTCTAATGACCTAATCCTAAGGACACCCGTGGTAGTCTCCTCGGTTCCCCCGAGTATCCCAAGACCCGCAAAGTCCGGATCGGTATTGGCAAGCAGGCTCAGCCCTGCGCCGTCATCAGTTACAATATCAGGCCCGTGTCCTAGCACCCGTCTCATGCACCACATAAACTCTTCCGCGGTCTGCCCCGACCAGGCATATACTTGAATTCCCCTAGATGCCAAAAACGCCGCAATGTCGTCCCTAGTAGTCAGCGGATTGCCCGGTGCGGCTATGATATCTGCGCCCAGCCTCCTTGCACCGTCAAGCAGTACCGATGTCTCCTTGGTAAGCTGCAAGGTGAACCCAAGCGTGAGACCAGACAGTGGTTTAGAGTCCTCAAGTCCGGATATAATATGGTCTAGAATCTTCATGTGTGAGCGTGCCCAGTCATGTTCAAGCCCGCCGCGTTCGGCTAGTCTTTTGTCCCTGATCCTGCTCAATCCATCTCGCTTTTCGCGTAAACTATATACCCTGCGGCCCCGTTCACTCGCCCTTCATCTCCTCGCGCGATCGGAATTCCGGAGTCATGCCCAGCGGTCCGTAATCACCTGTCGAGCACGTAAAGCACATAGAGTTCACAGGCATTCCAACCGCGTCGGCGAGATTCCTTGCATCATTGTACCCCAAAAAGTCGGCGCCAATATTCCTCCTCACCATTTCAGTCATCTCCCCCTCGGACAGATCCACGCCGTCAGAGAAGGTTGCCAGTTCCCCTTGTGACGGAAAGTCTATTCCGGCATAACATGGAAACCTTATCGGCGGGTATGTGATCAGCATGCTGATCCTGCTCGCGCCGGCGCGTCGAAGCGCCTTGATGATTGCACGCGAGCTTGTGCCCCGGACAAGGCTGTCGTCGATTACCACCACGTGCTTGTCCCGGATTATCTCCCTGATTGGAATTATCCATCGGTTAATCTCCACCCTGTCGCTTTGGTGCGGCTCTATAAAGCTGCGAAGCGGTCCCTTCTTGCTGTAGCGATCCTTTAGCAGGCCCTCGTCAAACTGAATGCCAAGCTCCTGAGCGTATCCGAGCGCCGCGGGGCGCGCAGAGTCAGGTACGGGGATTACGATATCGGCCTCCCTCAACGGGAATTTTCTTGCCAGGTAACGCCCTATGTTTTTTCGCGCGACATAGATGTTGGTCCCCTCCATGTTGCTTGATGGGTGTGCAAAATAAGTAAACTCAAACGAGCAGTGCGCCCTAGTATCATCATCGGAGAACCGTTCTGTATCAATGCCGTTACCGCTCATTTTTATGAGCTCCCCCGGCGTAACGTTTCTTAGCAGCTTGGCGCCGACGGATGCCATGGCAGAGGACTCAGAGGCCACCATGTAGGTATCATCGGACTCCCTGTATCCTAGGACCATCGGTCGGAACCCCTTTGGATCGCGGGCCGCATAGACGGAATTATCATCGGAGATAAACGTAAAGCAGTACGAGCCTACCATCTCGTTTTTCAGTATCGAGAGGGCCTTGCCCATTTGCCCGTTTTCAGATATCAGATCCACCAGTCGCTGCGCGGCGACTAGCGTGTCGCTTGCATTCTGTGGCGTAAACGAGCAGCCACCCACTAGGTTTGAGAGCTCTTTGACGTTTGCAATCGTGCCGTTATGAGCCACGCACAGGTCCCTGACCCGGAGCGGTTGGGCATTATCCAGCGAGCTCCGGCCGATCGTAGAGTACCGGACGTGTCCGATCACGCACGGGGACTCGTACTCTTTTGCAATTTTGTCAAACTCCGATGAGGATGCAGTTACTAGTCCCAAGCGCCTAAGCGGCTCTTTATTTGGAATGGCAAGTCCCCAGGCTTCCTGTCCCCTGTGCTGCAATGCGCGCAGTGCATCGAACACCATTGGAATGACGTTGGTTCCAGACAGGCTGTATATTCCTACGACACCACAGTTCTCCCTTAACTCAGGAATGATGCACCACCTCCTCCAACGACTTGGACCATCCCTTTTGCGCCTTATCAACGCTTAGGGAGATTATAGTTGACGACCGCAGTTCAAATTCAATCATCCCTCCTGCAAACCTCCCGATCATGCTGCCATCAACGCCACGTCCGGAAAGCAGCTCCTCGACCCCGGATCTCTTTTCTTCTGGCACGACAAGCAGGTATCTAGAATGGCTTTCAGAGAACAAAAGCCTGTCGGCGGCGAGTGCTTCACCCGGAATATCATCAAGGGATACCAAACAGCCAATACGACTAGTCATGCACAGCTCCGATACGGCGATTGCCAGGCCCCCCTTGGAGCAGTCATGGACGGCGCGTACCATGCCGTCCTGAGTCATGGATAAAACGGCATCCATGTTGGCCCTAGATTGGCCGAGGTCCACCTGCGGGCACCGCCCACCGACAAATCCGCATATATATTCGTAATATTCGGAACCGCCTAGCTCGTCGCGCGTAACGCCCACAATGAACAGAGCATCACCGTCATGAATTCCGTCACTTGGCGGTCTAGTATCGGCAATACCCAAGACGCCTATGATCGGCGTGGGTTTTATCGGTCCGCGTCTAGTCTCATTGTACAAGCTGACCTTGCCCCCAACGCACGGTATCTTCATGTACCTTGCAAAGTCGGCTATTCCCCTCAAGGACTCAAGGAACGTCCAGAATATCTCCGGATCTTTCGGACTTCCAAACTGCATGTGATCAACCATGCCAATCGGCCTTGCTCCGGTACAGACGACATTCCGGCATGCCTCCTCGAAGCATCCGATTGCCCCCATGCGCGGATCCAGGTAACACTGCTTTGGATTGCCGTCGATCTTTACGGCAAGAAACCGCCCGTTGTCAAGTCTAAGGACGGATGCGTCCGAACCCGGCCGTATTACGGTCCTGATTCCGACCTCATGATCGTACTGCCCGTAGGCCCATATCCGGCTTGCAATGTTTGGGGATTTGAGCAGTCGGAATAATGAATCGGTCAGGTCTTCAGGCGCCAAAGACCCCGGCTCGGCCGCGATCCTGTCAAGGTACGCCGGCCTCCTTGATGGCCTGTCTAAAAGCTTGGCATTTGCCACTGTCTCGGCAGGCAGTTCTGCAAGCACCCTGCTTCCCTGCCTGACCCTCATCATTCCGTCAGATTTTACGCGCCCGATAACAGATATCTGTACCCTGTATCTTCGGCACAGATCCTCAAGGCCTTCTAGTCCCGGCCCGTCGGTTATGATCAGCATGCGCTCCTGGGATTCAGATGTCATTATGTCGCCCGGATGCATCCCATGCTCCCTGACATGCACCGCGTCAACGTCCATCTCAATGCCGATGCCGAGCGCATCGGCGGTCTCAGATACCGCACAGGATAGTCCGCCGCCGCCTAGATCCTTTATCGCCTTGATCAGGCCCCGGTTTCTCGCAGTCAATATGACCTCGATCATCAGCTTTTCAATGAATGGATCGGGGATTTGTACGGCAGAGCGCTCCTCTCCCTCAAGCAGGTCCGAGGCAAACTGGGAACCCCCGATGCCGTCGCGCCCCGTCGGGCCGCCCATCAATACGACATAATCCCCCTCAGAGGCGTGATTCTTGATCAGCTTTTCCCGCCGGCCAAACCCCACTGATGCCACGTCGACTAGTGCATAGTCGGAATAACATTTGTCAAACTCGATCTCGCCGCCTACAGTGGGGATTCCCAGACAGTTTCCATAGTCTGCTATTCCGGCCACAGCATTCTTTAACATCCACCTCGACTTGGCGTCTCCCTCCACGTCGCCAAAACGCAGTCCGTCAAGAATCGCAACCGGCCTTGTCCCCGCAGAAAGAATGTCCCGGATTACGCCGCCCACGCCCGTGGCGGCGCCGCCATAAGGCTCCACGGCCGACGGATGGTTGTGGCTCTCTATGTGCACCGTAACGACGTATCCGTCCCCCACGTCTAGAACTCCAGAATCATACCCCCTCTCGCGTATCACTGCCGGTCCGTCCATCGGCAACATGTCAAGGTGCTTTTTTGAGGACTTGTAGGAGCAGTGCTCGGACCATTCTGCGGCGACAATCTGTATCTCTACAGGCGTTGGATCCCGTCCAATTCTGGATTTAAGGTATTGCAGCTCCTGCGGATCGAGACTCATTTCTGCACACCCGCATGCTCAAGCATTGATTCAAAGATTTTAGAGGACGGTCCGTGATCAAAGGGGTTGATTTCGGCTTCGGCCGCGCGCTCTGGGTGCGGCATCATCCCCACGACGTTGCCGCGCTGGTTGCATACGCCGGCAATCCGGTGCGATGATCCGTTTACCTTTTTCGCGTATCGAAAGACGATCTGATCATGTTCTGTCATGGTATCAAGCGTCTCATCATCCACATAGTACCTCCCCTCCCCGTTTGCAATCGGGACTGGAATCTTCTGACCGCGCTCAAGTACACGTGTAAACGGTGTCCTGTTGTTTTCTACAACTAAGTCGGTCCACTCGCACATAAAGCGCATTGATTCGTTGTTAAGCAGTGCCCCGGGCAAGAGTCCGGACTCTACGAGTATTTGAAACCCGTTGCAGACGCCTAGTACGGGTCTTCCTTTTGCGGCCATTCTTTTTACATCGGACATTACCGGGCTGTGGGCCGCAATCACCCCGGATCGAAGCCTATCCCCGTATGAAAAACCGCCCGGAAGCACTATTACATCGAGTCCTTCCGGCAGTGGTTCCTCGTGCCAGACATATCTGGCATCCATCTCAAAGACGTCAGATAGTACGTGGTACATGTCGCGATCACAGTTGCTGCCCGGAAAAACCACAATGCCTACCCTCACAGATACGCTTGGATACCCGATCTATTAATTTGAATCGAGGCAGGGTACATGCCACGAACTGATCGCTATGCATCCCGGACATCATATGTGGCCCGGCTTACAAGCGGGTTGAAGATCCGAAGATCATCGCAGAGTCGGCGGATTGTTTGTTCGGCCGCCGCCCTGTCGGTTTCTTGAATGACGAACTTGAGCATCTTGGCGCTGCTTATTCGCGTCACGGATGAAAAATTGCCCCGTAATACAAGGTCGTTGAGTATCGTAGCGCCCTCCGGATCAGATATCCCGGGCTTGTTCTCGATGGTTACGCGGACGTCGTAATCAGGCATGAGGAGTCCTTGTACCCATGTGATTATAATTCTTCTCAAGATCGTGTGATCAGGGGACGATCCAGTGTTAATTGGATCGCGGCCCCGTTTGATTCCAGTGCAGGTCTGCACGCGAGGTAAAGTATGGATATCATCCGTGGAAATTCCTGACCACATGCGTCCAGACATCCACCATGAACGACAAGGTGCAAGAGATGCCATGAAGAGTAGCACTGCATGCGGTACAGATAGATGCGTATTCTAGTACCGCGCGTATGGCAGAAAAGTAGCGAGTGTAATTTTTATGGTTATAGATGTAGAGTATAATGCCATCTACAAGGTACAGCTCCCTTTGATGCCGCGGACAGCATTGGAATTTATAACAGTAAATCAATGAACTGGCATGGCAAGGGCCAGATACTGGAAGCTGACCGCCGACGAGGTTGTCAAGTTCGATTATGACCAGGACAAGCTGCTAAACTGGGATATAAAGTGCGTCAGGGAGCCAGAGGAGGATGCCGTTTTTGTCGGCGTGTTCATGTATAGGGACGGAACGCCGTTTGATTATGACTCAATTAGGGGGATAGCGTATTATCATAACCATGTTTCAGTAGACGAGCTGCCTAGAATTACAAAGTTCCTGACAGATAAGCTTGGTGGGGAGAAGATGGAAAAGGGAGACAGGATATTCCTCAAAGGCTCCAAGGAGATTTATTCCGGCATGGATATAGGCGGACTTGCATCAGAACTAGAAAAATTTCTCGTGGCCTCTGCCATCATTACACTGGAATTCAAGGATTTTAACGAGGAGGAGATGACCGCGGCGGGTCTGCCGGCGGCAAAACTGCTGCCCATCCCCACAAAGTAAGACCGCAAGACCTGCTGAATGCATATGGCTGTACCCGGGGCGTTTGGGGAGCACCTAGAGGAGCTCAGAAAAAGAATACTCAGAATAGCAGTCGTCGTGGGAATAATTACCGCCGCACTCATGACAGTCCATCTAGAGCCTGCAGAGTATGCCGGGATTCAGCTGTACTATCCCATAATGGATCCGATGAATAACGCCGCGGCGCAGATCACGGTCCACATGAAGGCGTCCCTGTTGCCCGATGATGTGCAGCTTATACAGACGTCGCCGGGACAGGCGTTTTTTTCACAGGTCTACATCGCAGTTCTTGTTGGAATCATGGCAGGCGTGCCGGTGATTGCAAGAGAGCTAGTCGCGTTCATCAAGCCGGCGCTAGAGGAGAGCGAGATCAAGATCAGCAGGACCATCACCGCCCCGGCGGTAGGGCTCTTTGCGGTTGGAGCAGTATTTGCATACCTGGCGGTAATTCCATACATTTTGGAATTCCTGTACGGATACGGCATATCCGCTGACGTGGCCGCGTTTCTCAACGTAATTGATTTTGTCACGTTCGTGTTGCAGTTTATGCTGGCGTTTGGATTCTCGTTTCAGTTGCCCCTGATCATGTACGCGGCCGCCGTATCCGGAATGACGGAACCCGGCTTTTGGAGAAAAAACATCCGTTATGCAATAATTGCAATCGTGATCTTCGGCGCAGCCATCACCCCCGATGGGACCGGGGTCTCGATGTGGCTTGTTTCAGGGCCCATGATCGGATTGTACCTTGCAGGTATGATAATCATAGAAAGAAGGGTCTCCAACTAAAGTTTGCAAGTCAAACAGCAGTGCCAGATTTCTCCATCCACGTCAGATGACGAGTCCACCACATACCGGGTCATTGCACACGATGCGTGCGTCAGTCATCATTATATTTTCATGTCATGTTTACTTGGCAATGGATTTTTTGATCCAGTCTAAATATGAGCAGATATCGTGATTATGTACAAGCTCTGATGATTAGCAAATCCATCACTCATCTGAGTTGGGCTTAAAGAGCCAACCGCGTTTTACTGCCCTAGTCCGGAGACTCTTGGCCTTCTCTCTGGTTTTACTCTCACTATACTTGTCAAAGTCAATGAATGCATGTTCCTTGTACGGTTCACGGTCTAACACAACACTCAACCTACGCGCTCACATTCGTCCACAATTACCGCCATGACCCCAATGGACTCGTGCTGAAACGTAGATGTGTAATGCAACCATGCCCCTCTGGCCGTGATTTGGTCACCGTTATAGACTGATAGATGACGTGGTTTGTGTGAAGGTCGGAATGCCCGGGATCCGACGCGGCCGTTGATAATGAGGTGGGGGTTAATCTGCCGGTACAGTAGAGTATTACCATTCATTTCAACGTACTTTTCATCTAGATACTTGATCGGCGATCCACTGCCAAGTGACTGCATCATCCAAGTCTAACGTTTTCTCCTGACTAACGTCGAGGTCAACGTCATAACTGCTCCACTCGCCAGTACGGTTTTCAAGGTCTATCTCAAGGCCGATCTCACGTTTTTCTATACTCCATTCAATCTCTACCCCTCCTTCTGGAGTAGGATACGCATGGGGAGAGGCTACACTTTCCGAGTAATACCACTTAAAGACATCCGACAGCCAATCTAGTCCGGCATGACTAGGTGCTTTTCCTTCTCCATCCAACCAGCCCGACTTTATGTCACGTAATTTGTCTAGTTGTGCAGATATATTTAACGCATCAGATTTGGCGGCCTGCTTGACGCAGTTATCTATTTTTATCGGCGTTTTTAGATCTGCCAAGGTGTATTCAATTATACGTGGCGATATGTAAGTGTTAACCTCGTGCCTAGATTTTTACCATTCACATGAATTTTTTGTCCGTCTGATCCAAATACTGCAAGTTGACATACACGGTATTGAACGAACCGCCAAAACTCTATAGCGACGCTCGTAAATTCATGTACAATTTATTCCTGTACGCGCCGCTAAACTTGTCACCAACCCTACAAATTTCATCAGGAATAGTACAAGCTGCATACAACATCTAATTTTTGCAACAATATAATCGAGTAAAACATGCGGCACAAAATCGCGGCATGCTTCGCATGCCGCGCAAATAGGAAAAGTAAAAAATTTGTTCTGTGTTACACATGTCATGTACAGTGTCGAGCTTTTGAAACAGTTTGAAAAGTCA
>CAZDQM010000044.1:0-35614 GCA_964507825.1 uncultured Nitrosopumilaceae archaeon | reverse complement strand
ACGTGCACGTCAAGCTATAGAGAGGGCAAGAAAACGGTACCACTAGAACCAAGATGACGCGCTACGGCAAACATGATTTATTCTACGTGATAGCAAATATACTAGAGTTCATATACAATCACATTTTCCGGCTGATTTTGTGTCATGGAACTTTATTAGCTAGACGATTATACATGAGGTCTATGTACTATTGTTTTTTTAATTATACCGTACAATTCATCATCAAGCTTTAATTTTTCCCTTATCGGCGATATTATCCTGACCAGATACCCGGCAACGGCCTGCTTTAGGTCCGTGGGGTGGAGCTTTTTATTCCTAAAATTATCCTCTAGCTCGCCGTAGCTGGCATAGCTTATATTTCCGCCAAACTTTTCTGGCCTTTCCACATCAAATGCGGAAAACTCGTGGAAGATGACATGCCTTGCGATCTCAAGCAGGGGGTTGCCTTCGACTATTCCCTCCTCGCACCACGCCTTTGCAATTTTGCCCCTGATCTGATCGTCCGTATCGTGGATGAATATTCCTGAATTGGGATCAGACTTGGACATCTTTCCCGTTTGCCTGTCTGATTGCCTCATCAGTCCGGGAAGCAACCTGTGGTGCACGGCCACCGGGACCTTCCAGCCCATCTTTGGAAAGATTTCCCTTGCCAGCATGTGTATCTTTCTTTGATCCATGCCGGCATGCGCGATATCTGCATCTAGGCTGTGGATGTCGACTGCCTGCATGGGCGGGTAAAGCAGCTTTGCAAGATCAATTCTTTCCTCATTCTCGGAGCGGCCCATGATGGTCAGCGTCCTCATCGTTCTTGCAAGCGACATGTGCTTTGCAACGCGTACGACCTCGGTCCAGTATTCCTTTCTTGTATTGTATAATTCGGAGCCCAGTCTTACATTTATGCCGGGGCAGACCAGCTTGAATGCATCCGAATAATGTTCGGAGACTGCCGAGATCGCGTCCCAGTCTCCCCCCATCTTGTCGTTGATTACCGTGTGCCAGTCGGCAAGAAAGACCGTGCAGTTCATGCCGGCCTTTATAAAGTCGTTAATCTTGAATCCCGTACTGATCAGGCTTCCCAGATGTAAAAGGCCTGAAACCTCCAGTCCGATATAGTGCCTTGGGCTAGAATTACTCTTTAACAGTTCGAGCAGTTCGTCCTCCTTGACAACTTCCTCGGTCGGCGGCCTTGTAATCAGCTGCATCTTTTCTGTAACATCCATGCCGTCCCAACTTGGGTCGATAACCCTATAAAGTTACGCCAAAAATCAATCGAGGGTCTTTCGGGGCCTAGTACTCAGGTAGAACGCATGTCCACTGATTATCGTCCCCATGAGAAAGATCTTGGTGGCAAAGATCAGGTTCCACGGCCTGTCTGGGTCGGGATAGGATATAACAAGCCTGTCTATATCCGGGACTATACCATCAACCGTTCCGGCCGCAATCTGTGCGTTTAGAACGGTAAAGTTCCACAATACCTCATATCCGCAGATTATTGCAAATCCGAGTAGCATCAGCTGTAATAGTGACATTCTGATGCCGCCAAGCTTTTCTGCGGTGGTCCTTTTCCATCCAATCCTACTGACACAATACCATCCGATGATTGACGCAAAAAAGAGCCAGGTTGTGAGCTTTGCAAAATTATCGAATGGAACGTGCATGGTTACGAGGGCCTCCCCCATCACGTAGGTTCCTTCTAGTTGCCATTCCGTATACATAGCATATGTTCCATAAGCCATGATTGACAGCATTATGAACGCGCAAAGATAAAAGATGTAGAGAAACATCTTGTACCCGGTGTCCGCCTTTTCCAAATGCCGCCGTTCCATGATTGCGTAACCGACTTTTTTATGATATAAAAACTCAATGCGTGTCTGTCTGCATTGGCATATGGTTGGCAGAAAAGATAACTCTAGAGCCAGACAGATAAATGGCAGGTATGTTATCACGTGCGTAATTTTTAACCTACCGCATGTATAATCAACAGGGATGAAGGTTCCAATTAACATTCCAATCTTGGGCAGAGAAGAGATCCGTGAAGTGAATCGTGTCCTGAAGAGCGGCGTGCTGACTGATGCAACAATTGACGGGGGGCCCAACGTCCGGGAATTTGAAAGACTCGCCGGGGATTTTTTAAAATCCAGGTATGCGGTTGCGGTCAGCTCGGGTACGGCCGCCATTCAGGCCGCGCTCTATGCGCTAAATATTGGGCCCGGCGATGAGGTATTATTGCCATCGTTTACGTTTGTGGCAACGGCAAACGCGGTCGTCTCCACGGGTGCCAAGCCAGTCTTTGTAGATATACTAGAGGACTATACCATCGACCCAGCCGATCTCTGCAAAAAGATAACCGGACGCTCTAGGGCAATAATCCCCGTCCACCTGTACGGACATGTTGCACAGATTGAAGAGATTGCGAGAATTGCGAAAAGATACCAGCTAAAGATTGTCGAGGATGCGGCACAGTCGATGGGCTCCACCTACAAGGGAAGGCAATCTGGTACTTTTGGGGACGCCGGCTGCTTTAGCCTGTATCCTGCAAAGGTCATGATGTCGGGGGAGGGGGGACTGGTTGCTACAAACAGTAAAAGAGTTCGTGACCGTTTATTGATGACTAGAAACCACGGCATGATCCGCGGCTATGATTCTAAGATCTTCGGCCTTAATCTTAGGATGCCGGAGATCAACGCCGCCATTGCCAAGATTCAAATCAAGAGACTCCCGTCATTTATCAAAAAAAGGACGTCCAATGCGGAAATTTTATCCGAACTGTTGTCAGATGCTGATCTGATTCTTCCCCGGCAACGCGCACATGAAAAAACCAATTGGTACATTTACACGATCTCAACGGCAAGGCAAAGGTTACTAAAAAGACGGCTGAATTCAAAAGGCTTTGGGGCCAGCATATACTATCCTGTTCCGGTACACAAGATTCCATTTTATAATATACAAAAAAGGTTACCCGTTACCGAGCGGGCGGCCAGACGCGTGCTGTCCCTGCCGGTCCATCCCGGCGTAACCAGAGCCCACCTTGGGGCAATGGCGAGAATCATCTCCGGCCGCGGCTGACTGGATTTTAACTGTATGGTTATGGGCCTAGTATCCGCTCTTTTGGCGTTCCACATTGATCTCGTTTTTCTTTCTATATTCGTCCAAGACATCGTCTGGTCCAAGCCCTAGTTCCAGTGATGCCTGCACAACGAAATGCCAAATGTCTATTAATTCCTCTCTTGCTTCTGCCTTGTCAAATCCGGCGGGAACCTTCCACCACTTCCAGTTGGTCGTGCGCTGCAGCTCTACTGCCTCGTGCATTATTGCCGTGGATAATGCAGAGATTCTTCCCTCTATATCTTTTGGATACCTGTCAAGGTTCATCATGTCGGCGAGTCCCTTTTGCATTTGAAATATTGCCTCCAACCGGTCCGAATTCTCGCGTCCTTCTCGTTCCAAGCTATGGATTTAACTGCCTTGCGGCTATATGTCTTTTTTAGATATGGCACTGTTTCTAGTTTGGTGGGCAAGTAGCAGGTATGTATACCGAATTAAAAGCAGTACCTAGAATCGGACCATCTTTTGGTACGCCTTCATTCTCCCCGTAATGTCCGACTTTTTTATCCTAGTCAGCCCGTCTAGCCCGTACCGTTCCACCGCAAATGATCCCATGATGTTGCCGTACGCCACCGCCCTTCTTATTGATGATATCTTTGTAGAGTCTTGGCTTGCCAGGTAGCCGATCATGGCGCCCGCAAAGGCATCACCTGCGCCGGTGGGATCCATTACGTTTTTCAGCGGAAACCCGGCAACGGGATGAATCACGTCGTCAAAAAACATTATCGCGCCGTGTTCCCCCTTTTTTATTATGACAAATCTTGCCCCCCATCCCATCATCTTTTTTGCGCATTTTATCAGGTTGAATTCCTTGGTCAACAATCGCGCCTCCTCGTCATTGATCACCACCGCGTCTACTGATCCGATCATCTTGATTACCGCGTTCCTTTTCGTGGAAATCCAAAAGTCAATCGTGTCGCACATTGAAAATTTCACATTGTCAAATTCCGTGATCATCTTTGCGTTTTGTTCCGGATCATTGTTTGCCAGGTATACGAACTTGGATTTCCTGTACTCTTCTGGTACGCTAGGCTCAAAGTTTATCATGACGTTTAGCTCGGTCTTTAACGTCTTTCTGGAACTTAGGGTGTGGTCATAACTTCCATGGTATCTGAACGTCTTGCCCCTGCATATGGACAGACCGCGCAAATCTAGGTACCTTGCCAGAATGTTATGGTATCTTTTTGGAAAATCCTCCCCGACTGCTGCAATCAGGCCCGTATCAGTAAAATAACTTGCAGAAATCGCCGCGAATGTAGCGGCGCCGCCAAGTACATCCCTTAGGATCCTTTTTGGCATCTTGATGGTGTCTAATGCGGCCGAGCCAAAGACGGTAAGCACGTCGAAAAACTAGCTATGATGTATAAATTCCCTTGCCTGTTCCGCTGTAGGATAGAAGACAAATGGAACATCTATCGACGTGATTATCAGGTCATACTGCGTCACGCCGCTGATCTTTACTATTGGGGCGCTCTCGGTATCTTCCACCTGCCTGAAGGTCTCAAATGTCCCCTCTGCATACGACGTTGACAGCGCCGGCAGCACGAACGGTTCTAGCTCCCCGAGCCCAACCACCTTGCCGTTGGCGGTAATTAGGAATTCCGTCTCCCCGGACGAGAAATACAGCAGGGACGGGTTTTCAAATTGCAGCTGTATGTTATAATTTGACTGGGAACCGGTCTCACCGTTTAGCTCACTATGGACTATCTTGGCTTCTATCTGGGAGGCAGAGGCGTATTGGGAGTATCCGAATCCTATGATACCTAGTACTAGGAAGATAATTAGCGCCTTTCTCGATCCTCTCACGCCTTTCTTTTCTAATTCCACATTTTAACATCTGGGCAAAAAAATACCGATAATATGTGTAAAAATTTAGAGCTAACAGGATAAATTAAATTCGTTATAATATATCGCGTGGCAAGGGTAAGGATCCGCATTGGGCGCGACGAGATTGAGATCGAGTCGCGGGATTTTTACGTGGATAACCAGTCTCTTGGAAGGGTAATAGGGGAGATTACAAAGCACATACAGGCAAATTCCGTCAGGATTATAGAAAATTCCGGCGGCATGGTACCGGACAAGGCAGGTTCAGAGCCGGGCCTGAAATACTTGGAATCCCTTGATGAGGCCGAGGTGCACGAGCCCGAGTTTGCCGGACCGGTGAAGGTTTCAAGGCACGAGATAAAGTCCAAACTGGAGGTACTTGAAAACGACTCGTTTTTTGACAGGCCTAGGACCGTCCTAGAAACAGTGGACCGGATGCGTGAATACGGATGGATTACGGGCGCCCTAGATGTGTCCAAGACGCTGACTAGCATGGCGTTTCAAAAGGAATTGACAAAGGACCTTCAAAACAACCGAAGCTACTATGTCAAAGAGGCCCCGCTGGTCAGCTAGTCCCGGCCGCATTTCTGGCACGAGTCAAATATCTCCCCGTCTAGGTGATCAAAATGTACGCCGCACTTGTTGCACGTGTGGTGCATGTCAAAATATCCGTCTTTCTCGACTGTCCCGGTCCTGTTTGACGTCAAGTCGACGCTTCCGCATTTTATGCAGTGGCACCCGCATTGGATCATGGATGCGTTATAATCAATCTATGTATAGTCGTATTGGTTATTTTGAATAGTGGCTGAAAGGACGATTCCCGAAGAGATTGATGATCATTACAGGCTTTATGGAAAGGAGCCGTGGGAGGTCGTCTATGACGAAGAATGCCCGTTGTGCAGCTCAAGAATCGACGAGTATGGATTTTGCTCCTGTGGTTCTAGCGGGGAATGATTCGGTACCTGTATTGGAACAGCGCAACAAGTGAGATCCCGAGAATCAGCGGCAAGAACATGGAAAATTCTGGGATTGCTGTGGTCCCTATTATGGAGACGGTTCCGACTTGGTGCGGCTTTATACTTAGCCAGACATGGGTGCCGTTTTTGTTGTGCGGGTGAAAGATAATCTTTTCATCATTCAGATAGACCTCATACGGTTCCCACAAAAGCTCAAGCGGCAGAATCATTGTTACAAACTTGCCTTCTTTTGTCACGTCAAAGCTGATGGTCCTACTTGGCTGGTTAAAGTAAAAGGACTCGACTTTTGTCGTGGATGTTATTGGAACCGTGAATCGGTACTCTTCCCAGATCACCTCTTCTATCTGTGGGTTATCTGTTTCAAAAAACTGCAGGCTCATCTCGCATCCGTGGCACCTGAACGCGCGTATATCGTCTAATAGTATCGGGCGGTTGTCGATAAAAATCATTTCAATACTTTCGGGGATGTGAAAGATTGTAGTCTCTAGATACCGAAAGTCCCACGTCCACAGTCCGTCCTGGTCCTCTATTGCATCGGAAAGCACGTATTCTACTACCTGCTCATCACTGCTTGGGAACAGCATGACCCCACCTCCTCCTATAGATGCAAACTGCCTGTCGCCGCCCTCAGGGCCTGACACCCTTATGTCCGAGACGGAGCCCTCTATGAAATTCAGCTGTACGGGAACGCCCGTCTTTGCAACAACGTGCTGTACGGAGACGCTGCCGTCATCTGAAATAATAACATCTATCTTCTTCTGGTTCGCGGGCCCTGCAAAGTTGATATCTTGTGCAAATGCCTGTGATATGGGAAGGGCAAGCATTACTGCAAAGACAAGTGAAATTATTAGCTTCAATTGTACCTACTCTGACAGTGAAATCTTGGTTATCCTTGCTTCCTGTAGCGGACAGTCGTTGTTATCCCTGTCGAGGTTTACGATCTTATCTGCTGTATCCATCCCTTCTATAACCTCGCCGAACACCGTATACTGCCTGTCGAGAAACGTGCTGTCGGTGGTAACTATAAAGAATTGTGAACCTGCACTGTCGGGATCCTGCGCTCTGGCCATTGATACTATACCTCTTTGGTGTGAACGTGAGTTGAACTCGGCCTTTATTGTATAGCCGGGCCCCCCGGTTCCCCAGCTATTCTTCTCGGACTGCTTTGTGTTGGGATCCCCGCCCTGGATCATGAACCCGGGTATCACTCTGTGAAAAAGCGTTCCATCATAAAATCCAGAGCCTGCGAGTTTCTCAAAATTTCTTACGGTCTCTGGGGCAAGATCCGGCAGTAGCTTGAAGGATATATTTCCCAAATTTGTCTCAATGTTTGCAACCGTCATGTTTTCGGATTTGAATTCTCATCTTAATAGTCTTATGATCACCGGTACAATTTCTGGAATCTCTTGCTTTCAATGTGGAATCGTTAAAGGCTTGTCGTGGGTCCAAAATTTTCCAGTCCGAATCTTATAGTCTTATATATGACAACCAAAGTGTAGATCTCGTGAACCATACAAATCAGAGTATAGTCATCAAGGAAGCCATTAATTCTTATCTGGACAGGGGGATCAGGGACAAACACGACATTTACACAAGGGTTGTAGAAGAGCTCGGGGTTCCGCGACCAACAGTTCGCAGGGTTGCTAGGGATCTAAGAAACGAGCTTCTCGAAAGGATTCAAATTTTGCAATCAGATGCCAAGGTAGCAGCTATACAAGAGGAATAAACCTAATCCTTCTTTTTCCTTTTCTGGCATTACTGTTATAAACTCTGAATTTTTGGGAATATTATGGGTTATCTAGGAAATCACTTGGCCACGGTTTCAACAGGCGTGTTTGCAGCCATATTGACGGCGCTTTGGCCGTGGTTTGTCTATGATTTAGGCTCGACAATACTCAATTTCGTGTTTATAATGGCGGTGCCGATCACCTGGTTCCTGACACTCATGTGCTGGCTGTCACAAAAAAGCGCGGATTATGCGCATAAACACGGCGTCTCCCACGCCCATCATGACGAAAAAAAAAGCTTGAGTGATAGCGCGCCGCAAAAACTAGTCTACAACTCGGACGGACAGCGGGCAGGCCCGAGCGAACTAAAGGAGGCCAAGACCGAGCTGACCGACGAGTTGTATTCCATGCGCAATACGATAAAGATTCAGGACAGCGAGATTGAGAGACTCCGGCAAGAGATTGCAAACCTAGAAACGCTTGTCCAGATAGAGTCATTAAAGGCGGAGCTTGCAAACCTTAGAACACTTGCATCAAAAAAGTAATCAGGTTTTACAGTGCTCGCACGTTATCTCGTGGTTACCCTTGCAGCTAGGACAGCTGACTGCCCCCCCGTAGTGGCATTTGCATGGACAAAGCTCGGTCGGTTCCATGATACACACCTGACATCTTGATATTTGACTGTTGGTTATACACTATTCTAGTCAAACACAAAATAATCGAGAGAATAACATGATTCGGGATATTATGCGCAAACGCTGGAAAGAATTTCTAACCTAAAATTATTATGATATCGGGCATATTGCAATCTGGAAATAGATCGTACCGGGAACAATTCAAAAAAATATTTACTTGCCTTATATCTATAACAAGGTTTAGCCGGACATGTATAGAAACTTGGTCCGTTTGATGAGCTGGTAGATGAAAAATTTGTAAAATTATAGACAGGAATTATGGATGAAGGTTTGTGGAAGAACAGTTGGAGTGACTCACAAGTATAAAGTACACAGGATCAGCTGTTTCAATAACTCTGTGATCTTGATAATGTTTCGTTCAACCAAATGGGCGGCAGGAATCCGGCTTTAGATATTCGGGAACTTGCATGAAGATATACTGGAAGAACTGCATGCTATTCTAGTGGAACAGATTGTCGTATACTCGGACAATGGTGATTCTGGTCCATATCTGTTACGGAGATCACAGACGATGAAATTGAATATCAAGAGTCCGTTGGTTTGTACGTAAAATCTGCAAGTCTTATTTAGATGGCCGATCTATACCATATTGTCTAAGGGTAATGCGGAGCATTGCCTGGAATGTGCTAGTGGGGGGTTCTTCGCTGCACATTCTGACGCTTATCTTGGATATTTCCCCTAGTCATAATCTTCCACCCGCGAGTCGCGCCAACGTAGTTTGTCATACGGGATGGACCCCGCTAGAATGAGAACGCGTACTTTCATACAGCCAAGCCCGCAGAGGAGGGAATAGGAGCATGGCAAAGACCAAGATTATACCTGAACAGAAGATCTAGGCAGTGCTAGAGTCGAACAGGACCTGTATAAAAACGGCCGAGTCGTGCCGCAAGACCCTCAAAAAGGAGTACATCTGGCCCCATGAGTTTGTCAACTACTAGGAGGCAGAAAAAATAATTGCAGAGGCCTATGTTGACTATGACAACGAGAGGATACACTCCAATACATGACCCCGGTAGAATTTGCCGAACTATGAGAGATGACAAATAAATGACCCACCGAACTGTGTAAAATCATGCCGAAAATAGTAACATTTTGTGGGGTCCACTCTAGAACAATCCAGCTAAAGCAAAGATGGATAACTTACTCAGGGAGCTTGAACACACCTAGGAGCGGATGAACCATCATGCAACATCATACGATGAACTCCTTTAACTATTGCCTGCCAAAGATCGCAAATCATATACTAGGAAGTAGAGTCTGTTGAGTGTTACACATTCTAGACTTGCTAAATTTAAGAAGGTAAAATGGCTTTTTGGTAAAACAATTGAAATTCCAGAAGAGTGGGATATGAAAAAAATATCAGAGATTGGAAATATTGTGGGGGGTGGTACACCTAGTTCAACAAATGATAAATATTGGAATGGAAGCATATTGTGGGCAGTTCCAACAGATATTACAAAATTACAATCGTTTTACATCAGTGACACAGCAAGAAAAATAACAAAAGATGGATTGGCCAACAGCTCGGCCAAACTTTTACCTGTAGGAACAATTCTGCTTACATCGAGAGCAACCATAGGAGAGTGTGCTATATCTACAAAACCAATATCCACGAACCAAGGGTTCCAAAGCATAGTTTGCAACTATCTGGCTGACAATATTTTTATGTTTTATCTGATTAAATCACACTACAAAACTCTCATCCGTTTATCGTATGGAACGACATTTTTAGAGATTACCAAGAAGGAACTTGGCAGAATACTTGTTTTACATCCTCCACTATCCGAACAAACCAAGATTGCATCAATCCTTTCGGGAGTTGACGCTACTATAGAGGCCACGCAGAAAACAATTGAGAAGACTGAAAAACTGAAGAAGGGCTTGATGCAGCAGCTTCTGACCAGAGGAATAAACCATGAGAGGTTTAAAAAAGTAAAATGGCGCTTTGGTAAGGAGATCGAGATTCCAGAAGAGTGGGAGATCACAACGTTAGCAAATGTTTGTAAAGTTAGAAACAACTCTCCAATAAAATCCGATTTGTATATTGGGTTGGAACACATTGAACAACATAGTAATCGATTAATTCAGCAAGGCAATATTGAAGAGTTTACCAGTAACAAGAATGCATTTTGTAAGAATGACGTTCTGTATGGTAAATTAAGGCCAATTTTCAATAAAGTATTGTTAGTGACTGAAGATGGATATTGTTCTACCGATATTATTCCATTACAACCTGATCTTAACAAAATAAACCCACAAATACTCTTACTTATTTTGTCAAGCTATAGATTCTTCTGGTATGCAGTATCAACTTCCGCAGGCACAAAAATGCCTCGAACAAAATGGGCAGACATGAAGCAATTCTTAGTATTTTGTCCTGAATTATCCGAACAAACCAAGATTGCATCAATTCTGTCAGGAGTTGACGCATATATACAGAAGAATAGAGAATACAAAGAAAATCTAGAACATCTAAAGAAGGGTTTAATGCAAAAGCTACTAACGGGCCAAATTCGTGTAAAGGTTTGAATGCAATCTGGAATTTAGTTCCGTTACTAAACCTCTATTTTATATGCAACTTTTCTAAACTCTGCAAATAATTCTTCTAGTGATGGTGTAAAGTACACTCCATCCAAACCATTCTTGTGTCCCATCAACTTCTCTGCAATATTATAATTTATCAAATTGTCTAGTTTGAGAATTGTGTTGTATCTTTTTCTAAATCCATGGTCTGCCTGAACATCAAAACGATTGTCTTTCTTGAGTCTTATTCTACTTTTGGAAACATTTCTGTATATTACAGAGCGAGCACCACTCCAGCCAAGTTGTTTTTTGGCGTATTTTGATGTGGCAAATATGGGAGTGTCCGGACCAAAAATCTCACCGCCACATTTGCGCGTGCGATGATATGCATCTAGTGCTTTTGTAGCTTGGGGTGTGAGAAATGTCCAATACTCTTCAACATCTCCGGCATAAAGCAATAAGGCGGTACAACATAAAGGCATTTTTTGCATATGCTTGACTAACAAGGGATGATCAAACACGCCTATTCTCGCTCCAGTTGACGCGAGGAAGTGAATCAGAGCCTTGTCCCTGAGGTTTTTAGCATGTGAAAGCATCACTTTTACTTCTTTTGTAGTATATGCCCTCAAGCTGTGAGTTTTTTGCTTTTGTGGGAACATCTTATGAATTATGTCCCAGTCAAGCCTGATTCGATTCATCACAAAAAAATGCTTTATTCCCCTAAACTTTGATGGTATTGAGTTGGGGTTTGTGGTCTGCCTCAAATGTATGATATAGTTTTCCATCATGGTCTGTAGATCTTTCATGGGAATTTCTAACCACTGATCTTCGTTAGATATGCCTGTAAATTTTTTAAATTCATTGAGATGTGACGTGTAGTTCCTTTCAGTGTATTTGGATTTGATTGATTCCTTAAATAATATCATGCATCTTTGATTTGTAGATCTGGTCAAGTACCACTTGCTTGAAAAATTCCTATTTCTGTCTGCATGTCGGAATTTTTTGCAGATTTTATGTTATCAATTTGTTCTTATAATGGGGTGGACCCCGCTAGAATGAGAACGCGTACTTTCATACAGCCAAGCCCACGGAAGAGGAACAGGACTATGACAAAAACCAAGTTTACACCAGAACAGAAGATCCAGGTAGTACTAGAGTCGAACAGGACCAATATAGGAATGGCCGAGCTGTGCCGCAGGCACAACATTCACCCCCAGATGTTTCAAACATGGAGGTATAAATTCAAGGATACAGGCAAGGCAGGACTGGCCACTATGGAAAGAGTGATCCGGTAAAAGCCATCAAAAGGGAAAATGATAACCTCAAGCGTATCATAGGCGAGATGACTATTGCCAATGATACTTTAAAAAAACCTTGGAGGCCGGCAGAGATTGAGTGCGGCCAAGCTGATGCAGGGACCGTTGAGCTTGCGCAAGTCCCTAGAGTACTCGGGAGTATCGAAACGCCAGTGGTACTACAAACCTGCACCTCGGAAGATCGGACTGAATCCATGTGTGGTGGATGCAGTGCGCCAGATAAGCAAGAGACGACCTACGTACGGCACACGGCGCATGGCAGCCCAGATAGCGCTAGATACTGGGACTCCGACAAACCGCAAGCAAGTGCAACGGATATACCGCAAAATAGGCTACATTCAGCCACAAAAGAGGAAAAATGACATCATACGAACAGGACGTAGGCTCTTCAAGCCCGAGGCCCCTAACCGGCTGTGGGAGACTGACATCACGTACATCTGGTGCGGCATCGACAAATGCTTCAACGTGATAGATTGCTTTACGCGTAAATGGGTCGCGTACGCGTTTGACGTTCATGCCACGAAGGGCGTGGCAATCGACTCGATCACAAACGCAGTCGCCACGGAAAAGCCGGACTGTTCCAGATTATAGCTACGCACTGACAACGGCAACCAGCACACCAGCCACGACTTTAGGCGTGCAGTCCAGGCCTTGGGCATAAGCAAGCATGAGTTCATCTAGAAGAGCAAGAACGGGCACGTCGAGTCGTTTCACAAGACCCTCAAAAAGGAGTACATCTGGCCACATGAGTTTGTCAATTGCCAAAAGGCAGAAAAAATAATTGCAGAGGCCTTTGCAGATTACAACACCAAGAGAATACACTCCAATACATGACCCCGGCAGAGTTTGCTGAACAATGGTACAGGGTCAGGTCGACTGAATACATTATACCTGAAATTTTAAAGCAAATAACAGATTCGAGCATGTATCTTGAATCAACCTGAGTGTGTACGCTACAGTATACGCGCATTTTAAATTAAAGTACCGTACAGGTACTACATCGTCTTCGCTTGCGTGGGCGTAGCCCAAAGATCAGAGCTTAAGGACGGAGCTGATCTTGGGCGCTTTTCGAGAATAAAAATGACGGCAGTAGCTATTAGGGGAGGTCGCCAAGTTTGGTATGGCGATGGCCTTTCAAGCTATGTCTCCGTCCGGGGGTTCGGGGGTTCAAATCCCTCCCTCCCCGCGCCTTATACCCTCTGGTTCGTCGCCAGAAGGTGAAGGCTATTGTTCTAGTATGAGTTCACGTCCCAATGATTTTGTGCCTAAACGACTGCAAAATGTATGAAAAATTAGGCACGACGGGAACACATACCTGTTCTGTATGATGGTCTTCCACTTGTTCACGCCGTCTACCGAGATGGCTGCCGCTTCTGCAGGGGTCTTCTTGACAGAGTCATGTACGCGGCAGTGGTTGTAGTGAACTTTCATGCCGTCGAACACGGGGGCATACACCGTGCCAAGCCCGCGAAAGGTCTTTTCTATGTCCCTGATTGTACCGTTAAGGCGTTCCATGTGGTTGTTTGACGGGTGAAAGTTTGCGTGGTTCTTCTTGCTTGACGGCCCCACGCGCTTGCTTCTGATACCGGCATCTGACTTGTGATAGGTCCTCATGCCGAATATCTTGCGTGCCGCCTTCTGGTACGCAAGCAGCTTGTCCGTGATCAGCACGGTCGGGTTCTTGCCCGCGTGATCCTTGGTCATCCTGAATATGTTATCCGCATCGTGCTTGTCCTTTGAATCGGCAAGTTCGTCCGCTAGCCAATACCTAGTGTCATCGTCCATGGTTGCAAATAGGTAGTGCTTTTTGCCGTTGATCTTTACCAACACTTCATCTCCTCTGGACTAGTTCCCCACGTCCGGCTTGAGGCTGTCGGTGCATATGGCGGCAATCTTTGAGTAGCGGCGTACCCACTTGTAGATTGCAGACGGCGAGACCTTGACGCCGCGCACCTTGAGCGCGTCCGATATTGCCATGACGCTCATCCCCGAATAGTACAGGTGGTTGGCCTCCGATATTACGGCAGGATCATAGCGGCGATACCGAAATCCGAAGTTTGCCGAGAACGTCTTTTTGCACGCCGTACACTTCATCACCCGCACGGCCCCCGACTTGTTGTACCGCACCCTTTCCTTCCTGATTTTATCGGAGCGGCAGTACTTGTAGATCGCTGCCGTGTCATGGCTTGCTATCATGGTGCTCATGCCGGACGGTACAAGGTCAGGTCGACTGAAGGCATTAGTGTTTATGTGTAATCACGGTTTTTTGAAAATTATTTGAATGCACAAGGTTGCGCACAATTTTTTGTTTTGATGACTTGATCGCCTAACATGGTGTAATGATTTTTTATATTTTGATGTATGTTATTAGTTGAACAAATTTTCCTAGTCGATTACGCATAAAGTCTACTCTGTCTTGCACGTGTCACGGTACAACATCATAATCTGTATGATACCCTACCGGATGTCAAGTACAAGATTTTGCACCTCGTCAAGCTGGTCCTGGAGCTCCTCGACGGTCTCTGAACCGTACGATATCAGGATCCGGTCATTGTCTGCAACGACGTGATCCCTGATATCCGGAACCTGCTCGCCGTTAATAAAGAACTTTAACGAGTATGTGTCATCCGTGCAAAACTGCCTCTCGTCAGGGAATATGTAACACTCATCATCGACCTGTATCGACATGGAGTCAAACATGTACTCGAGCGTGACACCTGTCGCGTGCCTGTGTATAGTATCACCGTTTTGCCCCTCAAAGTGTATCCACGGCGTCTTGATCTGGTATGCCGGAAGCGAGAAATCAAACTGGGTCCCAAATATGTTGACTAGTATCCCAGCATGCACATGTGCGCTTCCTAGCGCGCCGGCATTAGGCGGGCCGCCCGGGGCATCTACCGTCAGCGTTGTAAACTCGTATGCGGCATAGCCTACGATTGCGATGACCACTGCAAAGACCGCGCCGGCAATCATCTTGTTCTTGTTGCTAGTTCTCTGCTGCCTTGCGGCGTACTTTTCACGCCTCTCCTCACGATCACGCTGATGCTTTTTCCCCATATCTTCACCAAGTCCTAAATATACCCTAATTAATAGTTCGCCGAACGGCTCGGCTAAAACACAGCGTTGAAATAAAATGAGCGCAGGTATAATACATGGAATGCATCTTTTGCGACATCGTGATGGATACAAAAAAGGCGCACATGATCTACGAGAATGACTACTGCATGGCATTCTTGGACAGATATCCCATAGATTACGGCCACAGCCTAGTAATACCCAAGCATCATTATGAAAAGATCACGGATATGGACATAGACGAGGTCGGAAAATTATTTGCATGTGCCCCGATGATAGCAAAGGGTATAATGAGTGCTACCGGGGCAGTGGCATTTAGCCTAGGGCAGAACAATGGGTCCGAAGCCGGGCAGATTATAGGCCATGTGCACGTGCACATAATTCCCAGATACATGCGCACGAGTACCAACTGGACAAAGAGAGGCATTATCAAAGATTCACAGCTTGCACATATTGCATCAGATATAAGGTCACATATGTGAACGGCCCGCGTGCCCGGGATTGTACCGCAGGATGGCCCCTATCTTGCCAAGGCTTGCAAGCATGGAGCCGTGCTCTGCAGTACCAGAAATGACCTCGATCTTGGATCCGGTCTTAGTTGCAAGAAGCGCAAGGTAATCGACTACATCTTGCTCCCGAATATCAGAGCCCGCAGACTTGCATTTTGGACACGGCATATTTGAAAACTCGGTCTTTTTTGGAATTACCATGTTTCTTTTGACAATGTCATCAGTCACGTGACCGCATCGCCTGCAGGAGGATTCAACCCGGTACAGGTCCGCGTCATCAGTAACAATTAGTACGTCTACGGTATTATTCTTGAGTAGCCCGATCACCTCACTTAGACCGTACGCGCCAAGGCCCGTATTGGAGTTTATATTCCGGAATAATTCTTCGACGATCCTCTTCTCCTCTACCATTCTAAAGTCCGAGAGGATGTCGCCGGACTTGGTAAAGGCCTCTCTTATGCCTTCCTCGCCAGCATACGAGGAGTCTATCGTGGATATTATCATGTTCTGGAGTCTGTACTCCAGATAACTCCCATTGACAAAGTCTTCCTTGGTGGGGCCGGGCCCCGAGACAATCAGGCCCTTGATGGGATAAATGTCGATAAAGTACTCGCGCGTTACCGTGGCCACCCTGTTAAAGTAGTATGTGAGCTCCATCTCCCTAAGCTTCTGGAATCTTTTGGCGGACTGTCCACCCTGCCTGTGCTTGCCGGCTACACCTGAAGACGTATGGGTCAGCACCTCGATCTTGTCACCGTATAGCAGGCCCCATCCGGCATCCTTGGCATCTAGTGCTAGGAACCCTACTAGATTGTCATCCTTGAGCATGTCCTTGAGTATGTCCACGTGAAAGTGGTCGTCGCACCGGTACAGGTACTGCTTGAGGTCCTTGGGTGGGTCGATCTCCCAGGCCCGGACTACCTCGCTTCCAAGCGGTCCTCCCTCCTCTGAAGGCAGCGCCCCGCAAAAGACGACAAGGCCCCGCTCGGGTGTCTTTTTGTATAATTTGAGGCGCTGTATTACCTTGCCAAGAGAGTCGACTACGTGATTCCTAGTCAGATCCGATTTTATGTTGTCCGCGGTGCCCTGCTCCTGCTGCAACGTGCCAATTATTTCATGGAGCTGCTTGCTCTTTGGTATGTATACGCTGATAAGCTCTGTACCCCTGCCAGTCTTTTGGGACAGCTCATCAAGCGTCTTTCTGATCTTGTACATCTGCAACGAGTCCTGCTTTTCAATCTTGATCTTGCCCATGGTACGAAGGGGGCTTTTATGTTCATATTAATTGATTGTCAGCCTGGCTATCGTTTTTTCAAAGACCTCTAGCGGCTGATTGCCCCTTATCTTGATGATCTTCTCATCATTGAAGATGAAAAACGACGGCGTCGCGTCTATGCCGGCGGCCTGCCCATCCTTGTACATGTCTAGTATCGCTTGCCTGTGTACCTGCCTGTCCATGCAGTCGTCAAACTCTGCCCCGTCCACGCCTGCGGCCGCGGCAAACCCCGAAAGGGAACTGCGCGTGACCCATCCGGTCCGCTCGCCGCCCCAGTTCTCGTACAATTTATCGTGGTATTCCCAGTATTTTCCCTGATCGCCTGCGCAGTGAGTCGCCTCTGCGGCCAGCAGTGAGTCGGCTCCATTGAGTATATAATCTCGAAATATAACATTCACCTGGCCATCATCGACATATTTCTCCTGCAGTACCTTCAGTGTGGTCTGATGAAACCGGTAACAGAACGTACATTGATAATCGCCGTATTCCAGAATTGTGACGGGCGCGTCCGGACTGCCCCTTATTGGCGATCCATCAGATCTTAGATCTGCCGCCGTAAGATTACCATCATCGGAGTCATTTTGTGGATAATATGCCAATGATACTCCCGTTATGATTCCGGCGGCAAGTAGTGCCGCAATCATAATGGACGTGTTCATGACCATCGACAGGATTTCCATTGTAAATAGATTTTGTCCCTGCCGGTTCAGTGGTTGAGCCAAGTGTATGGATATCTTTTACAACCGATCAAAACTGCAAAGTTGTACTAGTATCGTATAACAGAATTGCAAGACTCGGTGCACAAGAACAAATGGTACAGTAACTGCCAAGGCATTCAGGTGAATGTAACAAGTACAAAAGGACGTCCGGGTTATAGTGATGTTATCGTACCTAGTGCTGAATTCTTTACCGCGATCTCTGCCACGAATGGATCGTTTGCAGACGCCATTATTACAACGTCGCCGTCCCTTGGCTCCATGGACATCAACGCGCCAAGTGTTTTTTTGTCCTTGCTTAGGGCATCGCCGGCCTCGCCGGGAAACAAGAACATGCCGCCATCAAATATCATCGTCAGCGCGACCGATGCCCCGTACATGACCGCAAAATCCCTCTGCTCTAGGCCCGTTCGTATCGCATGCGCAGAGTCCCTTAGCAGCACGGCATGACCATGCCCGCTACACAACTTTGACCTACCGACGACGGCCTCACCTACAATGACGGCTAGGAGTGATTTTGACAGCATCTTGCCCCTGTCGGTCAAAAATGTACCTGCACGCGCAGAGTCGGCTAGTCCCTCGGTCTTTAGGTGCAGAATCATCGTCTTGACTGCCCCCTCGCCTACATTGAGCTCATGGCAAAATGTAGATCTACTGACGAAGTGATTTTTGTAGAGCAGTTGCAGTGCCTTGAAGACATGTGGTATTCCAAACGTCAGAATTTTACCCGATCCCTTTCTAGATGCAATGCCATGCAGTATGTCTATATCTGACTTCAGAACCATACATAGAATCATCCAATATAAAAATTGGACAAATTATCCGAATATTTAAATAACTTCAACCGATGTTTTCACTAGTTGTCTCAATCAAAGCTAACCACGATAACAGGAAATAAAACACCGTTTCTGTCAATCATCATATTAGGATTAGTATTTGTCTCCGGCATCTTCATTGGCGCTTTTGATCACGGGCAGATAATCGGTACAGTATTTGCCGAATCCGGCGTCGATCCAATGTTTCTACATGAGCTGACTCATGACATGAGGCATGCCGCAGGCCTGCCCTGCCACTAAGCATCATGAAGAGACTCATCTTTATCACTATTGTTTTGATATCTGGCGGCAGCGCAGGTCTGATTCACGGGGCAGTCAACATGGGCATCATAGGACCATATATTGATGCGGCCGTCGACGCCGAAAGCCAGGCCATATTTGCATCCGAGGACATCAAGGATGCCGCCGAGTTCTGGAGAGCCCATGACTCATACAGAGAATGGCAGAGGGGCGGACATGTGCTTGCCGGCGTCATACTCGGAACTGCAATGGGCTCGATGTTTGGAATCGTCTTTGTGCTGTCGCGGCACGTCCTGCCCGGTAACAGTGACGTGAAAAAGGCCGCAGTGCTAGCAGCGATAATGTGGCTGGTCGTCTTTTTGATTCCGTTCCTGAAATACCCGGCAAATCCCCCGGCAACAGGTGACGCGGATACCCTGGAGATCAGAACGCTCCTGTATATCGCGTTTATCGCCATATCCGGGCTTGGCGTCGTGTTATTTTACCAGGTCGGAAAGAGGATTCGCAGAGGCCGTCGCATTGTCGCGATATCCGGGTACGCCGCACTGATAACGACCGTCTTTGTAATAATGCCTGCAAATCCTGACGGCGCGTCGTTGGCGCCAACGGCCTTTCTTGACAGCTTCCGGGTAGCATCGGTAATTGGAGTGACGTCGTTTTGGATCACGTTGCCGCTCATACTTGGGATGCTCTGGAAAAGGTTCATGAGAGATGTCCGTGCCGATTCGGGTATACGAGACATTGACCATAATTGATGATTCGCAAGAAAGGTTCATGAGAGATGTCCGTGCGGAACCCACGCCATGATTATATCTTCTCAAACCATGGAATTAGAATGATGAAACGGATTTAAATAACTGCACGTATGATCATAGGCATGGCAAGACGACACACGCTACCACAACTCAAGAAATACGACGTCAACCAAAAGGTCATAGAGTCACTTGCCGACGTCGAATCCCGGTCGATCCTGTTTACCATAATCAAAAAGGGCAAGACCGCATCTGAGCTCTCTGAAAAGCTGCGCATTCCACTAAGCTCCGTATACAAGAAACTAGCCGAGCTTGACGCCTTAGCTCTGGTCATGGTGGAAAAATACGCCATCACCGAGAGAGGAAGGCGCTACAAGGTGTACAAAAGCAGGATAAGCCGGGCGGAGATCTTTATCAAAAAGCCAGAACCGGTTCTGAGCCTGATTCCCAACTGATCTGCCATGTCAAAGCCAAGCATCATCCAGTTAAGCGAGTTTGATATAACCCAAAAGATAATCGAGTCGCTGACAAATGTCTGCACGCGCGCCGTTCTGTTCTCCGTAAAGGAATGCGCCAAGGACGCGTCACAGATTGCCAACGAATTAAACATCTCAATATCGACAGTGTACAAGACGCTGTCCACACTAGAGGATCTTGCGCTAGTAGAGATTGAGAAATTCAACGTCTCTGACGGCAAGAAGATAAAAGAGTACAGAAGCAGGATAGGTAAAGTCGAGATCACAATGATGAATATGGAACCGGTGCTCAATCTCTATTCAAACAAGTAATTATTCCAAAGGCATGTAATGTAACTGTCGTTTAAATACAAGGCGATTATCTATCGTGTTCAATATGAATCAGAAAAAACTCGCACTATACACTCTTGCCACCGTAACTGTGGCGCTCATAGCGGCATTCCCAATAGCATCAGCACAGGATAACAGTGTACCAGGCTGGATAAAGGATACCGCCAAGTTCTGGGCGGATGGAGTCATAACCGATGGCGAGTTTCTTAATGCAATAAAGCACCTTGTAGAAAACCAGATAATTGTAATAGAGGATTATAGTATAATGGGTGGCGCCGATGTAGACACGCTGACAATCGGCTTTATTCCTGTCGAAAAGGCAGACGAGTTGACCCCAAAGGCCGAGGCACTTGAGAGGTACCTCGAAAAGCAGATGCCCGGTGTAGATGTACAGCTTGTAATCCCGACAAACTACGAGTCCATAATAGAGGGTATAAAGTTCGGACATGTAGACGGGGCGTTTATGGATACTGGTCCCGGCTGGATCGCACACAAGAGATCAGGGGCCGAGGTAGTCCTAGCAGAGGTCGTTGCAGGCAAAATCAACTACCAGGCAACCGTATGGACCAAGGCCGACAACGACCAGATCCAGTCCCTAGAGGATACCGTAGGCAAGCGCGTGGCATTTACCAGCATAACCGGCTCGTCCGGATTCGTAAGGCCCATGGGAACACTAGTCACCGGCGGCACCATAGACGTACAGGGCGATGATATAATAGCGCTAGAACGCGCACTAGCAGACTCTTTTGAGAGTTATACGTTTGCAGGCGGCTATAGGGCGGCGCTAGTACTGTTACTAGAAGGTAAGGTGGATGCGGCCTTTGGTTCGGATATAGCCCCTGCAAAATACCTTGATCTGGACCAGCAAAAACAGCTGCGTCCGGCAGATACCGTAGGGCCCGTACCATCACACGTGTTTGTGGTATCTAAGAGCATGTCCGAGAATACCAAGCAGGCACTAGTCGATGCGCTTGTCGGCCTGAACCAGGACGAAAACAATCAGATACTAGTGGACCTGTACGGAGCCGATGCGTTGCTACCGACTACGACCGGGATGCACATAGGCGATTTTGGCAGCTTTATCGACGCGCTGACTGGGCTGGATCAAAAGATCCTCGACAAGTATGACAAGAGTAAATAAAAACCGGTACGGACTGTAAAACACATGATTGCCCAGGTAGCCGAGCGTCACACAATCTCGGTTGCTAACATAATCCAGATGAACGACGTCTGGGCATCATATGATGGCAAAAATTACTCGTTAAAGGGCGTCAGTTTGTCAATAGAACGCGGTACGAATTATGCCGTAATTGGCGCCTCAGGCTCCGGCAAATCCACCCTGGTAAAGCTCATAAACGGCATGATGATTCCCAGCAGGGGCGCCGTCAGGGTCGACTATGACGCGCCAGATACAAGCTCGAAGAAATTCAAAAAGAGGCTAAATAGAATAGGATACATTCCGCAGAATCTAGGCCTAGTCAAGAACCTGACCGTACTTGAAAATGTTCTAATCGGCGCGCTGCCAAGGATGGGTGCCATGCAATCATTTTTCAAATCATTTCCAAGTGAGGAGCTTTACGAGGCAGGTAAGATTCTAGACATGGTAGGCCTGTCTGAAAAGTCTGGGCGCATGACTTACATGCTAAGCGGCGGCGAGAGGCGCAGAGTCGCAATCGCCAGGGCGCTGATGCAAAGACCGGACATCCTGCTTGCAGATGAAATCGTATCCGAGCTAGACTCGGTTACGGCCAAGGGGATAATGGATCTAATAGCCGACGCGCAAAAAAAGATCGGCCTTACCGCGATCATGGTACATCATGACATGCAGCTGGCCCTAGAGTATGCAAACAAGGTTGCCGTGATCCGTGAGGGTGAAAAAATCCTCGAGATAGGCGTCGAGGGGGACAAGATAGTGGACTTTCATACGGGAAACCTCACCAGGGAGGAGATAATGGAGATGTATTCGGATGAACCCGAAAAATAACCTCCTAGTCGGAACGGTGGCCGCCCTAGTCGTCGTCGTCTCAATCAACATGGGTGCCGACCCCGCCGAGTTTGTAGACGGCTTTGGAAACATAGGAATAGTTGTAGAAGAGATGTCCATAGAGGTGGCAGATTTAGATCTGTTCCAGACCGCGTTTTTTTCCATGTTTGAGACCATCCAGATGGCCTTTGTAGGCACCATTGCAGGCGTCGCCATAGCCATGCCGCTAAGCCTGCTTGCGGCTAGAAATCTAAACAGCAAGTGGGTATACGCGCCAATGCGCGCCATACTCGCGGCGGTGCGTACGTTTCCCTCCATCCTGTGGGCCATCCTATTTGTAATCATGATCGGGCTAGGTCCGTTTGCAGGCATACTGGCAATCATAATGTACACCATAGGATTCGTGGCAAAGCTGCAGTACGAGTCCATCGAGGCCATAGACTCAGATCCCGTCGACGCGATAACGTCGATCGGCGTGAGCAAGGCGCAATTGATACGGTACGTCGTGATTCCAGAGTCCGCGTCCCACCTCCTAGGCCACATGCTGTACATGTTTGACTATAACGTGAGGCAGACTAGCATCCTTGGAATCGTAGGTGCCGGCGGAATAGGCTTTTACATAATAAACTACATAAAATTCTTTGAATACGGCAAGGCGGCAATATTCATGCTCGTGGTGCTAGTAACAGTGCTGGTAATAGACTGGACAAGTGTCAGAATACGCGACAAGTATATTGCAAAGCCGCAACACGGCGCCAAGGTAAAATCATGATACCATGATCACGCGTACACGAGTCATCCCGTATAATCACGTGGTAATAGCATCAAGCCGACCGGACTCTTTTGCAAGGTTTACCTCCCGCGCAATCCTGCGTCCCATGCTCATCGGCTCATCGTAAAAGAGTGTCGAGTACGGAGAGCCATCCATGTAGATGTTGGTCCCGGCGACGATTCGCGCCGAGAACTCAAAGGCCGTAAACTTGGCATTCTCATCATATACACCCTCGATGCAAAACGGCCCGTTCATTCCCGGTCCGACTAGCCTTGCAGAGGCCTCGACAAACCCCTCGCCCATCTCATAAACCTTGTCTAGCAGCGATTCGCGCAATACCATCGGACTGTTTCCAATCACGTTAAACGACGGCACCTTGTCGCTTTTTAGCTGCTGTTCGGCAGGAATCCTCCCAAGGCCCTCGATATCGGACTCGTGACGTTTATCTATTCCGTAAAACTCTAGCTTGCCGGTCAGCGGCGAGTAAAAGTATTGAAGGTATGCTAGGACGCCTGCCGCATACTCTTGAATGTATAGTTTTTCATCATCCGATATTATACCGTCCCTGACTAGTCCCAGACGTTTTTTCTCATAATCTTGTGCGCTTGAGGCGATAAAGTAGCCCTTGCCGCCTGCCGCGCCCTGCCTCTTTACTATTACCATATTCTTTATGTCATCAGGGCCGGAGACTGGGGTTGGAACAGGCAGTCCTGCCTCCCTCATCAGGCGCTCCTTCATCTCCCTGTCTGACTCCCATCGTAGAATCCACTTGTTGCCAAATACGGGCACCCTTATGGACTCTATCTGTTCGGAGCTCATCTGCGCGACTAGCGTGCCGTGTGGTACTAGGACCGCATCATTCTGGTTCAGGGTTTGCATGCATTCCTGATCAAGCAGATCTAAAAACGAGTCCACTAGTATAATATCATCAATGAATGGGAATCTACGATAAAGCCTCTCCCTTCTCTTCTCGCAGATTAGAATTGTTTTTAATCCCTCGTCACGGGCGCCCTTTAACACCTGCAGGGAACAGTGCGAGCCCAGAGTCGCAATCGCAGTCATCGTATGCTGATGTCAGGGCAGGAGTATTTATGAATGTGCTTTGGAGACATGGGCGAAAACCTCGTCGATCAGATCCGCGGTGATCTGCGGCTTTAGATTCTCGGGTATCGCGTCTAGTACAAAGTCAAATATGGTCACATTATCCGTTATTTTGCCTTCCCTCGAATAGAAAAAGTATGCCGTGATTCCGTTTGCAATCATGGCTACAAGCCTCTCCCTCTCAGTCAGAGCCATGACGCGGATCAGAGATGGCAGAATTAAAATCATGGTATCGACGCATTCGTCATCTTGGTTCTGGTGGTGTCATTTTCTCATACTTTTTGACAAATCGATGAAATCCTTACCATATCATCGATTTTGTGATATTTACGAGCGTCGCTATAGATGGCGAATTAGGAAACATAGTTCCCACACCGATTAGATTAAATTTGAATGCGCAACAAGTCAGGTGGTGGACGGGACGAATCTCGGAGATATTAGAAGAACGCATTATTCAAACAAGATAGAATCATCGATGGAGGGGCAAAAGATAACAGTAATGGGATGGATATCAAGCGTCAGAAGGCATGGAAACATATCATTTCTCAGCATCAGAGACAAGAGCGGCCAGATTCAAGTGGTTGCAAAAAAAGAAAGCTGCCCAGACGACGTGTACGATAACATATGCAGGCTAAAGCCGCACTCTTCAATATGCGTAACTGGCAGCATACGCGCATCCGCCAAGGCGCCCAGTGGCGTCGAGGTGGCGCCAGAGAGTCTGATAATATTCTCAGAGGTCAGCAAGATTCCACCGTTTGAGCCGCAGGCAAAGACCGTAAAAAACATCGATACCCGCCTAGAGGTCCGGCCAATCGACCTGCGGCGCAGCGCGCTGATGCACGTCTTTTGCGCACGCAGCATGGTGCTAAAATCCGTCCGGGACTATTTTTATAAAGACATATTTACCGAGATCAACACGCCGAAGATAATCGCCACTGCAACCGAGGGAGGCGCCGCACTATTTCCCATATTCTATTACAACAAACAGGCATTCTTAGCCCAGAGCCCGCAGCTGTACAAGGAGCAGCTGGTGATGAGCCTTGAAAGGGTGTTTGAGATTGCGCCCATATTCAGGGCCGAGTCATCGAGGACCAACAGGCACCTTTCGGAGGCCATATCCATAGACATGGAGGAGGCCTTTGTCGATTACAACGACATAATGGACAGGACTGAATCACTGGTACGCGCCGCATCTCGTGCCGCGTCAGAATACTCTGCAAAACTGCATGACGACGGATTCCAGGTACCCAAGGTATCGGACCCCATTCCCAGATACACGTACGCCAGCCTTGTAGACAAAATGCAAGAGTCCGGCGCCAAGACCGAGTTTGGAGACGACCTATACCCTTCAGACCTAAAGAAAATAGGATTGGAGGGGTTTTACTTTATCAAGGACTGGCCCCTTGGACCCAAGCCGTTTTATGTCAAGGCAGCAAAGAGTGATGAAAAAATATCAGAGTCATTTGACCTGATGTTTGGTGATTTAGAGATCTCATCGGGTAGTACTAGGGTCGAAGACCGAGACGAGTTATCATCTAGGATGAGGGACAAGGGAATGAGTTCGGACTCATTTGAGTATCACTTGCGCGCCTTTGACTATGGCATGCCGCCCCATGCAGGGTGCGGCATCGGCTTAGAGCGCCTCATGATGGCCCTGACTGGCACCGAAAACATAAGGGACGTGACGTTTTATCCAAGGGATATAGACAGGCTGACACCGTAGGTAACAACATGATTTCCAGAGAAGAGATAGAAAGAGTCGCCGACCTGATGAGGATCGAGTTATCAGATCATGAAGAGTATATTGACATGGTCCAAAAGATGCTCGCATACTTTGAAATTCTGGACCGCGCGGGTGCAGATGATGAAGAGGTCAATATACCAGATGTCCCAGTCGACCGACTGCGCGCCGACGAGCATATCGAGTATCCAGATACCCTCATTCAAAGAATAAAGAATTATCGCGGGACATACGTGCGCGCGCCAAAGATGATGTAGTTGGACCTGTCAATATCCGCGCTAAATTATGTAAATGGGGTAAAATCAGGCGATTTTACCGCAGAAGAGTTTGCCGCGGCGACCATAGAGCAGATAAACAAATACGATGAAAAACTTCATGCGTACCTTGACGTATATGATACAATTCTAAAGCAGGCGCGCGCCATAGACGAGAAGATCAAAACAGGTAAAGATGTAGGGGCATGTTACGGGATGCCGATATCAGTCAAGGACAACATCTGCATCCGGGATGCGCGCACGACGTGCGCGTCAAAGATGCTAGAGGATTACGTGTCCCCGTATGACGCCACCGTGATATCAAGGCTACGCGACCAGGATGCAATACTTGTGGGAAAGACCAACATGGATGAGTTTGCCATGGGACTGACTACGGAATTCAGCGCGTACGGCCCCAGCCGCAACCCGTGGAATACAGAATACGTGCCCGGCGGATCATCGGGCGGCAGCGCCGTCGCGGTAGCGGCAAGGCAGTGCATAGCGTCACTGGGCTCAGATACCGGAGGTTCGGTCAGGAATCCGGCTAGTTTCTGCGGGGTAGTCGGATACAAGCCCACGTACGGCATGATCAGTAGGTATGGCCTGATCTCGTATGCAAACAGCATAGAGCAGATTGGCCCGCTGACTAGGACCGTCGAGGACGCGGCATTCTTGCTTAATGTAATATCCGGATATGATCCAAATGATACTACGACCATTGACGAAAAAAACATTGATTATTTAGACGGTATAGATGCCGGCGCGGATGGGATGACATTTGGTGTCATAAAGGAGATGGTTAGTGGCGATGTCGACGATGATGTAGCTGCCTCAACTAGGCGCGCGGCCTCGAGCCTAGAAAGTATGGGTGCACAATGCCAAGAGATCTCGCTTGGCATGGTAGATTATTCGGTTGCCGCATATTATACCATCACGTCGACGGAGGCCGGAAGCAATCTGGCCCGATACGACAACCTACGCTACGGCTATAACCTGCCGATGGAGGGATACGAGTTCAAGGCATACATCTCAAAGGCAAGAAGTGAATTTGGACCCGAGGTGACCCGCAGGATGATCCTAGGCGGCTTTGTCCCGTCGGCCGGATACGCTGGAAGGTACTTTCTCAAGGCCCTCAAGGTCAAAAACCGCCTTGCCAGGGAGGTCAACCGCGCGTTTGAGTCCGTGGACATGATGCTGTCCCCGACGGTTCCAATCCGGCCGTTCAAGCTTGGCTCCAAGATAGACGATCCAGTATCACTGTTTCTGGTGGACATGAACACGGTGACTGCAAACATGACTGGCTGCCCTGCAATCTCGGTTCCCTTTGATATCGTAGACGGTTTGCCAGTCGGAATACAGATCATGGGTCATACGATGGATGACAAAAGGGTGTTGCAGGCCGCATGTGCGCTACAAAGTGCCGCCAAGATGCCGGAGGTCCCGCTATGACTAGGATCGGCCTTGAGATCCACTGCCAGCTGGCGCACCTGAACAGCAAATTATTTTGCCCGTGCAGGGCAGATTACAGGGGTTGTGAGCCAAATTCCAACACGTGTCCGATCTGCCTTGGACTGCCCGGTACATTGCCAAGGCTCAACGGGGCCGCAGTTAAAAAAGCAGTCGCAATCGCGGGGGCGCTTGACTGCAAGACACCGGAGAGAATCGCCTTTTTCAGGAAAAATTACTTTTACCCAGATCTGCCAAAAAACTTTCAGATTACCCAGCTAGATGCATACGGGGATACCAGCGTCGGCGCCGGCGGCAGGGTGTCCATAAGGGATCGCACAATCAGGATTCGCCGGATACAGCTAGAAGAGGATCCCGGAAGAATAATCTACGAGGGCGCCTCTGAGAAGACTAGGATTACACTTGTAGACTATAACAGGGCCGGCGTTCCACTAGTCGAGATTGTAACAGAGCCGGATTTTAAGAGTCCGCGCGAGGTAAGACTGTTCCTAAACGTGCTATCTGACCTGTTGGAGAACCTTGACGTGTCAGATCCCGGCATGGCAGGGGCCATGAGGGCCGACGGCAACATATCGATAGGCGACGGGCCCAAGGTAGAGATCAAGAACATCAACTCGTTTCACGATCTAGAAAAGGCGCTTGAATACGAGATTATCAGGCAGGAGAGTCTCGCGTCTAGAGGCATCCCCGTGGAACAAGAGACGCGGCACTGGGACGACGGGCGGAAGATCACGGTTCCGGCAAGGAGCAAGGAGGAGGACATGGACTATAGGTACATGCTAGAACACGACATTCCCTGGGTCCGCATAGGCCGGGATATAATGGAGCAGATTAGAAAGGAGAGGCCGGAGAGTATAAGCTCAAAAAAAGAGAGGTACGTTACAGAATACGGAATTGCGCCGCAGGTTGCAGACGTCCTGTCTTCAGACAGATTTTACTCGAACCTGTTTGAGGGGGCGCGTGATAATAATAATGCAAAGGAGATTGCAAACATGATAACGACCGATGTCATTGGACTAGTAGATGCAAGAGGGGGACGCGTTGCATCAAGACTGACGTCGAAGCATCTTGCAGAGATATCAGGCATGATATCAGCTGGTAAGATCTCCCGCAATTCTGCAAAAAGCGTGCTCGGTGAGATTGTAAGGACGGGGGAGGACGCCCGTCAGGCCGTCAAGAGGCTGGGCCTAGGCGGAGTCTCGAGCTCCGCGGAACTAGAGAAATTAATCGCCGACGTGATTGAAGAAGAGCCAGACGCCGTAGAGGAGGCAAGGTCCAACCCCAAGGCGGTCAACTATCTAGTCGGCAAGGTGATGCAAAAGAGCAGGGGCAGGGCAGATCCAAAGATGACGCTGGATTTGATTGCAAGTAAAATATTAAAAACATGATTGTATCCTGTGCGCAATCACAGATTTCCAACAAATCCCCGCAGATTATCAAGGAAAAACAAAGTCCGTATAATTGAATATATACACTGTATATTCTCATCAGGTTTTTATCGTTATATTAACAGCAAGACATCCCGTAGCAGACCACCTCGCACAACATCATGTACCTATACAGACTATGCATCCATGACGGCGATTCATTTCGCGTAATGATTCTTTGGTCAGAATGTATAGGGTCATCTAGTCAGTCGATCTTTTCTAGCACCGCCAAGCCAACATATCTGCATATCACAAAGGCGGCATGATTTTGAGGTATGAAATACGGTAGCAGATGTACACACTCAGGTCGATTCGTGATTCAAGTCTGAATGTGTTATTCGTTTTGAAATTTCAGGCACCATACCTTAGTCGATCTGACCTCGTATGATTCGCGCGCTGATATGCAGGTATAACGGCCACAACGCGATCGAAAAATTCATGGAAAAGCTCCATAATACTCTACACAACCTGTTCTGGTTCGTCAGGGATCCGCGCATACTCCCCACAAACAACGCGGCAGAACGCGGCCTGCGCTATATCGATGCACAGGAGAATACGCGGCGGCATAAGGGCCGCAAAGACGAATTGGGATTATGGGCAATCTGTTCTCGTGTGTCTCAACATGGCGAAATCGCAGGCTTGACTACCTACAGTATATTGTAAAATACATCTAGGCAGTGCGGATCAGGTTCACATTTACGCCGTCTTGTAGAGGGGCTATCAGGCTAGTGTGTAATGTTGTATTTGTAATCACGCGCGAATTTGGTAGCCCGCCCTATTTTGACATTCATGCAAGGCGCTGCTCATATAGACACATGCCAATAAAGCTTGGCAAGATAGTGTTGCGCAAGCAGCCTGATACCCTGACACTTTTAGATCGATACCAAATCAGATTTACCAAGAGAATCATAACCAAACTTGTTGAACCTATATGCAACGTCCATACGCTTGCTACGCGTCTTGCGTATCTCCGGCCCGCATCCGTTCTGCAAGCGCCTTGTCGTTGAGCGCCGATTCATCAGACGGATTCTCTTTTAGAACATCCTCCAGATACCGAATGGCCCTTTTGTAGTGGTCCGGAGATTTGCCTTTTTGATGCGACATGATCGTGCCAATCATTGCCTTTGCGTTAGTAAAGTTCGGATATGCCATTATGGCCTGTTCAAAATACTTGATTGCCTCATCGTCATCTCCCATATGCACGTACGCATGTCCTATGCTGTAGTACGTAGAATGACTATTATCTCCAAGCTCTACTGCCCTTTGCCCGTATCTTAGGCACTCTTTGACTGTGTCAGTGTTGGCACAGCCGTCGCGATAGTACTTTGTCATCAGGATTTGGGATGCGGCGCTCTGATACCGGGCCTCATCGCCATCAAGCTTGCATGCCTCCAGCATGCACTCCACTGCCTCATCAAACATGTCAGCGCCCCCGCTGTCCGTGATATAGTCCATGACGGCCCCCTTGCTAAAGTATACCTCTGCGCGCGGCGCTCCTGCCTTTTGCGCGCTGTCTATGAACATAAACGCCTTTTGCGCGTCGCCGGCCCATCCATACAGTCGGGCCCTCATCAGCATCCTTGAGGGCGTCGCAGATCCTGTGTCCCACACCTGATCCAGCCACTCTATGGCGTCCTGCCATCTACCCATATCCTCAAGTACGTGGGCCTTAAGGTAGAGCGCGTTGACATCGTTCGGGTTGGCCTTGATGTGCGCGTCTATGCACTCCAGCGCATCATCGAGCCTGTTCTCCATGTACCGCATCGCGGCATTTGACATCAGTCCGCTCACGATTCCGCGGTCTGCAAGGGTCGGTACGCTCGGATCCAGCTTGTTGGCGTTTATCAGGCACTTGCTTGCGTTCATGATGTCACCTGCGTCTATGTACAGGTCTCCGAGCCGCGTCCATACGAATACGTCCTCGGGGCGCCTCTTTGCCAGCGCCTCTAGAAGCCTTATCGCGCCCGTGATGTCCCCAAACTTGTACAACGCCCTTGCCTTGTCATGCGTCATGTCAATGGATGGATCGAGCTCCACCGCCCGGTCCAGATGCTCCACGGCCCTCTGGTAGTAGTTCTGCGGCTTTCCATTCTGGCCTCCCATGCACGAGCCAAGCATGCTGTACACGAGGGCGTCGTCGGGGTCCTTTGCTACGGCCTGCTCAAGGTAGCTGATCGCAGTCTCAAAATCGTTCAGCTTGATGTAGGCGCGGCCCAAGTTAAAGAGGGTCTGATATTCCTTGTCTCCGAGCTTGAGGGCCGCGTGCCCGTGCCGGATAGACTCGCTGAGGGCGTCGTCGTCTGTCTTGTCCTGATAGTATTTCATCAGCAGTATGTTGGCGGCCGTGCTGTGGTATGAGGAGTTGTCACTGTCTAGCCTGCAGGCCTCTGCTATGTGCCTTGCCGCCTCGTATATCCTGTCTGCGTGTTCTGGCTTGGCGGACATGTCGTATGTAATGACTCCCCTCTGATAGCATACCTTGGAGGGATGGGCCCCTGCTTTTTCCGCGGCATCAATTGTCAAGAGCGCCTTTTCAGACTCGCCCTTGCTGTGTCGTACCTCGGCATGGTCAAGCAGGAGGTGCGGGATCTCCCTCTCCTTGTCCCAGGGCACGTCGGCGCACCTTGCGGCATCCTCCCACCTACCCATCTCGGACAGGGTCGCTGACAAAAAATGGTGCGCCTCCACGTCACGCGGATTCACCTTTATGTGCTCTTTGAGGCACCTTAGCGCGTCATCGTGCTTGCCTGAGGCAAAATGCCAAAACCCTTCTGCAAGCAGTCCATTCAGAATCCTTTTCGGCCTTCCGTACAGTTCGATTGCCATTTCCGGTATGTCCATTGCCGTATCATTGCGGTATGGCAGTAAAATAACTGTATATGGTCAAGCGCAACCAATGCAAAATGCCGTTGGATAAGGTATTGCCAGAGCAGGAGGGCGATCTTGACGCTGGTGGCTCTTGCGAATTTGGAAGATGATATAATGGTACGTGAATTTACGAGTGTTGTCATAGTGACGTTTGCGAGAACCTGCCGCAGGCAGGGTGTATCTTCAGGCAGGGTGTATCTTCAGGCAGGGTGTATCTTCAGGCAGGGCGTATCTTCAGGCAGGGCGTATCTTCAGGCAGGGTGTATCTTCAGGCAGGGTGTATCTTCAGGCAGGGCGCTCCTCGAGTCGATCCTTGGCAGGGGCAGATGGGACGTCACCAAGAACGCCGGTGACGTGCCGTACTCGCTCGTAAACCCCGATGGTTCGCGGTATTTCGTATTTGACTACGTTGCGATGTAGATGCCGGCTCCACCCGTCCCGACCCTGCCGCGACTGACTCAAATGCCACCATTAATGTATCGGTTTATCACATCCCGGCGGCAACTGCGCCCGCTTACTTTACCGACCTCGTCCCAGATGTCCCTGCAGCCCCTCCATCCGGTAAAACCCCTTCCAGAGACCATGCCTGTGACCGCGCGATAGACTCGGACAGATACAGCGCATGACATCCTCTCATAATTCTGTCTGATGCAAACGGGACGGCATCCACCCGTGACGCCTTGTCTGACGACCTGACCTTGTACGTAGCAGACTTGGTAACGCTTTTGTATTCATGAGCCGTACGGCTGTCATGGCAGCGTTTAGCGAGGAGATCGAGGTCAGGGGGCACCTGATTGATTCGTTAATCCTGACTAAAATTTTTGACATAATCATGGAGCTTGACGGTGAGTTTGACGTACTAGAGATGCGCGTTGGAAAAAGAAAGCTTGACCCGTCGTTTGTCAAGCTTGTGATCCATGCAAAAAGTCAGGGCCAGCTGAACAGGATAATGGAGGCAGTATACAGACAGGGGGCAGTATCACCCATGCAAAAGGAGATCAACCTCGTGGCGGCAAAAAGGGACATGGTGTTGCCGGAGAAATTTTACAGCACGACAAACAATCGAACCCACATATTCAACGACGGCCGGTGGATTCGGGTGGATAACATGATGATGGACAAGTGTATAGTCGTAAAGGGTGGACGCGCCTCGTGCGTTCCAATACGTGACATCAAAAAGGGCGACATGATTGTGACGGGGGACGCCGGAGTAAAGATCACGCCTCCTGAAAGGCCGCGTGAGGGGGCAAACGTCTTTGAGTTTATGGGCAGTAGCAGCTCAAGTGAGCGGCCCACCCGCCACATTGCAAGGCAGGTTGCGCGAGATATGATAAAGACAAGGAAGGAGGGCGGTAAGATCGTTCTAGTTGGCGGCCCCGCGATCGTGCACACCGGAGCGGCGCCGGCCGTAGCCGAACTTGTAAAAAAAGGATACATTCAGGGAGTCCTAGCAGGAAATGCGCTTGCAGTACATGACATCGAATATGCCACGCTAGGCACGTCGCTTGGAATGAATGTTCATGACGGTACCCTGGCCATACGCGGTCACAGGAACCACATGGATGCCATAAATTCCGTGTTCCGGGCCGGCTCTATTGCAAAAATGGTAAGAACCGGCAAGCTTACAAGCGGAATCATGTACGAGTGCGTGAAAAACAACGTGCCGTTTGTACTGGCGGCATCGATAAGGGACGACGGCCCACTACCAGACGTGATTACCGACATCGCCCGGGCGCAAAAAGAGTACAAAAAGATCCTCAAAGGTACAAAGATGGTAATCATGGTGTCGACTATGCTGCACTCAATCGCAACCGGAAACATGCTGCCTGCTGATGTCAAGGTGATCGTGGTGGACATAAATCAGCCTACAGTCACCAAGCTAATGGACAGGGGCAC
Organism: uncultured Nitrosopumilaceae archaeon; assembly: GCA_964507825.1. Classification (GTDB taxonomy): domain Archaea; phylum Thermoproteota; class Nitrososphaeria; order Nitrososphaerales; family Nitrosopumilaceae; genus JAWVZS01. The sequence goes on along the minus strand of CAZDQM010000044.1, from coordinate 1,727 downwards.
GTGGCAGGCCCTAGGAATAGTATCAGATGTTGGGGCATTTCTGCCCATGGTTGCCGAGCAGATCAGGAGAGCAAAAGGCTAGGCAGAGGTGTCAGCCGAGTCCTCGTCATATCATGCAACGATATGCAATATCTGTGTAAAGTTGACATTATCAAACATGATGATTTGCCGGCTTGCAGATTCTCCTGCATGATGCCAGTTACTCTTCAGGTCAGACCGGAAGGATGACCTTGCCCTTGTATTCGGTCAGGCCGTCCTGTAAGAATTTTTGCTGCAATATCTCCTTTTGCGGTCCCGTGACCCCTTGTGCTATACTCTTTGAATACCCTTCACCATCCACGAGTGCCAGTATGTAACCGCTGTCATCTGTCAAGACGAATCCCGCGGACTCGTCCACAAAGGCAAAGAGGTTCTCCTCGCCGACCGGTGTCCAGTCACTACCACGTGTGGTTTTGAGTGCCAGCGCAGGCATTGCCCTGCCGTCGAGATGTCGATTAAGGTACTCACGGGCAGTCTCGACCCGCTTTTGCCCCTTGCGCAGAGCCACGAAATACTGCATGATGATATCAGGAATCAGAGAGCAATAAAAGTATGAGGATATCGCCCCCAAACCTAGCCCTGCCATCTCTTCGGCCACGAGTCTTCCATGCAATATTCATGCCACAAAGTTGAATCACAGATAAATTTGCCAAATAGCCCGGCACGGCCCATCACGTAACTGTTAACGTCGTGCCTAGATGTTTGGACTATTTTTGATCCTATCCAGAACCTGCGCCTAAAAATTATCATGATCTCAAAACCACGCTAACAGTTACTCGACATGTAGTGTTTCGCGTGACATTATCAGTCTGCCCCATCGGGGGTCTAGGACGAGTCCGGACCGCCTCTAACCTTGACTATCTTTTCCATGATATCCTTACCAAACATGGCAAACTCATAATAGTTTTCATATTTGAGAATATCCTGTATTAACGGGCTGTTTCGATGAATATTTGGCCACATGTACCCGTGAATCAAGCCAATCTGCCCGTACAGCAAAGATATCCATGGAAAACTCTTGCGATTCACTTTGCGCCACAATGCATACTCTACTTGGCGCCAATACAGATCGCTTTGCGTTTTGCCGGAATTTATGGTGCAGACTAGGCGTGAGATATAATGTGGGCACCTCTCTGTGAATATCGTATCAAATCCATTGGTTATACATTGCATCTCGGTTTTGTCCATATACTGCCAGATTTTTTTACGGTTTAGGAGCATCGTGCCGCCCGCGTTGGTATGGCCAATGTATTTACGCGCCAAGCGTAGTATAACGTGTTTCCAAAGACTTGTTTTCGGATAGTCCTCCTGTGCGAAACATAGAATGTGTGAATCGAGGTACGGGATTACTTGTCGGATGTTGTAGTTGATTTTGGTATCTACGTTGACTTGGATTATTTTATCATATTTGGCCGCCTTGATGCATTCATACAAAACATGCATCGCGTGTAGCCGCCAGTTCGAATCCCGGCTTACCGCGATTGTGGTGCATCCGGGGTATGTGGGTTCGGGCCCATCACAACCCAAGATGATTTCTGCCGCATGCGGCCGCACCGAATCTACACAGCGCGGCAACAAGCGCAGGTCATCTGGTGTGTTACGGCACAATATGATTGCCGTGAGTTTCGAGTCTAGTGGCAGATGAGTACCCCCCCCCCACGATATCTTGCTACCTTGACTTTGTCGGG